>JBLNBS010000060.1:0-25247 GCA_050260175.1 Patescibacteria group bacterium | reverse complement strand
TCGTCTTTAATGAGCTTCTCGCGCATCTTCGTGGACCAGATGACATGATACCGCAATCGCAGATATTGCTTTGGCATTTTGGCCCCTCCGCACGCCGGGGTAAACACACCCACGCCGGGGTGAACACCGGCGCTAACCTGACAAAACCCATCCCTGGATGGGTCCGTATCCATCCGGTCTCTGGGAATACATCCCCTCAACCGCCAGCCCGCGCCGGGGTAAACACCGGCGCTAACCTGACAAAACCCATCCCTGGATGGGTCCGTATCCATCCAGTCTCTGGGAATACATCCCCTCAACCGTTCCCAGTGCCCTTCAGGGTACTTCTGCCAGGTTAGCGGCGGACTTTAGCCCGCCGTCCGCCCCGGCCACCCCGCCGCCGGCTATCAATCATTTCAAATAACCATCAACCGCGCCAACAGATCATCCTCAAGACAACCCAGCAGCTCCCGCAACGCCGCCAAAAAGCCACGGAATTCCGCCGTAGGCTCCGGTTCAGCCCCATTCAACCCCGGGTAAGCGTTGCTACCCGCACTCTTTACTCGTTTGCCCTCTATCTCCAAGCAAACCCACCAGTTCGTCCCGTCCATCGCGGGCAGGTAATAATATGGCTCCCAACTCCAGATCCGGCAGCTATCCATCTTGCCGAGGAACCGTCGCCAGGCATCGGCGGCCGGCTCGATCCGACGGGTGTGCTCCGGGAAGAGGCCGGCGCCATACATCACGACCAACCGTTTTCCATCCAACGCCACGTCAAACATAGACGTTGCGAAGGTCTCGATGTGGAAGCCGAATTTGGTCGGGATGATGGAGCGATCCGGCATTGCCGGCGGGCCTCCTGTCGAATCAAGTCTGATCAGACATGATGGTGTTGCCAAGGTTCGATACGTCGATCTCGCCTGAGATGAGGCGGGGGAGGAGAAGATCGCGGGTCGCCCGCAGGTTCCTTGTCTTGAATACCAGATTTTCAATGAGAGCAACCATTTCACCAATTAGTGCATTAAATCTCTTGAGAATAATGTCATTGGGCATGACCACCCGATAATCAGCTAATACAGCCCAGTTTGCTCTCGGCATCTTTGTCCCTTGTGATGTCTGGGTTGCATAAGC
Source organism: Patescibacteria group bacterium (assembly GCA_050260175.1). Lineage (GTDB taxonomy): Bacteria > Bacillota > UBA4882 > JAAYXC01 > JAAYXC01 > JBLNBS01. Next base: position 24,137 of record JBLNBS010000060.1, on the reverse strand, counting down.
CACAAACTCATCGCTTGCCACCGTACATAAAACTAACGAGAAAAGATCTTCTTTTTTGGGAACGATCACAATTGCGTCAGTGGAACAGACACCATCGATTGGAGCGACACCTACCTTGTGAAAGTAGGGTCTGATCTTGCCAAAAAGAATCTCGCCCTTCTTGAACATCAACTTGGTACTTTGGACATTCTTCGCCATATCCCACTCTAAAAGAGCAATGGAGCGCCTGGGAAAATGCTCAAGGCCGAGATAAGGCGTCTCCGGATCTACTTGCTCGGGAGATACGCTTCTGCGTACTTCATCGGCGAAATCCCCAAGCCTCCCCACTTCCCACCCCTTCGGAATCGGCCCCAACGGCGAATCCACCATCTTAACCTCTTCATGCCCGGGGAAGCAGAAGTTAACGAACCACTCCCGATAAAGCAACCGCGCCATCTCCTCAAGGATGGCGATACGGCGGGTGTTGTTTTCAATAAGAGTATCGTAATTTTTAATTATTAAGCCGATTTTTTTCTGTTCCTCAGCAGGTGGATAAGGAATTTCAACATTTTCAATTTGTGAACCACTCATGTTTGGTTGAGCAGCGCCGTCGGCTAAATCGTAAAATTTCTTTTGATATTCACTGCTACTGACAACAGCCCATAAGAAATCATAATTAATTAACTTCGGCCTGATTCTAGCGACACGTTGGTTTAGAAGTGCGTTTATTTTTTTAGCACGAAAGCGTGCAACCTTTCCAGCGGTTGCACCTGTCATTGCAATTAAAATATCTCCATCAATTAATAAATATTTTGCAACCTTTGATGTCAGAAAACTTTCTGAAACAAAATCAACATTACTCAAATCTACTGTTCTATCAGCAAGTAGATTAGTTATCTTAATTACTGGTATCCCATCATTAAGCCAATCAGTGCTTTTAAATGCATAGCCAGGAGTAACTTCGCATACATCTCCTAATCTTATTGATCTCCAATGCTTATTATTAAAAATCACTTAGCTGATTTCCTCCATCAAAATGGTTATATTTTCTTTTATTAGCTCTTCTAGTTCGGAAGCTTTAGCAGAAAGTCTTCCAAATTCTTCATATAATTCATTAATTTTTTCTAAAAATCCTTCGTCGTCGTGATTTGAATTAGTACCTGCTCCGACATGTCTTCCCGGATTCAAACTCCACCCCTGCTCCTCGATCTCCCTCAACGTCGCCACCTTGCACAACCCCGGCACATCAACGTACCTGCCATCCGGGAACTTCTCCCGCATCATCTCTTCGCTGCCCCACTCGGTCTCGGGCTCCTCGCCCCGGTAGAGCCGGACGATATTGGCGATGAATTCGACCTGCTCTGGGGAGAATTCCCGGTGGGCGCGATCGACCTGGGTATAGATTTGGCGGGCGTCGATGAAGAGGACTTTGTCGCGGCGGTCGGTCCGGGCCTTGCCCTTGTCCAGGAACCAGAGGGTGCAGGGGAGGGTGACGGTGTAGAAAAAGTTCGAGCTGATGGCGACCATCACATCCACGCAACCCGTCTCCAGGAGCTTCTGCCGGATCTCCTGCTCCGAGCCGCGGGCGTCCGAGGCGGAGTTGGCCATGACGAAGCCGGCGCGGCCGGTTTCGTTCAGGGCGCTGTAGAACTCCTGGATCCAGAGGTAGTTGGCGTTGTCCGGCCTGGGTAGGCCGAAGGGGTAGCGCGGATTGCCCCAGAGCTTCTCCTTGTCCACGCCGTTGACGTTGAAGGGCGGATTGGACATGACGTAGTCGAATTTGCCGACGGAGCCGAAGGGGTCGTCGTAGTAGGTGTTTGCCTGGCGGATGTCGCCGGCCAGGCCGTGCACGGCCAGGTTCATGCGGCAGAGCCGGATGGTCTCGGAGATCTTTTCGAGCCCGTAGATGGAGATCTCGGTTTTCCGGCCCCGGTGGCGCTCGGTGAAACGGGCGCTCTGGACGAACATGCCGCCCGAGCCGCAGGCCGGGTCGAGGACCTTGCCGGAGAAAGGTTCGATGATTTCCACGATCAACAGGACCAGGGTGGTGGGGGTAAAGAACTCCCCGCCCTTCTGGCCTTCCTTCATGGCGAAATTGCCCAGGAAATACTCGTAGATATTGCCGATGGCGTCGCCCTCGCGGGTTACCTCGCTATCATGCAGCAGCCGCATGATATGGATGATGATGTCGTTATTGAGGCGGTTGTAGATCTTGGGCAGGGCGTCCTTGAGATCCTCGTTCTCGGCCTCGATGGCCTTCATGGCGTCATTGATGGCCTGGCCGATATTCTCGCCCTCGGGGAGCCGGAGCAGATTACTGTAACGAGCCTTCTCCGGGACGTAGAGCACGCCCCGGGCGTGGTAGTCGGCCTTGCTGATGCCCTTGCGGGAGCCGGCGGCTTGCTTTTGTATCTCCTTCTCCGCCTCGCCGAAGCGCAGGTCGGCATAGAGCAGGAAGATCAGGCCAAGGACGGGGACGGAGTACTCGGAGGGCTTGAGGTTGGAATTGGCGCGGAGCTTGTCCGCGGATTCCCAGAGGCGTTTTTCCAGGCCGTTGTGATTGTTGGGCATACATGACGACTCCTCGCGGTGGTGTCACCGGAGGAATTCGCGAAGGTGGCATAATTTCCTGTCATCGATCGAATCTCCGCCCGCCATTGAAGGGGCGGCGTTCAGGTTTCGCCGGAGCATCCGGATCGCCAAGGGCGTGCGCATCAACCTGAGCAAGAGCGGCATCGGCTTGAGTGCCGGTGGCAGAGGCTTTTGCGTGGGCGTCGGCCCACGCGGCGCCTATACTTCGATGGGCATCCCCGGTACGGGGCTATACTCAATCAACTACCTCGGTAAAGACACAGGGCGAAGCAGAACCGTCGGCGTTTCCGGGGGAGCCCCCGGTGCTGGACAGATATCGCGCTGCCGCCGGAGTTGGCCTGCAATTCCGCCACTTTTGCCTTGGGTTGTTTGTGATTCTTCGGTTCCATGATTCTTCTCGTAGCCTGTTGGCCTCTGGGAGTTTTGGGGATCACAGCTCAGATCGCCTGGGCTGTAAGTCATCGAAGTCCTGCAAAGCTTGCCGCCGGAAGCGAGAGGGGAACTACCAGAGATCAATGCCTTGGCCCACACCTTTCTCGGCCTGGGCCGGCCGAATTGACCCTGGAAGTATTGGAGAAAGGTCCTATCCGAGCCAGAAAGGCAATGGATGAAAACATGAAGCTGTTCCGCTATTTGTTAGGATTGATTGATTGCTCCGGGAGGATCCCCACCGCCCCGCGGCGAAGACCTCCCCCATGAGACGCGACCCCTCCCCCCCCAACCCCCCCGGAATCACGGACGAAAGGATGTCGCCGCTTGCGCCGCCTCCATTTGCCGTTCATCCTTGCCTTGGCCGCCGCGTTTTTGGCTGACGCGGCCGCGGCTCCCGCGCGCGCGCTGCCCGCGACCATCAGCGTGGGGTTGGCCTCGGGCCGTTCCAGCCTTTCCCTGCGCCTCCCGGCGGGCAGCGCCGTGGACGGCCCCGGGGGGCGGCTGATGCAGGTCGAGGCGGAGACGGCCTTGGTTTTGACCAAAACCGGCGGGCACATCACCGCCGGCGGCGCGGACCTGGGCCCCGGGCCGCTCTGCGTCACGCCCGGCGAGGGTTTCCTCTATTACGGGACCCGTCCTTACCGGGGCGTCTTTCGCATCCAGGCGGCGGGGGGCGGCCTGACCCTCATCGACGAGGTGGGGTTCGAGGACTACCTGCGCGGCGTCGTACCGGCCGAGGTGGACCCGGCCTGGCCCGCGGAGGCGCTCAAGGCGCAGGCCGTGGCGGCGAGGACCTACGCGGCGGGCAGGCACGGGAGCCACGCCCGCGAGGGGTATGATATCTGCGCGACCGTGCACTGCCAGGTCTACGGCGGCGCGGCGGTCGAGGCGGCCAGCACGAACCGGGCGCTGGACGAGACCAGGGGCGAGATCCTGACCTACCAGGGCCGCCTGATCTCCGCGTACTACCACTCGGCGTCCGGCGGTTACACGGAGGACGTGGAGTCCGTCTGGGCCGGCGCGACCCCGTTCGCCTACCTGCGCGGCGTGCCCGATCCGGCCGAGTCCTCGCCTTACGGCCGGTGGCGCACCGAGCTGTCCTGGGAGGAAGTCGAGAAAGCCGTGGCGGCCAAGTATCCCGCCCTGGGCCGGATCCAGGAGATCAGGGCCGAGGGCCGGACCCAGGCCGGCCGCGTCCGGATCGTGGTTTTGGCTGGCGAGCGCGGCACGGCGAGGATCAGCGGGGAAAACTTCCGCGCCTTGTTTTCGCTCGGCAACGCCAAGATCCGCAGCACCTGTTTCGAGCTGCGCACGGAATACGCGCCCGCGCCGGCCGCCCCGGCCGAGGCGCTCGGCGCCTCCCAGGTGCTCCACACGCTCGCGCCGTCCGCGGGCTTCCTCTGGCTGGGCGTCATGGACGGCGGCTGGGTGATGATCCCCGTGCGGCTTACCGTGGAGGGCCGCGGCTCGGGCCACGGCGTGGGCCTGAGCCAATGGGGAGCCAAGGCCCTGGCCGAACTGGGGTATACTTATGGCATGATCCTCAAGCACTACTACCAGGGGGTCGAGATCGAGAACTGGCTGGCCCCAGCCGAGGATCCGGCCCCCGCGGGCGTTTCGTTCCAGGGTTGATGCGGGTCGATCTCTTCGACTACCCCCTCCCGCCCGAGGCCATCGCCCAGCGCCCGCTCGAGCCGAGGGATGCCTCGCGCCTCCTCTGCCTCGACCGCCGGACGGGATCGCTCACCCACCATGTCTTCAGGGACCTGCCCCTGCTCCTGCGCCCCGGCGATCTCCTGGTGGCCAACGATTCCCGGGTCATTCCCGCCAGGCTGATCGGACGCCGCGCGGGAAAGGGCGGGGGCCGCGTCGAGGTCCTCCTTTTGCGGCCGGTGGGCGACGGCCGGTGGGAGGTGCTCGTGCGGCCCGGCCGCCGCGCGCTTCCCGGGGCCGGGATCGTCTTTGGCGAAGGTGAGCTCGAGGCGGAGATACTGGCGCGCACGGATTTCGGCGGCCGGGTGGCCGCCTTCCGGCATAAAGAGGACTGGCAGGCGCTCCTGCACCGCCTCGGGCGCGCGCCCCTGCCGCCCTACATCCGTGAGCCGCTGGCGGATCCGGAGCGCTACCAGACGGTTTACGCGCGGGACGAGGGTTCCGTGGCCGCTCCCACCGCGGGCCTGCATTTCACCCCAGGGCTTTTGCGGGCGGTGGAGGAGGCCGGCATCGGCCTGGCCTACCTCACCCTCCACGTGGGCTTGGGCACCTTCCGCCCCGTGGCAGCGGACGAGGTCGAGAGCCATGCCATGCACGCGGAGTTCTTCACCATTCCCGAGGCTACCGCCGCGGCCGTCGCGCGGACGCGTGAAAACGGAGGACGGATCGTGGCGGTGGGGACCACCTGCGTGAGGGCGCTCGAGGCGGCAAGTGAGGGGGGACTGCCGCGGGCCGGCTCCGCCTGGACGGAGATCTTCATCTACCCCGGCTACCGCTTCCGGGCGGTGGACGCCCTCGTGACCAACTTTCATCTCCCCAGGTCCACGCTGCTCATGCTCGTCGCGGCCTTTGCCGGGCGGGAGCGCATCCTCGCCGCCTACCGCGAAGCCCTGGCCTGTGGATACCGCTTCTTCAGCTTTGGCGACGCGATGCTGATTCTCTGACGCGGCACGGTGATCGTTGCTCGATACTCGTCACTCGATACTCGATATTCGTTACTCGTTACTCGTTACTCGTTGCTCGTTGCTCGATGCTCGTTACTTGTTACTTGTTACTCGTTACTCGTTACTTGTCACTCGGGGAACGAGGGGGCGGGTGAGAGGGAAAGGAATGAGGAGCAGGGGAGTGGAGGAAACGGAGAGATACGGGGATTGTACCTTTGGTCCCGGTCCACGAGTAACGAGCGACGAGAAACCAGCTGCGGCCCCGAGCTTCGGCTTTACCCTGCAAAAGCGCGGCGGGCGGGGCCACGCGGGCAGGCTTGGCGTCCTGCACACCGCCCGCGGGGACGTGCCCACGCCTGTCTTCATGCCCGTCGGCACCCAGGCCACGGTCAAGGCCATGCCGCCCGAAGCGGTGCGGGAGATCGGTTTTCGTCTGATCCTGGGCAATGCATACCACCTCTATCTCCGGCCAGGCACCGGCATCATCGCCGCGGCCGGCGGCCTGCACCGCTTCATGGCCTGGCCCGGCGCCATCCTCACCGACAGCGGGGGATTCCAGGTCTTTTCCCTCGGCGCCCTGCGGCGCGTGAGCGAGGAGGGGGTCGCGTTCCGCTCGCACATCGACGGCTCGACGCACCTTTTTACCCCCGAAAAGGTCATGGAGATCGAGCGCGCGCTCGGGGCCGACATCATCATGGCCTTTGACGAGTGCGTCGGCTACCCCGCGGAAAAGAAAGCGGTGGAGGAGGCGGCCGCCCGCTCGGGCCGGTGGGCGGCCCGCTCCGCCGCGGCCTGGCGCGCCCTCGGCGCGGAGCAGGCCCTGTTCGGCATCGTCCAGGGCGGTGTCTACCCGGATCTGCGCGCGAGGAGCGCCGCCGAACTGGCGGCTCTCGCTCTGCCGGGGTATGGTTTGGGCGGGCTCTCGGTCGGGGAGCCTAAGGAATTGATGTACGAGACGCTCGAGGCCACGGTGCCGCTTTTGCCGGAGGACAAGCCGCGCTATCTCATGGGCGTCGGCACCCCCGACTGCCTCTGGGAGGGGGTGGAGCGCGGCATCGACATGTTCGACTGCGTCTTTCCCACCAGGGTGGCGAGGAACGGCACGGCTCTGACGAGCCGGGGAAGGATCATCGTGCGGGACGCGCGTTATGCCGGCGATCTCTCCCCGCTCGATCCGGCCTGCGCCTGTCCCACCTGCCGCACGTACAGCCGGGCTTACCTGCGGCATCTGTTCAAGGCCGGCGAGGCCCTGGCGCTCTATCTCCTGACCTACCACAACCTCTATTTCCTGCACGGGCTCATGCACGCCATCCGGGACGCCATCGCCGCCGACCGCTTCCCCGAGGCCAAACGTGAGTTCCTGGACCGTTACGGCGGCGACGGGCGCGCGGAGGGCGATGGCGGGGCGTGAGGGCGCGGGCGATTGCCGCTGACCATGACACATATGCGCGTGATCGCGGGCGGCCGAATACGGTGCCGCCGCGTGACGCGCGAGGCCGGAGCCTGTGCTCCGCAGCTGCGGATCGACCCGGTCGCGTAAACTTCAGGGAGGATTTCCAGGACCGGCGCCGAATACCGGGGACTGTATTCTTTGGGAGGAGTTGAATCCATGCTGCCTTGGATCTTTTTGGCCACCGCCCCCGCCCAGCCGGGCACGCCGGGCGCGCAGGCGGCCGGAACCGGCGGGTTCATCATCAGTCTGCTCCCGTTCGTGGTGCTCTTTGGGATCATGTGGCTGCTGCTCATCCGCCCGCAAAAGAAGCAGCAGGAAGCCCACCGCCGCATGCTCTCCGAGCTGAAAAAGGGCGATCGGGTCCTGACCGCCGGGGGGCTCATCGGGGAGATCACGGAGATCGACGAGGACGAGGTCAAGCTGCGCATCGCGGACAAGGTCGAGGCCAGGTTCATCAAGTCGGCGGTCAACCGCGTCTTAAAGGGTTGACCCGCCCCGGATTCCTGCGCGCATACCGGGGCCGCGGCTGGGATGCCCGCGGCCTCGTGTGGTGCCGTGCCGCAAAGCGGGCGGCGCTATTCACTCCACATCTCTGCGCGAGCATGGTCACATCGCATTTACCGATGAGGCGGTTTGCATGGCGGTCACCCTGGCCGAGATCAAGCAGCACCCCGTCGTGACGGCCTTTATCACCAAGGGCGACGAGCACCTGGGCGCCATGGGCTATACCGAGCACGGTTTCCGCCACGCCAACCTGGTGAGCAGGATCGCCCACAACATCCTCGATCGGCTGGATCTTGCCCCGCAGCGGGCGGAGATGGCGGCCGTCGCCGGCTACCTGCACGATCTCGGCAACGCGGTGAGCCGCCACGATCACGGCCAGACCGGCGCCACGATCGCCGCGAGCCTGCTCTTGAGCCTCGGCCTGCCCCCGCTCGACGTGGCGGCCATCGCCGGGGCCATCGGCAACCACGAGGAGGAGCACGGCCAGCCCGTCAACGATCTCTCGGCCGCCCTGATCCTGGCGGACAAGAGCGACGTGCACCGTTCCAGGGTGCGCAACACCGATCCCGCCACTTTCGACATTCACGACCGGGTGAGCTACGCGGCCATCCGCTCGTTCCTGAACGTCAGCGGGGAGGAGCGGAGCATCACCCTGGAACTCACGGTGGAAACCGAGATCTGCTCCGTCATGGAGTACTTCGAGATCTTCCTCACCAGGATGATGATGTGCCGCCGCGCCGCGGCCTTCCTCGACTGCCGCTTCCACATCGTGATCAACGGCAACGAGATCCTCTAGCGCGGTCTGTGATGATACACTGCCATACCCTGCGCCGGTCGTGTTCGTGCGCGTCGGGCTGCTCGATTACGATCGCGATTACGAGCACGGTCACGACGAGGGTGGCTGAACCCAGGAAACCTCTGCCGCGGGCGGGGGATCCTTCTATCACCTTGGAATTGACAAGCCCTGGCTGAAGGGCTATAATAAATCTGCGTTACAAATCGCGAAATGGCGCGGTTTGCGGCGCGCGCACCCTGGAGGGACGGCTGCCGCTCCGGGTGCCGCGTGATCGTGTGAGCTGTCTGTGGCCGGCGACTCGAGCCGGTTTTTCCTTGTGAGCCCTTAATCTGAATCCGCGATCTTTCATTATGCCGGGCAAAACGCTGTCGCAAGCTCTCGCGATTTGCCTGGTAATTTTGGGTTGTCACGGATTCAGGTAAAAACCATGACCGGGCGAGGGGGGTTGGGCGTGAATCTCGAGACCATCGGCGTGCTGATCTTCGTCTTCGTCGTCTTCGGCCTCTTTTACTACGCCAGTGTCAAAGCGGATAAGTGGGTCAAGGATTCTTACGCGGAAAAACGCCGGGCACAGGAAGCGCAAGCTGCGGCTAGGAGCGGCAAACGCCAGGCCGCCCGCCCGAGTTAAGGAGGGGATGGGAGTTGCGCGCGGAGTTTCGTTGGAAGCTCGGTTTGATTATCGCCCTGGTTTTGATCTCCGCCATCGTGCTCTACCCGCCCATCACCGCCAGGATCGCCCAGGTCTTCGGTTCGCCCGATTCCAAGGGGATCTTCGGCGGCCAGCCGATCCGCCAGGGGTTGGATCTGCGCGGCGGGATGGAGATCATCCTCGGCCCGGACTACCGGGTCAATCTCGGCATACTGGACCAGGTCGGCGCCACTTTGGCCGAATGGGTCGCCAAGGTGCAGGTGGCCTCTCCGACCGTGGGCAAGCTCGGCCTCATGGAGCTCAATAAGTACGACGGCCTCAAATTGACCTTTGCTTCGGCCGACGACGCCGAGCGCGTCATGGCGTCCGGGGTCATCAAGGATGAACTGACCCTCCGCGACGGCAGCAAGGATGTGCATCTCATACTCCGGGCGGCGCGGGTGGGCTCGGCCATCGAGGTCAACGTCACCCAGAGCGAGAAGGATTTCCCCGCGGACGCCATGGCCAGGGCGGAGACCATCATCACGGATCGCGTCAACCGCCTGGGCTTGACCGAGCCGGATATTCGCCTGGACGAAGAGCATCAGCGGATCATCGTCCAGCTGCCCAGCGTCACGAGCGAGAAGGAAGCCGAGGACATCCTCCAGCGCACCGGCCGGCTCAATTTCCGCATGGACGGGCGCGTGGTCCTTTTCGGGGACGACCTCAGGATGGCCAAGGCCGGGTACGAGGGCGGCCAGCCCATCATCCACTTCGAGTTCGGTCCCAGCGGGGCCAAGACCTTTGCCTACCTGACCAGGGCGGAGAACAAGGGCAAGAAGATGGGCATGTACCTGGACGAGGAGATGCTCATGGAGCCGGAAATCCAGGAGCCCATCCCCGACGGCAAGGGCATCATCAGGCTGGGCCGGTCCACCATCGAGGAGGCCAAGAAATACGCCATCCTCATGGAGGCCGGTTCGCTCCCGATCTCCCTGCGCAACCTCTCCGTCAACCAGGTCGCGCCCACCCTGGGCAAGGAGATCGTCCGGCAGAGCGTCGTGGCCGGCGTGGCGGGCGTGGTCCTGGTCATAGCATTCATGATCGCTTTCTATGGCCTGGTCGGCGTCCTGGCCGACCTGGCGCTGGTGCTCTACGCGGCGCTGGTCCTGGTGGTGCTGGCCCTCTTCCGGGGTGTCCTGACGCTGCCGGGCGTGGCTGGTTTCATCCTTTCCATCGGCATGGCGGTCGACGCCAATATCATCATCTTTGAGCGCATCAAGGACGAACTCAGGTCCGGCAAGAGGATGCGACCGGCGGTCGATTCGGGCTTCAAGCGCGCCTTTTGGACCATCTTTGACTCCAACCTGACCACGATGATCATCGCCGGCGTGCTCCTTTTCTACGGGTACGGGGCGGTCAGGGGCTTTGCGATCACACTGGGCATCGGCATCCTGGTCAGCATGTTCACCGCGCTCTTCGTGACGCGGTATTTCCTGGAGATGATGATCGATCGCAATCCCGACAGGTTCGTCGGCCATTTCAGGGTGTAAGGGGGGAATGAAGCGATGAATCTCATGAAATACCGCTGGTTGTTCATCCTCATCTTCCTGACCACCATGGCCGCGAGCCTGGTGGCCTGGGCGGTCTTTGGGCTCAACCAGGGGATCGACTTTACCGGCGGCACGGTCATCCGCTATCCGCTGACCGCCGCCGAGTACAAATCGGTCAGTTCCGACAGCGTTAAAAATCTGCTGACCACCGGACGCCTGGCATCGTTGCGTCTCAAACCGGGTCCGCCGCAGCCCTACTCGCAGCGCAACGTCTCGCTCGGCCGCGACGAGTACGGCATCATCATCAAGACCAGGGCTCTCAAGGGCTGGGCCGAGCAGCGCGCCATCCTCGAGGTGTTGAACGAGCACTTTGGCAAGGCGGTGGAAAAAACCGGCCTGCAGATCGCCATGGTGGATCCCGCCATCGGGCGCGAGACGGTCAGGAACGCTTTCCTGGCGGTGCTCATCGCCTCGATCCTGGTCATGATCTATATCGCCTTCAGGTTCGAGTTCAAATCCGGCGTGGCCGGGGTAGTGGCGCTACTCCACGACTTCCTGTTCGTTCTGGGAGTCTTCGCCGTCTTGCACAAGGAGATCAGTTCCTCGATCATCGCGGCGATCCTGACCATCATCGGTTATTCCATCAACGACACCATCGTGGTCTTTGACCGCATCCGCGAGAACATGCGCAACCGCCGCAAGGGACAGAGCTTTGACGAGCTGGTCAACGAGAGCATCCTGCAGACCATGCAGCGGTCCCTGAATACCAGCGCCACCACGGTGTTGGCCATCCTCGTTCTGTACGTGGTGGGGGGCGAGAGCATCAAGGAGTTCTGCCTGGCGTTAATCCTCGGTGTCACCGCGGGGACCTATTCCTCGATCTTCGTCGCCAGCCCGCTCTGGGCGATCTGGAAGAATTGGGAGGAACGCCGGCACGCGCGGGGCGCCAAGCCCGCTCTGGCGACCGCCAAATAGCGAACCGCAACACGAAGGCCCCTCTCCGGAGGGGCCTTCTCGGCGACTGGTTAAAAACGGTTTAACCACAGATTACGCAGATTACGCAGATTATTTATTTATACTGTAGATTATTACATTTTTTATTGAAAAAAAATAGATATTTACTAAATTAATACGGATCATTACCACGAAAAAAACTAAGATTACCAGGTAATTTGTATCATCTGTAGACAAAATTACAGTCCGTATCTGTTTCAGTAGACCGTGTTAGGGGGGAAAGGTCTTGACCGTCCTGCAGGCGTTCGTCCTGGGCGCGGTGCAGGGTTTGGCCGAATTCCTGCCCATCTCCAGTTCGGCCCATCTCGTCCTGGTGCCCTGGCTGCTGCGCTGGCCCGATCCGGGGCTCGTCTTCGACGTGGCCCTGCACCTGGGGACGCTCCTGGCCGTGGCGGCCTATTTCTGGCGGGACTGGCTGGTTTTGATCCGGGGCGGCCTGCGCGGCGTCTCCAGCCGCGAGGGGCGCCTTTTTTGGTTTCTGGCCGCGGCCTCCGTGCCTGGGGCGCTGGCCGGGATCGCCCTGGAAAAACACGCCGAAACCGTCTTTAGGAACCCGTTCGTCATCGCGGTGCTGCTCATGGCCATGGGCCTTTTGATCCTGGCCGCCGACCGCCGCGGCAGCAAGCGCCAGCGGGTGGAGACGGTCTCGTTCGGCCAGAGCATGCTCATCGGCCTCAGCCAGGCCCTGGCCATCGTGCCGGGCGTCTCGCGCTCAGGCGCCACCATGACCGCCGGGCTCTTCCTCGGCCTCACGCGGGAGGGCGCGGCCAGGTTCTCCTTCCTCCTTGCCACGCCGATCGTGATCGGCGCGGGCCTCTACAACCTTCGCCACCTGGCGCGGACCCCCGGCCTCATCGATCTGCCGTTCGTGGTCGGCGTCGCCACCGCGGCGGTCGTCGGCTTCCTCTGCATCGGCCTCTTCCTGGGATGGTTGCGCCGCAGGGGCTATACCCCGTTCGTCTGGTACCGGCTCTGCCTCGGCGCGGCAGTGCTCGCCGCCTATCTCCTGCGGCTCTGGGCGTAAGCATCCCCACCTCCAAAAAGTACATTAAAAAATCTGGGCGAAAAAGGAGGAGTTCGCCGGGGGACGGCGAACTTAGGTTTTGTGCAAACGATTAACCTAAAGTGGATCACGACAAGGAATCGCTCCGAATATTGGCGGGTTTACCTGGGGTTATCTCCACCTTTACTTTTTTAAAACCCTATGCAAACGACTAATCTATTCCGCCACCCCGCCGCGGTGAGGCAACCCGGTTCCGGGGCGAGGCAGGTCATTGGAGGGACTGCATTTGGCCGGCGATGAGCAAAAAACCGCGCGCAATATCCGCGGCTTCTGGGCCGGGCTCGGCAAGCGGCTGATCGGGAGGCAGGAATTCGGGATCTTCATCGCCTTCATCCTGCTTTTCACCTTCTTCGCGCTCAAGACACCCGCGTTCGGGACCTTTTCCAATCTCATGAACCTGGGCCGCCAGATCTCCAATATCGGGATCATGGCCATCGGCATGACCTTCCTGATCATCTGCGGCGAATTCGACCTCTCGGTCGGCTCCATCTTCGCCTTCGTCTCGGGCGTGAGCGGCCTTTTGATGCTGACGGGCATGCCGATCTGGGTCGCGGTCTTCCTGGGCCTCCTGATGGCCACCGCCATCGGCCTGATCAACGGCCTCATCTCGACCTACGGGCGCATCCCCTCTTTCATCACAGGCCTCGGCATGTTGAACGTGTTGAGGGGGGCCTTCCTGCTGCTCACGGGGGGCATGCCCGTGGCCATCTCCGGTTTTCTGCCCCCGGGGCGGGCCACCGATCTTTTCACCTTTGCCGGCAAGGGGATGCTCTTTGGCGTCGTCCCCATGATGTTCGTCTTCTTCCTCGTCCTTTTGGCAATCGGCACCTTTTTGCTCAAAAAGACCCGGCTCGGCTTCCATGTCTATGCCGTGGGCGGGAATCCAAAAGCGGCCCGCATCGCCGGCCTGAACGTGGAGGGCATGAAGATCTTCGCCTTTATGCTCACGGGATTGACCACGGGTATCGCTTCCCTGCTCCAGCTCTCCTTTATCGGCACGGTCACCGGCCAGGTTGGGCAGGGATACGAACTGGACGCCATCTCGGCGGTCATCGTCGGCGGCACCAAGCTGAGCGGCGGCGATGGTTCCCTGCTGGGGACCTTCCTGGGCGCGGCCATCGTCGGCGCCCTGCGCAATGGGCTGGTGCTGATCGGCGTCTCGCCTTTCTGGCAGATGCTGGCTATCGGCGTGGTGATCGTCATCGCCGTGGGCATCGACCGGTGGACTGCCAGGAAATAGGCGCAGAAACGATTCGGTTTCCCGGAACGACCCGAGACCATGCTGCCAGGGAAGGGGGGGTCTTTGGGCGGATAGACGGAAGCCAGGGAATTGGGGAAACGTCATCTTTCGCAAGGCTTGATTAAGGATAAGGAGGATGACACGTGAAGAAGACCTTGATATTCCTCGGCGTGCTGGTGCTCGTGGCGGTAATGGCATTTGGCAGTACCGCCGGCGCGGCCAAGCGTTTGCGCCTGGTGCTTTCCTTCCACGATCCTTCCATCGAGTGGGCGCAGCCGATGAAGAACGGCGTGGCCGATGCGGCGGCGGAATTTGGTTTTGATGGTTCCTTTATCGGGCCGAGCCCGGTCGACGCCGCCAAACAGATCGAGCAGATCAAGACCCTGGTGGAACAGGGCCTCGTGGACGGCCTGGCCGTCACGGCCATGGACCAGAGTTTCTGGCCGTTCATCGACGAGCTCGTCGACAAGGGCATCCCCGTGGTGACGGTCTGCAATGACGCACCCAAGACCAAGCGTCTTGCCTATTACGGCCAGCCCGATTCGAGCCTGGAGACGACCGCCTACGAAGAGACAAAGAAACTCTGCAAGGAGTTCCTCAAGGGCAAGCGGGGCGAGGTTGCCATCCTCAACTGCCTGCCCGAGATCCAGGCGCTCCAGGCCAGGGTGGCCGGTTCCCAGCGGGCGATTAAGGAGTTTCCCAACCTCAAGCTTCTCCCGGGCACTTACACGAAGGGGACGGACGTCAACAAGGTCTATGCCGACATCGAGTCCCTGCTGACCGCCCATCCCAAGCTCGTGGCCCTGATCGCCGAGGAGGCCATCACGACTCCCACGGCCGCGCACGTGGTCCGCGACAAGAAGCTCCAGAAGAAGGTCCAGGTCTGTGGCTACGACGTGACCAAGGAAGCCGTGGAACTGGTCTCCGACGGTTCGCTCGACATCCTGGTCGGCCAGTTCCCCTACAAGCAGGGTTACCTCGCCATGAAAGCCCTCTATCTCTACATCACCAAGGGCATCAAGCCGGAGACGGTGGATGTCGGCGCCGAGTACATCACGCAAAAGAACGTGGCGGAGTACATGAAGAGTATGGGTATCAAGAAGTAAGCAACTTGTGCGGGCGTGCCACGGAGAGCAGGTTTGCACGGAGGCGGAAGGTCCGGGGGGATCCACCCCCCGGACCCTCAATCGGGCATCATGGATTTCGGGGCCAAAGCGTGCTCTTGACATCGGCGGCCATGGCGGCCGGGACCGCGGGCGGCAAGCATCAAGCCTAGCCCGGCAATAGCGCCGGACGCGCCTTCCCTGGGCGCGGGGAGTTTTTGGAGGGGTCCGCGTGGACGAGCAAAGCCAGGACCGGGTCATGTTGGAATTCAAGGGGATCACCAAGAGATTTCCGGGCGTGGTCGCGCTGGACGGCGTGTCTTTTCCCGTCCTCAAGGGGCACGTGCACGCCATCTGTGGCGAGAACGGCGCCGGCAAGAGCACCCTGGCCGGCATCCTCTTTGGTATGATCGCGCCCACGCACGGCGAGATCCTCATCGAGGGCCAGCCGGTGGAGATCGGCAGCCCGGCGGCAGCCCGGCAGCTCGGTATCAGGCTCATCACCCAGGAGGTCGACTTTTGCCCCAACCTCACGGTGGCCGGCAACATCTACCTCGGCAGCGTCGAGCGGGGCTTGCCGGACTGGGGGGAAATGAACCGGGAGACGGACCGGATCATCGCCCGGCTGGGCCTGGGCTTTGGTGCGCAGGACCTGGCCGGCCGGCTCACCGTGAGCCAGCGGCAGCAGATGGCCATCGCCCGCGTCTACCGGGAAAAGTCGCGCATCATCCTCATGGATGAGCCCAATTCATCCCTGAACGAGAAGGAATCGCAGGTCCTGTTCGAGATCATCCGCAATCTCAAGGCGAACGACGTCACCATCATCTACATCTCCCACCGCATGGAAGAAGTTCTGGACATCGCGGACGAGATCACCGTGCTGCGCGACGGCCGCCATATCGAGACCAGGAGGGCCGCAGAGATCGGCCACGACGAGCTCGTGCGGATGATCGTGGGCAAGGAGATCAAGGCGATCAGGAAGGAAAAGCCGGCGGAGGCGGCCCGGGAGACCGTGTTGGCATTGCGGGATTTCAACCGCCGGGGCCACTTCAGGGGCATCGACCTGGATGTGGGCAAAGGTGAGATCGTGGGCCTGTTCGGGCTCAGGGGTTCCGGTATCGAGAGCCTCGTACGCAGCGCTTTCGGCATCGACGCGCGGGACTCGGGCCGCGTCTTCCTGGAGGGCGAGGAGGTCCAGATCGATACGCCCGGCGACGCCGCGCGTAACGGCATTGCCTTTGTCCCTGCCGACCGCAAGGAGGAAGGCATCATCCCCGACATGGACGTCAGGGAGAACATCATCGTCTCGGCCGTGGAAAAAGTGTGCTGCCTGGGCGTCATGCTGCGCCGCCGGATTCTCCCGGCGGTCCTGGGGATCATCGACAGGCTGCTGGTGGACTGCACCGGCCCCGCGCAGAAGATCTCCAACCTGAGCGGGGGCAACCAGCAAAAGGTCATCCTGGGGCGGTACGCCATCTTCAAGGGCGCCAAGGTGCTCATGATGGTCGATCCCACGCGGGGCGTGGACGTGGGGGCGCGGGCCGAGATCCATGAGCTCCTGATCGGCTTGGCCGCCAAGGGGCTCTCCATCCTCGTGGGTTCCTCGGAGGTGGATGAGATCCTGGCGATCAGCGACCGGATCCTCATCATGCAGGACGGCTGCATCACCAGGGAATTCGCGGCCCGTGAGACGGACAAGGAGGAGATCCTGAGCGTGGCCCTGTCGGCCCGGCGGGTTTCCGCCTGATTATGCAACCCGGCGGCCGCGCGGCGGGGTGCTTGGCAAGCCGGCATAAATCCGGGAGAGGAGCGTTGAAACGGTGGGCAAGAAGAAGAAACGGATGCCTGTCTGGCTGGCGGCGGCTTGCGCCGTCATCGTGGTCGCGATCCTGGCCGTGCTCGTCTATGCCCTCTCGAGCGGCGGGGGAAACGGGTCCGCCGCGCGGGCCGAGTACAAGGTCGGCCAGGACATCGATCTCGACGGCATACGGCTCAACATCATCAGGGCTTATGAGTCGCGCGGCACGGATTCGGAACGGCCGGAGCTCCGCAACGTCTTCACCGTGGCCCGCGTCCTGGTGCAAAACGCGACCGCCGGGCCCGTGACGGTCAAGCCGGACGATTTCGCCCTGCTTTTGGACGGTAAGGAATTGCCGCTGAGGACATTGGGCTATGTCTTTGACGGGCTCGTCGAAAAGACCCTCGAGCCCGGCGCCGGGATCGAGGGGGCGCTCTCCTGGGAGACGCCGGCCAGGTTCAGGACGAAGATCCTGGTCTACACGGGTCCGTCCGGCACGAAGGCCGCCGTGGATCTGCAAGCGAGCGTGGAGTGAGAAAAACCCGCGCGGGAGGTACGATCACATGAAGGAGCCTGTCATCGGCGGGGCGCGCCTCGACGAGGTCGTCGAGGGCTACAGGGATGAGATCATCCGCACGACCCAGGAATTGGTGCGTCTGCCATCCGAGAACATCGCGCCCAGGGGCTATGAGAAGGACGCGCAGAACTACCTCATCGGCAAACTCAAGGGGATCGAGGCCGAGGTCGATGTCTTCAATCCCGAGGATGTGCCCGGCCTCCACGGGCACGAGGCATATTTCCCCGGGCGCGACTACACCGGCCGCTTCAACGTGGTGGCCGTGCGCAGGGGCACGGGCGGGGGCCGTTCCCTCATGTTCTCGAGCCACGTCGACGTTGTGACGCCCAAGCCCCTCCCTTGGCGGACGGGGGACCCGTACTCCGGCAGGCTGGAGAACGGCCGCATCTACGGGCGGGGATCCTTTGACATGAAGGGCGGGCTCGTGGCGACCCTGTTCGTGCTCAGGATCCTGTCGGATCTCCGCATCCCGCTGAAAGGGGACCTCTACTTCGAGAGCGTGGTCGACGAGGAGAACGCGGGCTCAAACGGCACCCTGGCCGCCCGCCTGCGCGGGCACAACGCCGATGTCACCATCATCCCCGAACCGTCGCTTTTCGATCTCTGCCCGGCGTGCAAGGGGGGCAGGTATTACCGGGTCTCGACCTCGGGGGTGGCGGGCACGGGCTACGGCGGCGAGGAGCTCGCCAATCCCGTTTACGCGCTGGCGCCGTTGCTCTCCGCGGTGGAGGCCTACGAAAAGCGGATCAACACCGATGTGCGGGCCGATCCCCTCTTTGCCGGCGAGGCCAAGCCGCGGGGGGTGATCCTGGACAAGGTGCAGGCGGGGGACGTGGAGGCGGGCGGCAACATCGGCATTCCCGACCAGGCCTGGTTCTCGGTCTTCATCAACACGCTGCTCGATTACACGGACGCCCGGCAGCTGGACGAGGAGTTCTTCAGTTTCCTGGACAGCCGGATCGAGGGTGATCCGCGCTTTGCCAAGCGCAAGCCGGAGTATCGCGCCATCACGCGCTACCTCCTGCCGTTCAAGTCCGATCCGAACCACCCGGTGGTGGCGGCGATGCGCGAGGGGATCGAGCATTTCACGCGGCGGCCGGCGAGGGTGGCGGGGGCCAAGTTCGCCTGCGACGGGTTCATCTTCAAGCATTACTTCAACTCCGAAACCTACGTGCTCGGCCCGCGGGGCGGGGGCGCGCACGCGCAGGACGAATTCGTCGAGGCGGACGACCTGGTCCAACTGACCAAGATCTTCCTTTTGACCGCCCTGAGATGGTGCAATGCTTGAGATAAGGAGTGTCGGAGATGAGCGTAAGGATTGCGGGGATCGATTGCGGCCATCCCGTGGGCAGGTACCCATACTACCACGCGGAGATCAGGCTGGAAAACGAAACGGCCCAGGACTACTATGTCAACAAGGTCAGGATCAACGGCGCGTACTGCAGGGATTACGTGATCTTCCAGGGTGAGCGGTACGTCTACGAGCCTTTGGTTGCCGGCGGCGGTGCGACCAGGATCGTGGCCCGGGCGGACTGGGAAGCGGAGAGCGAGATCCGCGCGGAGATCGAACTGGTCGCGACCGACGGCAAAAAAAGGCTCACGGTGGCGGAGAACGCCCGCACCCCGGCCTACGGCGGTTATTGGAACCGCAAGTGGCGCCATTATTTCTCCATAGGCCTCGCCGAGCAGGACGGCTTGCGCCGCTCCGGCCAGCCCGTGCACACCACCGTCACCCTCTACAAGGACCGGGTGACAGACCTGGAGCGGGAGTTCCGCCTCGTCGAGATCGATCCCGCCACCGGCAACGCGGTCGAGGTTCCCTTCCAGCTCTCGGAGGTGCGGGTCTGCGACACTGAGGCGGACGACATCAAGCAGCCCTGCATCTCGTTCGACCTCGCCTTTTACGCGGATCTCGAGGCCTATCAGAGCAAGGTCTACCTCGGTTTCTACGGCAACCCCGAGGCGGAGGCGCCCGAGCGGGGCGCGGGCCTCGCGATCGACGGCACGGGGTACGGCAGGACGCTCGAGAACGATTACTACCGCATCAAGCTCCACCCCGACAGCGGCATGCTGGACGAGATCACGCTCAAGATGGGCAGGAACAAGACATTCCGGCACAAGCTGGAGACGAACGGCGCCGTGCACTGGAATCCCGGCATCTATTCGCCGCCGCGGGCCTGGACCCACACCTCCGACTGGAACCCGCCCGAGGGGGGCCATTTCGAGGCCGGGCCGGTATACGCGCTGGCGCAGATGTGGGGGCCGTTGCCGCTCTATCCCGAGACCATGGTCTCGATCACTTACACCTTCTATGCCAGGCTGCCCTTTGTCCGCATGTCCAGTGTCTTCCAGATCGTCGAGGACATCAACGTGCAGGCCTGCCGGAACGGGGAGATCGTGGTCAACCACGACCTGGCCAAGGAGTTCGCCTGGCGGAACCGGCACGGCGAGATTAGATCGGTGACGGTCAAGAGCCTGCCCCGGTTCCCCGAGGTGCCCCTGACCATCGCCGCGGACACGCCCTGGACCGCCTATTACAGCAACGAACACCGCGTGGGCCTGGGGAGCATGACCCTCAACCTGGCCAACATGAGGAGCAGGGGCGGGCTGGTCAAGCTCTACCGGTACGAACAGATGATGAACTGGGGTCCCTGGACGTATTCCTCCCGCACCCTGGTCTTCCCCTTCTGCTCCAAGAACCCGCAGCAGCTCGTCTTTTTGCCCAAGTCGAGCCTGTATTACGAGGACATGGCCTTCATGCCGTTCGTGGTGCACGAGTCCAGGGACAACCGGGAGAAATTCCGCGAGATTGAGGAGTGGTACCAGCGGCTCACCAGCCCGCTCTCCCTCATCGTGGAGATGGATACGGACAAGCGCGTGCCGGCCGAGTTCATCCTGGGCGAGCGGCTCGAGGGCCGTATCAAGGAGACGGAGGATATCGACCTGCCCATCGATCTCGACCGGAGCTTCACCCGGTTCCGGCAGTCGCCGGTGCTCCTGAACGAGCAGAGCTTCGACGGCCAGAAATAAGGAGCGGACGTCAAGGAGGTTTCGGTCATGTCGCTTATCCCAAAGGGGGAATTCGAGTCGCGCGTGGCTTTGATCCGCAAAGCCATGGCCGAAGAGGGGATCGACGTTTTCCTGGTCTACGGCGACGAATACCGCCGCGAGCATCTCAGGTATCTCTCGGATTATTGGCCGATCTTTGAACGCGCCATGGTGGCCCTGGGCAGGGAGGGCGAACCGGTCCTGCTGCTCGGCCCGGAGGGGGAGAGGTACGCCCGCTCCGAGGCGGTTTGGTCCGACATCCGCGTGATCAGGGAGATGGAGATGTCGTACGTGCCCGAGCAGGTCGACTACTCCCTGGCCCGTTACGCGAATCTTGCCGATGTCCTGCAGGAGCTGAATGGGGGCCGCCGGCCGGCAAAGGTGGGGGTGTGCGGCCTCGACGCCATGTCGGTCGTCACCCACCGGGCCATCCAGGCCGCGGCCGGCGGGGCGCCGGTGGAGAATGGGGACGGCATCGTCTATAGGCTGCGCCTCATCAAGAGCCCGGCCGAGGTGGCCGCCCTGCAGAAAGCCTGGGCCGTCTGCGACGCCGGCTACCGGGCCGTGCTGGACGCGGAGATCGTCGGTCTGACCGAGATCCAAGCCGCCGCCATCGGGGAAAAGGCGGCCCGTGACGCCGGGGCCGAGGCCGTGGTCTTCACCATTTTCGCCACGGGCGAGCGTACCAACACGGTGGTCGGGCGCCCCACGGAAAAGGTCATCGCGGCAGGGGAGATGGTCATGTACGCCCTGGCCGTCCAGTACAACGGGTATATCGCCAGCGACGAATGGCCGTTCGTGGCGGGCAACCAGCCCACGCCCGCGCAGCAGAGGCTGATCGACGCCCTGGTGACCGCGGAACAGATCGGACTGGACAGCATCAAACCCGGCGTGGCCGCCGGCCGGGTGGTGGGCCGGATCCGGGATTATTTCAAGGAGCAGGGGTACGCCGAGAACGACATCTATCCCCCCATCCACGGCATTGGTTTGGCCGAGGCCGAATCCCCCTATCCGGACGAGAATTCCGCCTATCCATTCGAGCCGGGCATGGGCTTCAATTTCGACGTCAGCCTGTTCGGCGTGCCGGGCGTTGGTTCCAACCGCATCGAGGAGGGTTTCGTCGTGGGGCGGGACGGCCTGATCAGCCTCTCCCCGCTCATCAGCGGGCTGCGCCGGCAATATCTGGCCGCGCGGGGCTTGCGCTGAAAAAACCGGGCTTTGCCGTGGGATATGATCTATGCGCAGCAGTCTCAATTCGCAGTAGGAGCTGGCGCAGATGACGGCGACGATCACCGATATCGCCAGGATCGCCGGCGTGAGCGAGGCCACGGTCTCGCGCGCCCTGACCGGCGATGCTCGCATCAGCGAGCAAACCAGGAAAAAAGTGGAGAAGATCGCCAAGGAGCTCAACTACAGGCGGAACGACATCGCCAAGAGCTTTCGCCTGCAAAAGACCCAGACGCTCGGGCTCATCATCCCCGACGTGCTGAACCTCTTTTATCTCCAGGTGACGCGCGGCGTGGAGGACCAGGCGCAAAAGATGGGCTACAACCTGATGCTCTGCAACTCGGACTACGATCCCGTCAAGGAACGCAAGTACATAGACGTCCTGGTCGGCCGGAAGGTGGACGGCATCCTCGTCTTCCCCGTGGTCGGCAAGGGCAACAACCTAGAATTCCTCAGGGACAGCGGCGTGCCTTTCGTCCTGATGGACACCTGCCCCCAGGGCGTGGAGGCCAATTACCTCTTTACCGATCACGAGGCGGGAGCTTTCGGCGCGGTCAATTATCTCATCCGGGGGGGGCATCGCCGCATCGCCCTCTACATCGGGAGGCGGGGCATGACCTCATCCGGGGTGCAAATGGAAACCGGCTATCACAAAGCCCTCTCCCGCGCGGGCATCGGGGTCGACGCCCGGTTCATCGTCTCCACCGCCCTCAAGGAGGAGGACAACCTCAAACACGCCACGCGCAAGCTCCTCCAGAAACAGCGGGATCTCGGCTATACCGCCGTGCTTTGCATCAGCGACGTCTTTGCCAAGTCGATCTACGATGTCTCGCGCCAGTTGGGCCTGCGGGTGCCGGAGGATGTCTCGGTCATCGGGTACGACGACACGTTCATCTGCAACTACTTTACGCCCCCGCTGACCTCGGTCTCGCAGCCCAAGTACAGCCTGGGGCAGCAGGCCGTCGACCTCCTCCTGAGGCATCTCGTGCCCGGGGAGGCCGGCCGGCACGAGACGATCAAGCTGCGGCCGCGGCTCGTGGAGCGCGGATCCGTGGCCAGCCTGCCCGGTTCCGCGCGGGATGTCTCCGGGAGGTCCTGAATCGGAAAAAGAGATGCAATAAACCTCAAAACTCATTTTCCCAGAGACGCTGGGGCGCAGGAAAAACAAGAAGATATCAACCCGGGATTCACTGCGGCCCATCTCTTTGCATCTAGGCTCTTGCTAGTCAATCAACTCTTTACGACGCATACAAGGGGAGTGCAGGCGAGATGAAGGCATATGGCGCCAGATTGTGGGTGGTGCCCGACGGCTGGTTGCCGGCAAAGGAGCCGAAGGGGGATCTGGAGAGCCACGAGGCCCTGATGGTGACCAATACCGGCGACCGGGAGGCCACGGTCAGGCTGACCTTCCTCTTTGAGGACCGCGATCCCGTCAGGGGCATCGAGGTAAAGGTCCCCGCGGAAAGAGTGAAGTGTTTCAGGCTGGATCACCCCGAGGAGATCGGCGGCCTCAGGCTGCCCGAGCTGACCCAGTACGCACTCGTCGTGGAGAGCTCGGAAAAGGTTTCGGTCCAGTTCGGCCGGCTGGACGCTTCCCAGCCCAACCTGGCCTATTACGGGTGTATCCCGGTCCAGGACGAGGCGGAGTAGGGGATCGATTGCGGGCACGAGCACGCGCACGTGGACCTGGACGGGTACGTGAACGGGAACGCGGCGCGATGAAGCAGCGGCGGGGCCGTCAAGGAAGACTGCCGATGCGCGAAGGGAAGGGACGGGAACGATGCTTGGCAAGAGGTATTTTGCGGAGATCCGCCGGTTGCTCGACGAGGTGGAGGAGACTCAGGCCGAAAAGATGCAAAAGGCCGCGGATCTGCTCGCCGAGCGGATCATGAGCGGGAACAGGCTCTTCATCTTCGGTTGTTCCCATGCGGCGATGCTGGCCGAGGAGATGGTCTACCGGGCCGGCGGCCTGGTCCTCATGAACCCCATTTTCGGCCCGGGCCTGGCCCTGACCGAGCGGCCGGT
The DNA here is from genome assembly GCA_050260175.1 of Patescibacteria group bacterium. GTDB lineage: Bacteria > Bacillota > UBA4882 > JAAYXC01 > JAAYXC01 > JBLNBS01. The sequence goes on along the minus strand of JBLNBS010000060.1, from coordinate 448 downwards.
CAGCCGCACGAGCAAGCTGGAGCGGCTCGAGGGCTACGCCCGGATCGTGCTAGAATCCTCGCCCCTCGAGCCGGGCGACGTGCTGATCGTCGTCTCGACCTCGGGCCGCAACGCGGTGCCCATCGAGATGGCGATGGAGGCCAAGCGGATGGGCGCCACGGTAATCGCCCTGACCTCGCTCGGCTACGCCAACGCCATCTCCTCCCGCCACAAAAGCGGCAAGAAGCTCCATGACGTGGCCGACCTCGTGCTTGACAACCGGGGGATCGCGGGCGACGCGATCCTCGAGGTGGAGGGGATGAAGCAGAGGATCTGCGGCACTTCCTATGTCGTCGGGGCGGTCATGCTCCACTCGATCGTGGCCGAGGTCGTGGAGAGGCTCCTCGAGAAGGGCGTGGAGCCCCCCGTGCTCACCAGCGGCAATCTGGACGGAGGCATGGACGCCAAT
>JBLNBS010000059.1:0-13747 GCA_050260175.1 Patescibacteria group bacterium | reverse complement strand
CGGATTGTGCCTGAGCGCCGCCCGGTATACGTTCCGGCCGATGCGCCCGAAACCGTTGATGCCCACCTTGACCGCCATCACAGTAACCCCCTTTTATTGACTGGCTTTCCGCCATGGGATCCGCGATTCATACGCCGGAGACCGTTATACGCAGCATGGTAGTATGCCCCATCGCGGCTCCGCCGGGCCGCCGCCGGGGGCGACAAAGAATCAGGGGGACTCGCGCAGCAGCGCTCTGGCCACCGCCTCGTCCGTAATCACGACCTGCCTGCCTCCATGCTTGAGAATGGCTCCCGCGGCCCCGGCCTTGCCGCGTCCTCCGCCGACCATGACGACGTTCGGGATGGAGGCCAGGTCCTTGTCCTGCAGGCCGACGCTGCTGGTCGTGTGAACGAGCCTCCCGTCCGCGGCAAAGTAATACCCCAGCGCCTCGCCGACCGCGCCCGCCTCGAGCAGGGCCTCGACGTCCTCGGCCTTCATGCCGCGCCGCCTGGCCATCTCTCCGGCCACCCCGATGCCGTGCAGCAGGAAATCCGCCCGACGCATGAGCTCGATGACCTCGCGCACCTTGGGCTCGTTCGCCATGGATTGCAGGGTCTCCGGGCCGACCTCGTCCGGGACGTGCAGCATGCGGTAACTCCCACCCAGGCCTTTGGCAAAGGCCGCCGCCACGGTGTTGGCCTGCAGTTCCACCTCTTCCCCCAGACCGCCGCGGGCCGGCAGGACCAAGAGATCACGGTGCGTGCCCGCGGGACGGAGGGCCAGGGCCACCTCGGCCAGGGTGGTGCCGCCCGTCACAGCCAGGATCGCGCCGTCCACGAGACGCGCGCGCAGGTAATCAGCGGTCACCCTGGCCAGTTCCTTCTTGACCGTCTCGTCGCGATCCGCGTCGCCTGGGACGACGATGGCCTCGCGCAATCCATACCTGCGGCAGAGCTGGTTTTCCCAGCGCGAGAGGCCGCGAAGGATGCGGATATAGGCCTCGAGCTGCCAGAGCGTTGCCTCCCCGTCGGCGGCCAGGGCGACACCCCGGCCGTCCACGCGTACCAGCTCCCAGCTCGCGAGGAGCGCCAGTTCGCGCCGGATCCGCCTCTCCTGGAGGTGCAGCCGCTCGGCCAGGGCGCGTCTGCCGATAGGCTGGCCGAAGTGAATGGCGCGCAGCATGTCGTAGCGGCCCAAGCATAACCTGCCAGCCTCTGGGCAAATCCTGGCCTGGAGTGCCGCGACTTCCTCGGCGGTCAAGCCGGACACCACCTGGACGTTTTTTGTCCCGGGCATGACGTTTTCGTCCCGCCATGATTATACCACATACCGCCTGGGGAATGCACATTATTTTTCGGCAGCATTTCTATGATGGCTAATCGAGCCGTGAAAACCGCGATGAACCAACGCGTTTCCACGGCTCGTCAATCTTGAGATTCGTCAGATTTTATCGCGTTCCGTATCGCCGTAAGCTCCACGCCTACCCGCGGCGACCCTCCTCCCCTAGCAGCGCCTCGGCCAACCGGCGCAGTTTGCGCAGACGATGGTTGACCGCTGACTTGCTGGCGGGCCTTTGCAGGAACTGGCCCAGTTCCGCCAGTGTGGCCTCTGGATTGGCCAGGCGCGCCTCGGCCACCTGGCGCAGGTTCGCGGGCAAAACGTTGAGCAACCCCCTGGTCTTGAGAAGCTCGATCAGGCGCAATTGCTCGACGGCCGCGGCAGCGGACTTGTCAAGGTTGGCCGTTTCCGCGTTGACGAGCCTGTTGACCCCGCCGCGCACCTCCTTGACGACGCGCACCTCCTCAAGGCGCAGGCGGGCGGCTTGAGCGCCGGTGAGGCTGAGGAACAGGGCGATGTCATCGGCGTCCTTCATGTAGACGACGTGCTGGTCTTTGCGCCGCTCCAGACGGGCCTTGAGGTGGATGAGATTCAGGAGATAACAGAGGCCGAGGCCGAAATCCTCACCCGAGGCCACGATCTCCAGGTGGTAGCCGGAGCGGCTGGGATCGCACACCGAACCGTGCATCATATAAGCGCCGCGCAGGAAGGAGGCGCGGCAGCAATCCTTGCGCAGGAGCGAGCCGGGCAGATCGGGCAATAACTGGCCGTCGGCGCTGAGGATGCCCAGCTCGAGCAGGAGGCGCCTGACGCCCGGCTCGGGCGCAAGCCGTATGCGGTAAGCACGGCCCTGCCTCAGCTGGGTGTGTTCCTCCACGACGACCTCCGCCCCAAGACCGGCAACGGTCCGCAGGAGCGTCACGGCCTTGCGCGCCACGTCGGCGTACTCGGTCTGCACCGATAACCCCACACTTCTTTGGCCGGTTAGATAGAGGCTGCCGGCGGCGCGGATCATCCCAGCCAGCTCGGCCCTGGCGCAACACTCGTCCTTTGCCCTCACGCGCGCCAGCTCGGCCCGGACGGAGGCGGAAAAACCCTGCATGCGATCACCCGCGCGACATCTTCAACATACGCCGTTTCCCCTCCTGCCGACATACAAGCCCCCCCCGGGTCATAGGATGTCACGAACGGAAACGTATGAGTCCGGCAGGGTGGCGGTCGTCATGATGGACCTGATCTGGGCGGTTCTCCTGGCCGCCGGGGTGGGTCTGGGGATTGTGAGCGGCAGGCCCGAGGCGGTGACGGGCAGCCTCCTGCGCTCGGCCGAAGGCGCGGTGGGCCTGGTTTTGGGCCTGGTCGGGATTATCGCCCTCTGGTCCGGCATGATGCGCGTGGCGCAGGAAGCGGGATTGCCGGGCTTGGTCGCGCGTGTCCTCCGGCCTCTGCTCGCGCGGCTCTTTCCCGATCTGCCCAAGGGGCATCCCGCGCTCGAAGCGGTCGCCATGTCGCTCGGCGCCAACCTGCTCGGCCTGGGCAACGCCAGTACCCCGCTGGGCTTGCGCGCCATGGCCGAGCTGCAAAAGCTGAATCCCGAGCAGGGCCGGCTCTCGAGAGCGCAGGGCACCTTCCTCGCCCTGGTCATGGGAGGGCTGACCCTCGTACCGGCCACCGTCATCGCCCTGCGGGCCAGGGCGCGCAGCGCGCATCCCGCCGCCATCCTCGCGCCTACGCTCTGCACCACGCTGGCCGGCACCATAACCGCCCTCTGCGTCGACCGGGTGGCGCTCCGCCTCACAAATCGTGGTAAAGGACCCTCCGGGACATGAGCGCCCTCCTGCACGCCGTCTCCCGCTGGGCCCTGCCGCTCATCGTCATCGCCGTCACATGCTGGGGGCTTTTTCGCCGCGTACGCGTCTACCATGCTTTCGTGGAGGGGGCCAAGGAAGGCCTGGCCACGGCCTTGCGCATCGCGCCGTACCTATTGGCCATGCTGGTCGCCATCGGAGTCTTCCGCGCCGCGGGCGGCATCAACCTGCTGGTCCGCGTCCTCGCGCCCTTGCTCGGCCCCTGCGGCATACCCCCGGAAGTCGTCCCCCTGGGCATCCTGCGCCCCCTCTCCGGCTCAGGTTCCCTCGGTTACCTCGCCAATCTGCTGGAGAGCCACGGCCCCGATTCCCCCGTGGGCCTGCTCGCCTCCATCGTGCAAGGCAGCACCGAGACCACGTTCTACGTCCTCACCGTCTACTTGGGCGCCGTGGGCCTGCACCGCCCTGGCCGCGCCGTCTGGGCGGGGATCGCCGCCGACTTGGCCGGATTTGCCGCGGCAGTAGTCGTGACAAGAGTTTTCTTTTGACAAAAACCCTCCTCTCTGCTATAATTTAATCGCTATATCGGGGTGTGGCTCAGCTTGGTAGAGCGCTTGGTTCGGGACCAAGAGGCCGGAGGTTCAAATCCTCTCACCCCGACCATGTATTAGATTGGCCGGATAAACGAATAGGACAGCCGCTAGGGCTTAGAGCAAGTTTGAGCCGAGGCGCGCCCGGGGCGCATCGTCACACACATTACTTGAAATCTGAGGCCTGTCCCTGTTTGTCGTCCTGGTCAAACAGGGGTATTTGTTTTTCTTACGGCGAGGAGTTTGTGCGACTAACCCGATTCGTGGCTTGCGGAGCACAAACTCTGGTATTAAGTGCCACACGGTTACACTGTATCTATGAGTTTGTGCGACTAGCATTAGTCCGATCTATTTTTGCATGGAGGCCGCCCCGCAAGAAAGGAGAACCTTATTGTTGACAGCGAGTATTCCCTCCAAGACGGCGATCTTTATTGACTACGAAAACACCTACTGGAGCATCAAGCAAAAGTACTTCACCATCCTGGATCCCGACGCCCTCACCCGCGCGCTCCGGGACTTTGTCAACGCCCGTTATCCCGGCTTCTTTACCATGTACGCCTATGCCGATTTCGAAAACCCCATCTTTTACGGCCTGCAGACGCGCCTCCAGCAAAAAACGGTGATCACCAGGCATGTCTACGGTCATCACCGCAACAATAACATCCGCAAGAACGCTTCCGACCTGGAGTTGAGCCTGGAGGCCCTCGAGCTGACCTACGTCGATCCCACGTTTGACCGCTACGTCCTCGTCAGCGGCGACCGGGACTTTATCCCGCTCGTCCGCAAGCTGAAAAACCGCGGCAAAGCCGTCTCGCTCATCGCCATCTCGGAGACCACGAGCCAGGATCTGATGGAAGTGGTGGAGGGCGATTTCCACCCCCTGAACGAACTGCTCGATCTCACTCTGCCCCGTGACGAGGCCGGCGTCGAACAGGACGAGGAACATCTCGAGATCCTCATACGCTGCCTTTCCGATCTCGAGAATTCCAACCTGCCGTTCATCAGCCTAAAATACTTCACCCAGCAGATTCTCCCGTTCTATCTGCCAAAACGCATCGTCTTTGACCTGGCCAAAAAAGCAATCCTGAGCGGTATCCTCCATACCTGCCTCATCGACAACCCCAATAACCCAAAGCGCAAGACCACGGCCATCAAACTCAACCACGAGCACGAGATGGTCCAGCGAGCCCTGACCACATTGCCAGCCTGACCCGGTTAATCAAACATCCCCCCGGCGAAACGGCATGGACAAGCCCCCTGACAAAAAGGGGGCTTGCGCGTTCATGCCGCGCCCGCCCCTTAAAAAACGGTAAGTACATAATACATCTCTGACAGAGGCGCACGGCCCTGTGCCCCTACGGAGCCAGCGCGGATGTTTACCGGCCTATCGCGTGCCTTACACCCGCCGTGACGTTATGTTCCGCTCGGCACCGGCGCGAGGATGACGTAGATAGGCTTCATGCCGGGATAGATGCGCACCTTGTTCTCCCAGGGGGTGTACCCTCCCCGGCTGATCTTCACGAGATGCACGCCCTCCTTGACCGGCACCTCCAGGGGCGTGGCGCCGCAGTACACCCCGTCGATCACCACGTCGGCGCCCTGCGGATCCGAGTCGATGGAGACCATGACATCGACCTCGGTCACGAGGGTCTCGCCCTTGGTCCTCTCCTGGGCCACCAGGGCATCGATGGCCTTGGTCAGGGCCTCCTTGAGGAGCTGGCGATGGATGTCGGGGTTCGAGGCCCCCGTGTTGTTCGTCAGGAGCAGGTCCTTGTCGGCCGTAAAGATGTCCGCAAAGGTAATGCGCGAGGTGTTGATGTCGAGCTCCTTGACGGATACCTCGAGATGGTAGGCGATCTTCTTTGTGGTCACGCCGTAGGCCGTGGTCTCAAAGCGGTTGTAACTGAATTCCAGCACCGCGCCGGTGATGATGGCGTCGGCGTTCAGGAGCTTGCCCAGGGCGAGCATGTTCCGTTCGCTGTCCACCAGCCCGGAGACGGTCAGGGTGTGTTCGTCCATGATGGTCTTGAGCTTGGCCCGCTCCACCACATCGAACAGCCCGCTCTTGGCCAGGCCGACCGAGACGATCTCCGAGGCGGCGGAGCCGATCTTGTGCAAATGCTTGCCCGTCCGGTCGTCAAAGTCGACCACCGCGACTTTGCGCAGGGCGGCGCCGGTATTGGCCGCCAGGACCAGGACGAACATGGCGGCCAGGACAACTGCCAGCAAAGGATGATGCCTCAATCCATATCCCTCCCAATCCATCCGTTTTACCCGCATGCTGCATGCGACTCGGTAAGCCACGAGCCTCGGCCCAAGCCGTCCGGGTCGCGTTTTCAAAATGCCGGTATAACCCAATTATACCACAAGAGGAAGATTTGGCTGGAACAAAACCCCGCTTGGAAGCGGGGGGGGGTTTAAAGGGATCCTGCCTGGCGGACCATGTCCTTGATCTTCATCAGCCTGGTCAGGTTGGCGCGCTCGTTCTCCTCCAGCTTCATGGCGATATAGCGCGCCTTCTCCTCGAGCCTTGGGATGAGGACGTATTCCAGGGCGTTGACCCGCCTCCGCGTGCGTTCCAATTCGCCGGCCAAGAGTTCGATGGCCTTTTCCGCCTCTACGAGCCGGACCAGGGCCTCCAGGCTCTCGCGGAGGAGCGAGACGGCCACGTCCAGCTCGCCGCTGGTCTCGGCAAAGCCATAGGGGAAAGAGCCGGCGGTCCGTTCCTGGCGCAGGGCAAAGACGGGCACGGCCACGTTGAGAATGCGCCGCTCGCCGGTTTGCAGGCTGATACGGCTCACCGGCACGGAGAGGGCGAGATTCGTGGCGGCCTCGCCCATGAGGGCGCGGGCCATGAGAAACGCCTCCCTGGCACGGCGCAGCGCCGCTTCCACCTCGCCGCGGCGTTTGCGGTTGGCCTCGACCAGCGCCATGAAGCGCTTCATCATCTCATCCAGCTTGTCCTTGAGGAGCTTGTGACCGCGCCTGGCCGTGGCCAGGCGGCGCCGCAGGCGCAGGAGCTCCATCCGGGTGGGATTGACACGCAGTTCCATCGCTATGCCTTACCGCCTTGTCGCAGCTCGTCGCTGGCTTCAGAATCCAGGTTCAAGCCGGTTTTATCTCGGCTGTGCGTTCGCCTGGCCAGTATTTGTCCACAAAGGCGTCACGCACGCGCTTCAATTCCTGGCGCGGCAAGAGGCCCAAAAGTTCCCAGCCCAGTCCCAGGGTCTCTCCAATGGCGCGGTTCTCCTCCTCACCCTGGCGGACGTAACGGTCTTCGAACGCATCGGCGAAACGGGCGTAAATGCGATCCGTCTCCGAGAGCGCCGCCTCGCCCAAGATGACCGCGAGTTCCTTGGCCTCCTTGCCCCGGGCGTAGGCGCTAAAGAGCTGGTTCATGGTGTCCGCGTGGTCCTCCCGCGTCTTGCCAGAGCCGATACCCTTGTCCTTGAGCCGGGAGAGGGAGGGCAGCACGTCGATGGGCGGGTAGATCCCCCGCCGGTGCAGCTCGCGGCTGAGGATGATCTGCCCCTCGGTGATGTAGCCCGTCAGGTCGGGGATGGGATGCGTCTTGTCGTCCTCGGGCATGGAGAGGATCGGGATCTGGGTGATCGAGCCCCGGCGGCCCTTGATGCGCCCGGCCCGCTCGTAGATGGCGGCGAGATCCGTGTAGAGATATCCGGGATAACCGCGCCTGCCCGGGACCTCCTTGCGCGCGGCGGAGATCTCCCGCAGGGCCTCGGCGTAGTTGGTCATATCCGTAAGGATGACGAGCACGTGCATGTCCTGCTCGTAGGCCAGGTATTCCGCTGCCGTCAGGGCCATCCTGGGCGTGGCGATGCGCTCGATGGCGGGATCGTTGGCCAGGTTGACAAAGACCACGGCACGCTCGATGGCGCCGGTGCGCTGGAAATCGCCGATGAAGTAATCCGCTTCCTCAAAGGTAATGCCCATGGCCGCGAAGACGACGGCGAACCGCTCCTCGGCGCCCAGGACCTTGGCCTGGCGGGCGATCTGGGCGGCTAGCCGCGCATGCGGGAGCCCCGCGCCGGAAAAGATCGGCAGCTTTTGCCCGCGCACAAGGGTGTTTAACCCATCGATGGCGGAGATGCCGGTCTGGATGAATTCCGAGGGATAGTCACGGGCGTAGGGATTGATGGGATTGCCGTTGATGTCCAGGCGCTTTTCCGGCACGACGGCCGGGCCCTTGTCCTTTGGGCGGCCTAACCCGTCAAAGACGCGGCCGAGCAGATCCGGGGAAACGGGCAGCTCCAGGCCGCGCCCCAGGAAGCGCACGCGGGCCTGGCCCAGGTTGATGTCGGCCGACCCCTCGAAGAGCTGAACGAGGGCTTTGTCCTGGTTGGCCTCGAGCACGCGCCCCCGCCGGACATCGCCCGCGGCGACCTCGATCTCCACCAGTTCCCCGTATTTGACCCCCGTCGTGCCGTCGACCAAAAGCAGCGGGCCGACGAGTTCGCGCGCGGTACGGTATTCCTTGGGCATCCGGATTCCTCCTCGATCAACCTACCGAAGCTTGGCCTCAAATCGACGAGAACCGTTTGAACCCACCCCAATCAGGGTCGATGCCCCTCTCTCGCGAAGAGAGGGGCCATAAGTCGAACGGCCTCAGAAGTCATGACCCGGCTACAGCCGCCACCTTGTCCTCGCGCAAGCGGGCGAGCAGGGATCTGAGTTTGTCCAACTCGTTCTCCCGCACGTTCTTGGCCCGGGCAATCTCCTCCCGGACGGGCAGGGAGAGGATCTCCTCCAGGGGCTTTTCCCCCTCCAGCATCCGCCGGGCCAAGGCATCAAAGGCCAGGACCACGCCCAGCATGAGAGCCTGCTTGGCGAGGGACGAGTAGGTGTCGATCTCGTCGAACGCGTTCTGATGCAGGAAATCCTCCCGGATGGACCTGGCGGTCTCCATGGTCATCCTGTCCTTGGCCGAGAGCGCGTCCACGCCGACCAGGCGGACGATCTCCTCCAGTTCCGCCTCCTCCTGGAGGATGCGCATGGCCTCGATCCGCATCTCCCGCCATTCCTCGCCCGCCGCGCCGGCAAAGAACTCCTCCAGGCGATCCACGTAGAGCGAGTACGAGAGCAGCCAGTTGATGGCGGGAAAGTGCCTCTTGTAGGCGAGCGCGGCGTCAAGGCCCCAAAAGACCTTGACGATGCGCAGCGTGGCCTGGGTCACAGGCTCGGACAGGTCCCCGCCCGGCGGGGAGACGGCACCGACGGCTGTCACCGAGCCCTGCCGCCCGTCGCCTCCCAGGCAGACGACGCGGCCGGCCCGCTCGTAAAAGTCGGCCAGGCGCGTGCCGAGGTAGGCGGGGTAGCCTTCCTCGCCCGGCATCTCCTCGAGCCTGCCCGAGATCTCGCGCAGCGCCTCGGCCCAGCGCGAGGTGGAGTCGGCCATGATGGCCACGTCATAGCCCATGTCGCGAAAGTACTCGGCGATGGTGATGCCCGTGTAGATCGACGCTTCGCGGGCCGCCACGGGCATGTCCGAGGTGTTGGCCACGAGCACGGTCCGCTTCATAAGCGGCTCGCCGCTGCGCGGGTCCTTGAGCGCGGGGAACTCCATGAGCACGTCCGTCATCTCGTTGCCCCGCTCGCCGCACCCGACATAGACGATGATCTCCGCGTCGGTCCACTTGGCGAGTTGGTGCTGGACAACGGTCTTGCCGCTGCCGAAAGGCCCCGGGATGCAGCCGGTGCCGCCCTTGGCCACGGGAAAGAAGGTGTCGATGATCCTCTGTCCCGTGAGGAGGGGGCGCTCGGGCGCCATCTTTTCCACGTACGGCCGCCCCCGCCGGGCAGGCCAGCGCTGCAGCATGGCCACGGGCACCTCGCCCGCGGCCGTGCGGATGACGGCGATCGGCTCCTCGATGGTGAAGGCGCCGTTTTTGATCTCCAGGATCTCGCCCGCGACGCCGGGCGGGACCATGATGCGGTGCTCCACGAGGACGGTCTCGCGCACGGTGCCGAGGATGTCGCCGGGCCCCACGGTCTCGCCCCGCTTGGCCGCAGCGCTAAACTCCCATTTTTTGTCCCGCGGGAGGCTTGGCGCCTGCACACCCCGGGTGATGCGGTCCCCGATCCGCTCCCGGATGACGTCCAGCGGCCGTTGGATGCCGTCGAAGATCGACTCGATCAGCCCGGGGCCCAGCTCGACGGAGAGCGGCGCGCCGGTCGGGTACACCGGTTCACCCGGCCCCAGGCCGCTCGTCTCCTCGTAGACCTGGATCCAGGCCCTGTCCCCGCGCAGCTCGATGATCTCGCCGATCAGCCTCTCCTCGCTGACCCTCACCACCTCGTACATCTTGGCCCCGGACAATCCCTCCGCGACCACGAGCGGCCCCGAGACCTTGATGATCCTTCCCTCAGCCACGCTCAACGCCCCTCTTTCCCCGACAGGATGTCCACGCCCACGGCCCGTTCCACCATTTTGCGCAGGCGTTCGGCGGCGAATCCACGGCTGCCCGCGCCGCCGGGTATGAACGCCAGGCTGGGCAGCATTTTGCCGGCCGCCTGTTCCACGCTCTCCCTGGCGGCCAGCCCGAGAGCCTCCGTGATGAGGATGATGCCATACTCCCCCGACTTGGCCAGGCGCGCCAGGATATTCCCAACCTCCCCGGGCTGCGCGACCGAAAAGAGATCCAACCCCAGGGCGCGAAATGCGCTGATGTCGTGCTCCTCCCCGATGAGGGCGATCTTAAGCGTAGACATCCCGCAACCGCTCCTTGATGCTCTTCGCAGGAACCTCGACCGCCTTTGCCGTCAGGATTAGATTTACGAGCCGCGTCTCGTGTTCCTTGGCGAGGTAGTAACCGAGCACCGGATCGATCCCGAAAGGCGCGGCCTTGGCAGGTTTGGCCAAGGCTAGGAGCAGATTCTCGCTCGCCCGTTCCAACGCACCGAGATCCCTGAGGGTGGAAGCGGGCACGGCCGCGGCATACGCTCCCCTGCCCCACCAGGCGGCCGTTTCCTCCCAGGCGGTCTCGAGGGCCGCAGCGAATGAATCTTCCTTGATCACGCCTCCCGGGAGGATGAGCATGCGCAGGCGGGTCGTTTCACAGCCGAGGTGCTTGCCGCGTACGAGGACGCGCAGATTGATCAGATCGATCCGAGCCGGCCAGTATCTTTGCATCATCGACTCGGTTTCCCAGTATGAGGCACCCTCTCCGTAATAGAGCCGATCGATCGCCGCGTCCAAAAGCTGTGGATCCGCTCCCTCACGGCAAGCCGCGCGCCCCGCCTGCAAGGCACGCGCGAATTGTTCGGGCAACTCGGGCCGGCCCGTCTCGAACCAGGACGCGATCTCGGCCGGGCTGAAGCATCCCAAAGCGTTCAGGACGGGTTTCGCCCCGAAGACCTCCTGTCTGACGAGGCTCTTGAGATTCAGGAGATCCCATCTCCGCAGGAGATATTGGAGCGCTGGCGCCTCCGGCGCCAGATGCAGGACCAGATCACGCACCCGAGCAAGCTCGGACGCGGCCAGTTCCGCGCCGCCGAGACCCTTCGCGGCCAGGGGCGCATATTCGGTCTCGGAGAGCTGGGCCAGGGCATCCGCCACGCTGGCAGCCTCTGCCATGCGCGCGAGGCGCCCCATGTCCAGGAGCCTGGTCTCGAGCACCCTGATCCGCCCCACGGCAAAGGCATAATCCCGCTCCGGCATACTGTCCCTCCAGGAAAATACTCTTTGTATAATAATCCTAGAAGCTACATAAAAAGACCTAATCTGCGGAATCTACGTTTATGTTTCATGGTGAAAATGCGAAAATTCACCGCATTTTCACCATCACCCAGCGGAGACGAGATTGTTGCATAGACGTACAAGCCGCGCTCACAGGATGTGAACAAGCGACCGCGCCGGGCCTACCCGCCATAGGGCCTTAATTCCCGGATTACGGCGGGACATCCTGCAGGCGGGGAGGGAACAAAGGCGAGAGTATATACGTGATTTTGCACAGCGCCTTGGAATAGCCGCAAGCAAGGCCCGGTGGTCAGGCATTGAAAAGCACCCTGGCCACTTCCGGCTCCAGAGCCGCCCGCCTTTCAGCGAGGAGCTTCCGGAACGAACAATCCACGGTATAATCCTGTGCCACGATGACGAAGCCGTGCTCGATCGGAGCGCCCTCCCCGGCAATACTGAGCTCCCCTTTTCTGCCTCCGGCCCGCAAACGCTCGTTGACCTCGGGCAAAAGAGCCGCGAACCGGTCCTGCTGTCCGGCGGGCACGGCGACGGTCTCAGTGCCGGTTACGGCGGATTCGCATAGCAAACGACACATCAGTTGCCGCCACTCGTCCTCGGACAGTTCCGCCAGGGCGCCGTATGCCGCGTCAAAGACCTCGTCCAGCAATGCTACTTTGGCATGGAGCAGGTCCCGCCTGACTTGCAGCTCCGCCCCGGTGGCGATGCGCTGATCCTCAAGGGCCGCGCGCCGCTCGGCCTCGGCCTCGATTGCCGCGGCGCGGGATGCCGCCTCGCGGTGCGCCTCGGCCAACCGCGACGCCGCCTTGGCCTCCGCCCCGGCCAGGATGCCCGCGGCCTCCGCCTTTGCCAGGTTGATAACGCTAGTGGTCAAAGCTTCTGCTTCGCCCATCTCTGTCTCCTCAAGAGGTTTATACGGTATTGCCTGCGGGAACGTTAACCCAACCGTCCCGTAGGAACCCCGTGGTATTCCTTGTCAGGGATTGATGCTATTGACCAGGATGAACGACATGACGAAGCTCAGGATGGCGTAAGTCTCGACCATACCGGCGTAAACGATGCCCTTACTGGCTTCCTCGGGCCGTTTACCCACCATGCCGACCCCTGCCGCCGCCACTCTACCCTGCCAGATGCCGGATACCCAACCGACCAGGCCCACGGGCAGCCCGGCCAGGAGGAACTTGAATCCGACGTCCACGGGAACCACACCGCGAAAGGCCGGCAGTTTGAAGAGCACGATGAGCATCGCGATGACGAAACCGTAGATGCCCTGCGTACCCGGGAGGGCCGTCAGGATAATGGTCTTGCCGAACTTGTCCGGGTCCTCGGCCACTACACCGGCCGAGACCTGGCCTGCCAGGGCCACACCCTTTGCGGAGCCGAATCCCGAGAAGATCACCGCGGCCGCCACTCCGGCGAACGCCAACACCGTACCCCAGTCCATAGATTCAGGCCTCCTTTTGCTTGACCACGAAAGTATGCTTGTACTCGGTGCGCAAGGGCCGGAAGGGCCTGCCGCCACCCTCGAAGAACTTGCCGTAGAACTCGAGGAACTGCAGCCTGCTTGAGTGCACATACGCCCCGAGAATACCGAGGGCGATATTGAGGGAATGACCGAAAACCCCGATCAGGATGCCGAGTGCGATTCCGATCGGGCCGCTATTGGCAGCCATGCGGGCAAAGAGGTTGATGATCATCGCCATCACCCCTCCCGAGAGGCCCAGCGCCATCAGGCGGGAATAAGAGAGGACGTCGCTGTAAAAGCCGATGCTGCCATAGATCGTGAACAAGCCGGCGGGGATGCCAAGGAGCTTGCCCAAGGCGCCTTTTTTGTCGCGCGTGGCGTTGTAAATCACACCCAAGGCGGATGCCAGGGCAAGGTAGTCCACAGCCCGGCCAAAACGCGCCAGGCCAAAGGGCCCCTTACCCATGAGCAAAACGGTGGAGACAAGGAACAAGAGCCAGAATCCCTGGTTGAAGAGGGCGTCACGCCAACGGCCCTCTTGCACGCTCGGCAGAGCGGAGATGAAGATGCCCAGGAATAGCTGGATAAAGCCGAGGGCCAGCGCCAAAGCCAGTAGAACGAGAGCGTTCTTGATGGGATCGATCAAGGCGGGGAGGTGGAAGAGATCGCCGAAGAATCCCCCCGTGACAAAACCCATGATCATGGCCCCGATACCGCCCAGGATGAAGAGTCGGGCCAGTTTTTTGCCGGCCGGACCCATCTTGAGCCATTTGAGCAGAGCGAGACAGAAAAGGAGCAAAACCAGGCCGTATCCTGCATCGCTGAGGCAGAAACCGAAGAAGAGGAAGAAAAA
>JBLNBS010000058.1:0-22447 GCA_050260175.1 Patescibacteria group bacterium | reverse complement strand
TTGTGCCGCTGTTTTCCCTCCTGGCCAAAAGGCCAGGTCAAAAACCAGCCAAGGGTCTCCCCGTGGTGCCCGCCAGATGATTGGCGCCTCAAACAGGCGATTTGCGCTAGACTGGTGGTGGATCGGAAGACACGCGCCCGGATCCCCGGCCGACGAAATACGATTGAGGTAGGGCCATGCGCATCATACGCGTCATCCTGGCCGACGACCAGGCTGAGGTACGTTCGGGACTCAAGCTACTCCTGGAACAGGAGCCGGATCTCGCCGTCACGGGCGAGGCGGCTGATTCCGCCTGCCTGCTGGCGCTGGCCGCCCGGGCCGAGGCAGACGTGGTCCTGCTCGACTGGGAACTGCCCCGCGCCGGGGCGTTGCCGCTCATACCCGCCCTGCGGACCCGACGGCCGAACCTGCGCGTGCTGGCGCTGAGCGGGCGCCCCGAAGCGCGCAAGGCGGCTCTGGCAGCGGGCGCCGATGCCTTTGTCAGCAAGGGGGACAACCCGGCGCGGCTTTTGTCCGTGTTGCGCGAAGTGGCATACGGCTGCGCCCGGGGCGATTGAAAAAAAATATATTTCGGTGTTTTTTTATTCTAATGGCAAGTAACAGGCGGTTCGTCTGTTGTAGACTCGGAATTTTGCGAACGGGGGGGAGCAATATTCGACACGAAGATGACTCGCGGCGTGATATAGTGATTATCGGGTGTGTTGCATAAACCCTGATTTCGAAAGTGCCTTTGTACCTGCGGCTTTGATTACCATGCCTGCGCCAAAGGCACTCGAACCTTTGGCCGGTGCCTCACGCGCCAAAGACGCAGTGAGCTTTGGGTAAAGTTACGCTTTCGAAAAATTCCGTATAACGGGAGGCTAAATCCCTTGCGCGTTCTCGTGGTTGAACGATCGCCTTTCCTTCGCTTCGTTCTGAGGGAAGTCCTGTCCAGAGCCAACCACGAAAACGTGGGGGAATACGCAGGCATCGACGAAGCGGCCGGCGCCGCCGGGGCGCTGGCGCCCGAGGTCGTGCTCCTCGATCTCGACGGCACCGAACCGGGGGCCGCGGCGAAGATCGGCGAGCTTTCGAGACTCATGCCAGCGGCGCGCCTCGTCGTTCTGGGCCCCCCCGGACGCGCGCCCGCTGGACTCCGCATCGACGCATACCTGGGCAAACCCTGCACTCCCGAGGCGGTCCTCGCGGCCATCGGCCGGGCGGCCCTGGCCGGAACGCCGCGGCCGCGTGCCTTACCCTCCTTCTGCGGGACGGCCCACCCCTAAACCGGAATCGCGTCAGCGCCCGCCTCCGCTTTGGCCGGCGTAAGCATGACGCGCTAAAACCGCGCCATGCCGTCAAAGAGGCGCCGCGATCGCGAACCCGGCCGGAGGTGGGCCTTCCCGTGCCCCCGGCATAGCGGACTTCCCGCCCCGCATATCCTTTCGGGGATTGGAGGCGGGAGGCAATGCGCGTGCTCGTCTGCGGCCGGCGGGTCTCAAACTACCTCGTCCTGGCTCTATCCACCCTCGTGCTCGGCATCGCCATCGGCCGCGCCACCATCTTTTGGCAGGTCAGGCCGACCCTGGCCGAGATGCCCCTTTTTTACGTCAAGACCAAGGAACCCAAGGTCTGCCTCACTTTTGACATCTCCTGGGGCACGGAGACCCTGCCCAAGGTCCTGCCCATCCTGGCCCAAAACAAGGTGCGGGCCACGTTCTTCCTCTCCGGCCCCTGGGTCAGGTTCCATCCCGAACTGGTCCGGGAAATCAGGGCCGGCGGCCACGAAATCGCCAGCCACGGGCAGGAGCACGTCAATCTGAGCCAATTCTCCGCGCAGGAGATCGGGCGGAACATCTCAAGCGCCCACCGGGAACTCTCCGCGGCCACGGGCAACCAGGTGGCCTACTTTTTCCGCCCGCCCAACGGCGATTACGACGATCTCGTGGTGGTGACGGCGAGGGCGCAGAATTACGAGACGGTGATCTGGGCCGTAGACTCGCTGGACTGGAAGAACCCGGGCGCGGATTATATGATCAGGCGCGTCACCGAGCGCGCCTTCCCCGGGGCCATCATCCTCTGTCACGCCAGCGACTCGTCAAAGCAGATCCAGGACGCTCTGCCCGGGATGATCCGGGGCCTGCGGGGCAAGGGGTACGAACTCGTCACCCTCTCGCAGCTCGTGGCCGTGGGGACGCCGGGGCGGGACGATCCACGCTAGGATTGACGATGAGTTTGGGGTCGTCTTTTCAGCCGTATTGCAAAGACAATAACGGCGCCGGTGTGCCGGTGCGGCCTGCTTGCTATGGACATCCGTGGCTGCTCTGAGCCATCCACGGTCGTCGCGACCCTGATCCCATCCTGGGACTGGGATCGCCGGATGCGGACACAGCGTCGGCTTCGAAGCCCATCGGATGGAGCGCCCGGTGGGCGCGGAACCTTACTAACGTCGAGGAGCCAAGGGATCCTCAGCCACGCCAGCGGCTTGTAGTTGCGAATCGAGGACACCCTGCTGGGGATGATTCGAGGCCTGTGGAGCAAGGGGGGCGTATCAGTCGCGTTTTCGGGGCGCGAGCCGCTGCAGGAGTTTGCTCCAGAGATAGCCCAGCACGAGCCCGAAGATGGAATGGCCCGCGAAGGCGCTGAGGTTGGAGGCGGGATCCTTTGGGGCCGTGGCCATGGTATGAGACAGGTTGTGGAATATGATCCCAAAAAGCAGGAGCCAGGCGGCGAGGCCGAAGCCCAGGCCCTTGAGGACGGGATTCCTGCCGCCGGCATGGCGGAGGAAG
Organism: Patescibacteria group bacterium; assembly: GCA_050260175.1. Lineage (GTDB taxonomy): Bacteria > Bacillota > UBA4882 > JAAYXC01 > JAAYXC01 > JBLNBS01. The sequence continues at coordinate 19,679 of JBLNBS010000058.1, read as the reverse complement.
TGGGCGTAGACCACGCCGATCAGGGCGCCGGTGCAGAGATCGGCCAAGAAGCCCAGGACTGTACCCATAGCGCTCTGGACCGCCTTGCCCTGCAGGAACAGATCAGCGGCGATGCCCCAGACGTAAAACCTGGCGAAGCCGATCTGCTTTGCGAGGAAGCTGTAGGCGTCGCGTACCAGGATGGCGCCGGCGCCGGCCAAGGCTCCCAAGGTCGTCCTGTCCCTGATGGTCGCCATGCCAGAGATCTTACCCGGATGCCGCGGGTTGTAGTCATGCCGTCGCGGACGGATGTGAAGCCCCTTATCAACTCCTGACGGGCTTAGCGCCACGCGTGACGAGTGGCGGGTAACGAGCGGCGGCGGATTATGCTTTTAGCATCCGTTCCATGAGCGACGAGTCACGGGCAACAAGTTGCGGCTAGATATAATACATCGGCTCTTCATCCACGGCCGCTCGGGCCCGTTCAGCCAGATCCTGTAGGGTAGTGCCGTCGAGGAAGCGGTTGATATGGTCCCGCAGGTCCTGCCAGAACCCCCGGGTCGTGCAGACATTCTCCCGCTTGCAGCGCCTGTCAGTGCCCGCCTGCGCCACGCAGTGGACCGGTGAGATGGGCCCTTCCAGCGCGCGCAGAACATCGCCGACGGTGATCTCGGCGGCGCTTCGGCCGAGTTCGTAGCCCCCCTGGGACCCGCGCAGGGCCGTGACCAGACCAGCCTTGCGCAACGAGGCAAAAACCTGTTCCAGATAGGACTCGGAGACATCCTGGCGCCGGGCGATCTCCCGCAAGGCCACGGGGCCGTGTTCCGCGTGCGCGGCTAGGTCGACCATGGCGCGCAGGCCATACCGCCCGCGAGTGGATATATGCAAGCCACGGACCACCTTTCAGCCTGGATCTCGAAAGCGGAGGTCATTTCTCGAGCTCGACGCATCCTATAACCCGGATGCAACGGTAATACCGAGTATTTCAGTTGGTATTAACTAGATGCTAACACCCACGGCGCGGCGTGTCAAGGATGCGTGATCCTCCAAAGGTCAAACGGGGCGTGCTGGTTTCCACGCACGCGGGAACTTTTTCTAGACCGGCTTCGTAATACCTATTAACAAGCTAGGAATTATGGGATATACTTGCGCAAGGGAGGGGTTGCTTTGCCGCGGCGCAAGCTGTACCTGGCGCTGTCAGTGTTCACCGTCATGGCCATGGCCGGCATCTACGGGGTGTCCCTGCTGATGGGCGTCAAGGCGTCCGCGCCGGTGAAACGCGACGTGGTCGTCGCCCTGGTGGGAAAGGACCGGATCTACCTGGCCGCGCTCAATCTGGCCACGGCCCCATACAAGTACCGCCTGGAACAGGAGGGCTACGATTTTGGATCGCCGCGCGGCCAGTCTCTCTACCAGCAACTACAGGTCAATGTCCTGAACAACCTGATCGCGCGCACGCTGTTCGCCCAGGGCGCGGCCGCGCGGAAAATCACTCTGAGCACGGCCGAATTGAAACGGGGTTATAAAAAGGAGCTCAAAGAGCGGAAGCAGAGCGAGGCCGGGCTCCTCAAGGAATTAAGGAGATACGGCTGGACGAAGAGCATCTTCCTGGCCGACCTCAAGCGGCGTTTGCTCGAGGAAAAGTTCATCGAGCGGTTCGTGGCCAAAGGCAAGAGCGGCACGGACCGTGAGGCGGCGATCAATGGCTGGCTTTACGAACATGCTTCCGCGGTCGGGATCCGGGTTTTTTTCCAGACCGGCGCGGCGGGTGGGGACATCCTCGCGGAAGCGGAGAGGGAAGCCCTCAAGTACTACCGGAACAAGTACGGCGCGGGCAAGGATGTAACGGCAAAGGCGGCCAACTACGGTTGCCACATCCAGGTGGATATCATCAAGAACGGCAAAGTCATCAAGTCTCTTGGCTACGGGGGCGGCCAGGTTTACGAGATCTGATGCAGATCCCTTCTCCTGATGATCGCGGGGCAAGCGAAACGGTGGATGGGGCGTTGTAAAGGAGGTTCACAATGAAACTTGCCGGCATCGCCATGCGCAACATCAAGCGCAAAAAGGGGAAAGCGGCCTTCCTCGTCGCCGGCCTGGCCATCGGCGTGGCCACGGTCATGGCGATCGTCTCGATCAGCGCCGCCATGAAGACCGAGATCGCCAAGAAACTAGACGAGTACGGCGCCAATATCGTCGTCATGCCCGAGTCGAACGACCTCACCGTCTCCTACGGCGGCTTCGTGGTCGCCGGCATGAGCCTGGAGGAGCGCGAACTCGACGAGAAAGCCCTGGCGCTCATCCGCACGGTCAAGGACAGTGAAAACCTGAACGTGTTGGCGCCGAAGCTTTTTGGCGCGGTGCGGGCCGAAGGCCGCCAGGTCGTGATCGCCGGGGTCGATTTCGGGGCGGAACTCCGCATCAAGCGCTGGTGGGAACTGATGGGCGAACGCCCATCCAGGCCGGACGACCTGCTCCTGGGCTATCAGGCCGCCCTCAAGCTGAAAAAGATGCCCGGCGATACTCTTGCCATCGGGGACAAGCCGATGCGGGTGGCGGGAGTTCTCAAAGAGACCGGGGGTTCGGAGGACGGCCTCGTAATGGCCGGCCTGCCGGCGGTCCAGCGCATGCTCGGCAAACCCGGCAAACTCTCCATGATCGAGGTCAGCGCCTACTGCCTGAGTTGCCCCATCGAGGAACTGACCAGGCAGATCCGCAGCGTTCTCCCCGGGACCAAGGCGACCGCCCTCATGCAGGCCGCCAAGGCGCGCGAGGAAAACCTGACTCGGTTCAATAACTTTGCCTATTCCGTGGGGATCATCGTCCTGCTCATCGGCGGACTTGTGGTCGGCGTGACCATGATGGGGAGCGTCATAGAACGGGTCAGGGAGATCGGGGTCTTTCGCGCGGTCGGCTTCAGGCGCGGCCATATCATGGCCGTTATCCTGGCGGAGGCGGGCGCGCTCGGCATGGCCGGCGGGTTGCTCGGTTACGTGATCGGCGTTGCCGGAGCCGCCCTTTTCGGCGGGGCCGTGGCCCAGATGCAGGTGCGGGTGGGCGTCAACGTGTGGCTTGGTCTGGGCAGCGCTCTAATGGCGGCAATCTTGGCCATCTGTGCCGGGCTCTATCCTGCCTGGCGGGCCGCGAATCTGGATCCGGCCGAGGCGCTGAGGTCGATCTAGAAAACAAGTCACGGGTCACGCGTCGCGAGTCGATAATGAAAAGCCACGAATCTAGAGTCAAAAACTCGAAAGTCACAAGGAGGCTCTTGACGTGCCCCTCATCGAGATGTCAGGCGTAACACGCGAGTATGGCCACGGCGGGGAACTTGTTAAAGCATTGCGCGGGGTGGACCTCGAGATCGAGGAGGGTGAATTCGCGGCGGTCATGGGGCCGTCTGGCTCCGGCAAGAGCACGCTCCTCACCATCCTCGGGGGCCTGGGCCGGCCGAGCGCCGGCCGGGTCACAATTGACGGCATCGATCTGTACGAACTCTCCACCGAGTCCCTGGCCGATTTCCGCCGCGAGTATATCGGCTTTGTCTTTCAGCAGTTCCAGCTCATTCCATACCTGACCGCCGTGGAAAACGTCGAACTGCCCCTGATCGTGGCGGGAAAGAAGACCGGCGAGCAGCGGCGTATGGCCCTGGAGGCACTGGAGCGGGTCGGGTTGGCGGGCAAGGCCGGCCGTCTGCCCAACCAGCTGTCAGGCGGCGAACAGGAACGTGTCGCCATCGCGCGGGCGATCGTCAACCACCCGCCCATGGTGCTGGCGGATGAGCCCACGGGGAATCTGGACTCGGCCACCGGCGAAGAAGTCATGCGTCTCTTCCAGGCTCTGAACGGCGAGGGCCTGACGTTGGTCATGGTGACGCACAGCCGCGAGAACGCGGGTTACGCGCGCCGCCTGATCGGGATCCGCGACGGCCTGATCGCCGCCGACGAGACGGCCGGTGGCGAACGGGAGGGATTCAGCCTCGCGATGCCGGGCGGCGGCTACGCAAGCGGCATGGCGGGCAAAGCAGAAGGGGGGAATCGTGCATGACGCACTATCTCGAAGAGAGCCGCCAACACCGCAGGCGGCGTGGTTTGTAAAATCATAACGAAGAGGTGATCCTCTTGACAACCCTGCGGGATGAAAAACGGGCGAGGTTCAAAGGAACGACGCGGCCGAAGGGCGGCGCGGGCAAGGGCTGGTGGGTGCTGGCGTGCGCCGCCGTCCTGGCGGCGGGCGCGGCGGGGTACTGGTTCTACCTGCGTCCCGAGGAGCCCGCGCCCGGCAACGACCCGGTGGCGCGGAACGCTGCCGCCGGGGACTACGTGGAGATGACGGACATTTCGGTCCCGGCGGCAACCGGGGGCAGGATCTCCATTCCCCTCGCCGCGATCGAGGAGAAAAAGCTGGTCCGTTTCGCGTACGGGGAGAAAAACACCCCCGTCCTGGCCTACATCGCGCCCTCGGGCAAGGTGGTCACGGCCATCAGCATGTGCGAGCCCTGCCGCTCCGACCGGTTCCACATCGAGGGCGAGGAGTTGGTCTGCAACGCCTGCGGCACCAGGTGGACCCTGGAGGACCTGCGGGGGATCTCCGGCGGCTGCCCGGAATACCCGCCGGAAAGACTGAAGAATCAATCGAGCGGCGACGCGGTGACCATCGGCGAAAAAGACGTGACGGGTTGGGTGCCGAGGGTGTAAGACAACAATACAATTGCCGATACCGATACCGACTATGATAAACCACGACCGCCCCTGCGTATCACCCGGCCCGCGGCCGTCTCGCGCGTCAGGGCGCCGTTGTCCACCACGCGGCGTCCGTTGATGAGGACATGGAGCACGCCGGCGGCGGGCGCGGGTCGGCCGTCGGCGTCGAACCTCTCGCCGATGGTCTTGGGATCGAAGACGACCAGATCGGCGCCGGCGCCCGGCTTGAGCTCGCCGCGACCCTCCAAGCGATAGCGGCGCGCCGAGAGGCCGGTCATCTTGTGCACCGCGGCCTCGAGCGAAAAAAGGCCTAGATCGCGGCAGTAATGCCCCAATACCCTCGGGAAGCAGCCATAGGCCGAGGGCGGCGACTGGCCGAAGTCCGACATGACCGAGTCGGCGCCGATGCTCACCGCGGCATGGCGCATGATCGGGTTGAACATCTTTTCGATCCAGGGCCTGGCCGGCATGCCGAAGGTGAAGGTGAGGGCGGCCTCCTCCTCCAGGATCAGCCGGCAGAGGGCCTCGAAGGGGCTGACGCCCCACCGCTTCCCGATCTGGATGAAGTTAAGCCCCTCGGTCCACCGGTTGGCCTCGCTTTTTACGGAGAGGACCCTGATTGGCCGCCAGCCGAGCGCCCTGATGTAGGGATCGGACCAGGAGCCCTCCTCCCAGTGGGGCCACTTGGGCACGATAGTGCGCATTTCGTGTTCGATGCGCCTCAACGCTTCAGGATCTCTGAGCCGCGCCAGGAGGCCGGGAACCCCTCCCCTGTTGGCCCAGGGCGGAAAGAGGGCGGTGGCCGTGGTATTCCCCAGGGTGTAAGGGACGATGTCCACGCCGACGTCCAGCCCCTCGCCCAGCGCGGCGTCGATGACGCGCAGCCCCTTGCCCAGGGCCGGGTTTGGCAGGCCGGGCAGGGGCACGACGGCGTTTATGGCTTCAAAGACGCCGCATAGGCTCTGGACCACGTCGAACATGGCGCCGTACAGGGGCACCGCGTGCAGGTGGGAGATCTGCAGAGGGATCTTTGCCGCGCGCGCGATGGCCACGGCCTCCGACGCGGACTCCCCCAGGGTGGTGCAATAACCCCGCAGATGGGTGGCGTAGCGCCCGCCGTATGCGGCGGCCGTCTTTGCCAGCTCGATCAGTTCGGCAGTGCGCGAGTACATGCCGGGATAGTACATGAGCCCGGTGGAGAGGCCCACGCAGCCCGCCTCCATGCCCTCCCGCACGAGATCCCGCATGCCGCCCAGCTCTTCCTCGGTGGGGATTCCCTCCCTCTCTCCCATGACCGCGATCCTGACCGCGCCGTGCCCGACGAGCTGGGCGATGTTGCAGGGCAGGCCCTTTTTGCCGAGATGGTCCAGGTACTCGGCCATGGTCAGCCAGGGCAGCCCATCGATCAAAAAACCCATGCTCTTTAGGAGCTGGAGCAGCCCGGGCTTGGTCGCGGGCAGGCAGGGCGCGGCCGTCCAGCCGCAGTTGCCCACGACGCACGTGGTCACCCCCTGGAGGAGGAAGGGCTCGAAGCGTGGCAATGGGTCTTCCTCGACCAGGTACAGGTCATGATGGGAATGGATGTCGATGAAACCGGGAGAGACCGCCAGCCCGCCGGCCTCGATGACCGCGCCGGCTTCCGCACCAGCCAGGTCGCCGATCCCGGCGATGCGATCGCCCGTGATACCCACGTCGCCGCGGAATGCCTTGGCCCCGGTGCCGTCGATGACCGTCCCGCCCCGGATGATGAGATCGAACGACATGGCGATCCCCTCCGCGTGATAAAATTAATCCCTAATCCTTACCGAAGCGGAACCTTAAAACAGCCCGGGGAACGGTCAAGGTTGCTCGAAGAAGATCCCCTCTATCTCCCAGAGGGAGCAAAGGTTAATCAATGAAGGTTAACCCGGGATTTAGTACTTCCATCATACGGCTACCCGCCCCGCATCTCAACCGCCCGCCGCTTCCGTTTTGGACATCCATAACGTTCCAATCCCGGAGTTATCTGCCCCACGCGCGACAGGCCGTAAGATTGCCCCGCCTTATCCGCCTAAAGTATTGGCGCGATTATGCCGATATGGCAAAATATACCCTTTACGGAATTTGAGGCAGGCATCGGGGTCGGGTGTAATCTATCGCGCCCCTGCACAAGACCGGCGGATCGCGCAATCACGGTCTTCCGTCCGTGTATGGGGGCGCACTTGATTCCGTACCGGGCGAGGGAGGAGATCTGTTTTGTTCAAATTCGAGGGATGGCGGGAGGGAGATCTGCTCTGCGTCAGGATGAGCGGTTTCGTCCCCTCCGACCAGGTGGAGATCCTGAAAAAACGCATGCTCGACCTCTTGGCCACGATGAACGGCAGGCCCTTCAAGGTCTTCTGCGACCTGCGCGGGCTCAAGGCCGTCAGCCCGCGGGTGCTCAAGGAGTTGAAGGAGATCGACGACTACCTCTACGAAAGCACCGCGACCAAGGTGGGCTCGGTCTTTGACAGCATCATCGCCCAGGTGCAGCATTTGCGCACGGCCAACGACAGCCGGAACGGGGAGATGTTCAGGACAGGCCGGTCGAAAATCTTCACCAATCCCGACAAGTGCCGGGAGTGGCTCATGGAGGAGCGGACCATAGCGGACGCGGGGGAGTAATCGCGATACACCGGATAAGACGCGGATAAAGGAAAATAGTGGTTTCCATCTTAACAATAGTTGGAACGGGGAACGATTTATGTCCGAATCCACCCCCCTTCCTGGAGCAGCCATTGCGCCATCTCGTTTTCCATTCAATCATCTCCCGCTAAGATTTTAGGCAAAATTAAAGCCCGGTACCTTAACCGGGCTGTATCTATAATTAGAGCCCGTATAAATGGGCTTTAAACTCTAAGCTGAATCTAAATTCTTCGTAATTGGTTTGCCGCTTTCAATATTTCGCAGGCTTGACAATTACGATCACATACTTGGCAGGCAAGGATTACGGAACTCCCAACACAATCTGCAAATCTGACATCAATGCTGGTAAGTTCTTGTGCGGACAAAGAAATATTGGCGTGCTCATATATTAATGATTTGGCTATAGTTTTAACTTCAATTACTGATACCATTGCTTTCCGCCCGGAACGCTCTCCAAGGTAAAATGCTTCTCGAAAGCAATTCGCTTCGATGAGTTTTCTATGAAATGGATTGTTGACTGCTTGATTTTCCGTGATTGTATGGATCGGCATCACTAATGCGCTTGGTATGCGAGGATCCGCTAGAAGCTTGTCCGAGGAAAACAATAAAACCATACGCCGCTTGAATGGTAGAACGACATGATATTCCGGGTTTTTGTCCCTTCCGCGTAACTGTTGCTCCGGTAATTGTGTCTGAAGTCGACCTGTCCCGAGTTTTTTGCCATCGCTATCGCAATCTTCGATGAAAAAATTCAAGGGATACTCAGGCAAATAAGGGACAGCCGCATAGTATACCTCCCCCCTCTTCATCTACTCCCCATCGTCCTCCTCGGACTTCCCTGTCATTATCTTGTGGAGTTCCTCCTTGTCGCGTGAAGTAAGCTCTTGATATTGTTGAGCTCGTTTCATAGGGCAAAAAGATAATCCGTCTGGTGTAGTGTTCACCTTCCTTGTCCGTACCGAGTCGATGCGGACAACAGCGCCAGGCATCTCATTCCTCCCCCACTGCCCTTTATGGGCCTTTTTCTTTTTATACCGGATACACATCCCTCATCACCACGACGTGAGCATACGCCATGATGACGAGGGATATACGCGGTGAGATCTCTTTGTTTAAATTGTCGGCTTATAGCGAGCAAATCTTGATTCAGTATGTTTCGGGCCGTCTCGGGTTATTCCAGGATATTCCAGGGTATCTGATCCCAACTTGAGTATAACACCTTGTTGCATATATGCAACCTAGGCGGCCTCTGTTCAGGATTCGAACAATACCCAGGGAGCTCAAAAACTCTTTCGTAATAGGAAATTTACCATGTTTCTCCCTCTCGCTTACTAGATGGGCCTGCTCATGCAGGCCCGTTACTTACCTCAATTCTCGTCCGGCTTGGTTATGATCCCGGCTCTGTGGCCGCCGGTGATAAAATGACCCGGTAGCGCTGGAATGAAAATGACCCACCCCCTAGCGAACACCTGCCGATTCGGCTAAGAGTCGGGGGGTGTTGTCGAGAATGCTAGGAGGTGGGGAAGTGAAACGAATCATAGAACTGCACCATAAAGGCAAATCCATCCGGGAGATCGTGCGGACACTCGGTATAGCGCGGAACACGGTCCGCTGGTACCTGCGCAACCCCGGTCTCCGCCATCCGGGCAAAAAAGCAGAGAGGCCTACCAAACTGGAACCGTTCACGGGCTACATAAAGGAACGCCTTGCCGCCGGCGTCTTCAACTGCGTGGTTCTCCTGCGCGAATTGAGGACGCAAGGGTATAAGCCCAGGTCGATCTGCTAGCTTAATGAGCCCAGCAACACCCAATCGCCTTCGGTACAATCGTCCGTCGCGGTCGTCGGAGCGAAACGGTTCCCGAGAAACAGAGGCCGGCTCCGCCGTCTTCCTGCCATAGCGGGACGGCGTCGAGGCGGGCCCCCCCCCTACGACCGCATGAGCCCCGATGAACGGCGCAAAGCAAGGTTCCAAACGGACCTCGCCGAGATCACGGCCCGCAACGTCTTCCTCTACATTCCTGGACGGCCGGATTCCCGACGAGGGGTATGCGTCGAGCTCGGCCTGGTGTACATGCATCGGCTGGCGACGAGGCGGTGGAGGCTGATCGCCGGCTTGCAGACGGACTGCCGGGCGGCTTTCATCGGCGCCCGGTTCAATCCCATGATGCGCTTCTTCTGTGACCAGATCGTCGAGACGCGCGAGGCGCTGAGGCAGGTTCTCGCGATATATAGCGCGAACGGATCGATCAAGCCTTCCCCCCTTCCCGCGTCGGGAAGGGGGCTGGGGGATTAGGTTTCTCAGCGCTTTTTCGTACGGGGAGGACGCCCCATGCCCGACGCCATGCTCGACGCCTACCTCGCCACGATCGACCTCGCCTTTGCCCCGGCCGCCACGGCGCTTGATGCGGCGGTCATGGGCGCATGGTTGGAAACGGCTCATCCGGTCTCAGGGCCATTTATGGTCCTTTGTGAGATTGGCGGCGTCCTTCAGGGCGCCGCCAATCTATACCGCTCACCGTTTCGCCTGCTTCTTGTGTCTAAAGACCAGCTTTTCCCCGTCCGCGTCGGCCACCACGTTGTCCTCCAGCTTGAATCGGCCCGCCAGGATCTCCTCGGAGAGCGGGTTCTCGATCATGTGCTGAATGGCCCGGCGCAGGGGCCGCGCGCCGTAATTGGTGTCGAAACCCTCCTTGGCCAAGAGATCGCGCGCTGCCGGGGTCACCTCCAGGACCAGGCCCTTCTCACCTAACTGCTTGGCCACGGACTTGAGCATCAGGTCGACGATGTCCTTGATCTGATCCCGCGAGAGGGTCCGGAAGACGATGACCTCGTCGATACGGTTCAGGAACTCCGGCCTGAAGGTGCGCTTGAGCTCCTCCATGATGCGGTCCTTCATCTTTTGGTACTCGTCCTCGGAGCGGTCCTCCGCGACCGCGCGGAAACCGATGGGCCCGGCGCGCTCGATGAGGTTCGCCCCGACGTTGCTCGTCATGATCAGGACGGTGTTGCGGAAGTCGACCGTGCGGCCGTGGCCGTCGGTGAGCCGCCCGTCCTCCAGGACCTGGAGCAGGACGTTGAAGACCTCGGGATGGGCCTTTTCCACCTCGTCCAGGAGCACGACCGAGTAGGGCTTGCGCCGCACCTTCTCCGTGAGCTGGCCGCCCTCCTCGTAGCCGATGTAGCCCGGCGGCGCCCCGACCAGGCGCGAAACCGTGTGCCGCTCCATGTACTCGGACATGTCGAGCCGGATCATGGCGTTCTCGTCGCCAAAGAGGGCCTCGGCCAGGGCCTTGGCCGTTTCGGACTTGCCGACGCCAGTGGGGCCGAGGAAGATGAAGGAGCCGATGGGCCGTTTGGGGTCCTTGAGCCCGGCCCGCGCCCGGCGGACCGCCCGCGCCACGGCGCCGATGGCCTCCTCCTGGCCGATGACCCGCTGGTGGAGGATCTCCTCCATCTTGAGCAGGCGCTCGGTCTCCTCCTCCTTGAGCTTAGCCACGGGAATGCCCGTCCAGCTCGAGACCACCTGCGCGATCTCCTCCTCGGTGACGCGCTGCTCGTCCTTGCCCCGCTTGCTCTGCCAGTCCCGCCGCTGCGCCTCCAGTTCCGCCCGGAGCTTCTGTTCCTCGTCCCTGAGCCTGGCCGCCTTCTCGAACTCCTCGTTCTGGATGGCCGATTCCTTTTCTTTCTGGTAGGTCTTGACCTTTTCCTCGAGGTCCTTGAGGTCCGGCGGATCGATGGTGGCCTTGAGCCTCACCCGGGAGGAGGCCTCGTCGATCAGGTCGATGGCCTTGTCCGGCAAAAAGCGGTCCGTGATGTAGCGGTCGGAGAGATCGACCGCGGCTTTGATGGCCTCGTCGGTGATCTTGACGCGATGATGGGCCTCGTACCGGTCGCGCAGGCCGTTGAGGATCAGGACGCTCTCCGCCCGAGTGGGCTCGCCGACCATGATGGGTTGAAAGCGCCGTTCCAGGGCCGCGTCCTTCTCCACGTGCTTGCGGTACTCGTCGAGCGTCGTTGCGCCGATGCACTGCAGTTCGCCCCGGGCCAGGGCGGGCTTGAGGATATTGGCCGCGTCGATGGCCCCCTCGGCCGCGCCCGCGCCCACCAGGGTGTGCATCTCGTCGATGAAGAGGATGACATCGCCGGCGCTCCGGATCTCGTCCATGACCTTCTTCAGCCGCTCCTCGAACTCGCCGCGGTACTTGGTCCCGGCGATGAGGCCGCCCATGTCGAGGGTGACGACCCGCTTGCCCTTCAACACCTCGGGGATGTCGCCCTTGATGATCTTCTGGGCCAGCCCCGCGGCGATGGCGGTCTTGCCCACGCCCGGCTCGCCGATCAGGACGGGGTTGTTCTTGGTCCGGCGCGAGAGTACCTGGATGACCCGCTCGATCTCGTTCTCGCGGCCGATGACGGGATCGAGCTTGCCGATGCGGGCCAATTCCGTCAGGTCCTGGCCGAATTGGTTCAGGGTCTGGGTGGCCTGGGATCCGCCGCCGCCCACCGGCGACTGTGAGGTGGAGCCCAACTGGGAGAGGACCTGCTTTCTCACCTTGTCCAGATCCGCGCCCACGTTCTTGAGCACCTGGGCGGCCACGCCCTCGGACTCCCGGATGAGTCCCAGGATGATGTGCTCTGTGCCGACGTAATTATGGCCGAGCTGGCGCCCCTCGTCCAAGGCCAGCTCCAGCACGCGCTTGGCCCGGGGGGTCAGCGTGACCTCCCCGAGATAAGGCGCCTCGCCGGTGCCGATGATCTTTTCCACCTCGGTGCGGACCTTCTGCAGGTTGATGCCCAGCGTCTTCAGGGCTTCGGCCGCCACGCCCTCGCCCTCGGCCACGAGGCCCAGGAGCAGATGCTCGGTGCCGACGTAATTATGGCCCAGGCGCTTGGCCTCCTGCTGGGAGAGAAAGAGAACCTTGCGCGCCCGTTCCGTAAAGCGTTCGTACATGGTCAATCCACCTTTCCGGGGTTTGTCTCTTCTTTACCCCTGCCGGCGCGGAGCCTCTCGCGAACCATGGCCGCGCGGTAGTAGTCCCGTTCGCCGGGTTCCAGCTCCTTGCCGATCACCTTTTGCAAGAGGCCCACTCTGGTGAGGAGAAAAAGCTCCTTGGCCACACCGGGCGTGAAACCCTGGATGAGGCCGAGATCTATACCAAGCTTGACATCGGAGAGGAGCCGCAAGGCCTCCTCGGAGCTGAGCAGGCGGCTGTTGGTCAACGTGCCGAAAGCCCGGCAGATCCTGTCCTCGAGCTGCACTTTTGAGTCGCCTAGCAGGGCCTGGCGGGCGGCGCGCTCGTGGTCGATAACCTGGCGGCACGCGCCCATGAGCGTCTTGACGATCTCCTCCTCGCTCCGGCCCAGGGTGATCTGGTTGCTGACCTGAAAGATACCCCCGTGGGCCTCGGAGCCCTCGCCATAGAGTCCCCTGATGCTGAAGCCCAGATGGGCCAGGGCCGAGAGGACCTTGCGGGCCTGGTCGATTATGGTGAGGGCCGGCAGATGCAGCATGACCGAGGCGCGCATGCCGGTGCCCACGTTGGTGGGGCAGGCCGTGAGGTAGCCCTTGTGCTCGTCAAAGGCATAAGGGAGATTGGCCTCAAAGAAGTCATCCGCCTCGTCCGCCAGCCGCCAGGCCGCCCCGAGCTGCAGGCCGGGCAGGATGATCTGAATGCGGAGATGATCCTCCTCGTTCACCATGACGCTCAGCGTCTCGTCCTCGTTGAAGAGGACCGCGGCATGCTCCGGGTTCTCGGCCAACTGGGGGCTGATGAGGTGTTTTTCCACGAGCACCAGCCGGTCCAGGGGCCCGATCTCGGCCAGGCGCAGCATGCGGAGATCCCGGCCCGGTGTGGCCAAAAGCCGCGACACCGCGGCGACGACGCCCTCCAATTGCTCCCCTGCGGCATGGCGCGGAAAGGGGACGCCGCGGAGATTGCGGGCCAGCCGCAGGCGGCTGCTGATCACCACGTCCCCCTGTTCGCCGAGTTCCTTTGCCCAACGGCCGAGGATACGATCCATCTTTTCGCGCAACGACATTCGCCCGCACCTCCCGAATTCGTACTCCTAGCCCTTGAGCTCCCGCTCGCGCCCGTGGATCTCATCGCGCAGCTTCGCTGCTTCCTCATATGCTTCCCTGGCCACGGCTTCCTGCAACCGCGCCTTGAGATCCTCGATCTCCTTTCGCACCCGCACCTGGCCCCCCGTCCGCTTGGGGACCTTGCCGACATGGACGGTGTTGCCGTGGATGCGGCGGAGGATCGGCTCCAGGTCCGCCGCAAAGTGCTTGTAACACTCGCCGCAGCCGAACTGGCCGACCTTGCCGAACTCATCGTATGTCAGGCCGCAGTTGCCGCACTGCCCGCCCTTGCCGGCCTCCGCCTTTTCCTCGTGGGCCTGGAACTGGAGCAGCCCGGCGAGGAGATCCTGGAAATTGAGATCGTGCTGGACCAGGAAATTGAACTTGCCCGCCTCCTTTTGGTAGCAGGCCTCGCAGAGGTTCAGCTCCAGGCGCTTGTTATTGACGATCTGGGTGATATGGACGCTGGCCTGCCTTTCGCGACAGCGATCGCATAGCATGGGGCTCACCTCAATCTCTCTATTCCTTGCGGCCGCCGAGGAGGGCCAGGAGGGCCCGCAGGAGCTGCGCCCTGGCGAACGAGGAATCGACCACCGGCCCGGAGAGCGCCTCCGCCAGGATCCGCTGCAGGAGCATGCCCTCGGCCCCCGTGATCAGCCCCTCATCCACCAGTCTTGCCAAGACGCCGGGCACCTCGTCCGGGCCGACCCGCTCGCCCAGGGCGGCGGCCACGCCAGCCGCCGGCAGGCGGCAGATGCGGATGTAACCGCCGCCTCCCCGCCTGCTCTCGATGAGATAGCCGCGGGCCGCGGTAAACCTCGTTTCGAGCACATAATTGATCTGCGAGGGGGCACAGCCGAAGCGGCGCGCCAGTTCCCGCCGCTGCACCTCCAGAATCTCCCGCTCCGCCATGAGCCGGCGGAGATAGTCCTCGATGAGATCCGCCAGGTTCATCTTTTTTGACCTTTCCTGACCTTTCAACTGCATTCTACTCCTCCCGCGTTAAAAACGCAAGAGGGGATCTTGGGCCGGTATCTAGCGGAAGTAGACTCTTTCCAAAAAAGGCCGCTCGTGGTACAATTTTGGTGTTGGCCGGTTGACGGGATACGAAACCGGCCCGCATAACGAAAGGAGTGAATGACGGCATGCAGTCTGTCCAGGTCAGGTTCGACTACCCGGATCGCCTTTCCCGGGGTCTGCTCCTGCTCAGGTTCTTCTTTGGCTGGCTCTACGTCGGCATCCCGCATTTCTTCTGCCTTTTCTTCGTCGGTTTCGTCGCTGGCATCTGCTCGTTCGTCGCCTGGTTCGCCGTGCTCTTTACGGGCAAGTATCCCAAGGGCCTCTTCGATTTCGTCACCGGCACCTACGACTGGGGTCTGCGCGTCGCGGCCTACTTCGGTAACTTCCGCGACGAGTATCCGGCATTTGGCCTCAAAGCGGATTATCCCGTCTCTTTCTCCGTGACTTACCCCGAGAAACTCTCCCGCGGCCTGCTCCTGCTGAGGACCCTTTTCGGCTGGATCTACATCTACATTCCGCATTGCTTCTGTCTTTGCTTTAGATTGATTGCGCATAACGTGGTGGCCTTCATCGCCTGGTGGGCCATTCTCTTCACGGGCAAGATGCCCCAGAGCATGTTCAACTTTCTTACCGGCACCTTCCGCTGGATCATGAACGTCAACGCTTATACCTGTTACCTCACGGACGAGTACCCGCCGTTCTCCGGCAAACCGGCGGGCGCCGCGGCGGCCGGCAAGGGCGTGGCGGCCTGAGCCGGACCCGGAGCCTGAATATTAGGCGCCCCCCGTCATACGGGGGGCGCTTTGTCGTCCGCCCATCATGGGCCATCGTCCGGTCGGGTATCCGCCGCCTCCGGCAGGCGGCGATACCTCGCGCCCAAACCGGGTTCTTCCTGTATTTACCGCGGCATACGGGGCAACCTGCCCTCCCTCCGGGAAGGTGGCGCGGCTTGCCGCGGCGAATACACGTGCGCAGCTTTGGGAGGTGGCGACTCTGGCCCTGGCAGATCCCGAAAAAAGCGGCCGCCCGATGCTCGACATCCTCTTTGACCGCATGCCCGTTGGCATCGCCGTGCTCGATCGCGATCTCGTGCTCGTCCGCACCAATCCGACCTGGGCCGAGTATGTCGCCCGCTATACCAGGACGCCCCGGGAGAAAGTGGTGCCCGGCGCCCGTTTTGCCGATCTCGCCCCGGGGACGGAGAATACCTCCATGCGCCGTTTCAGGCAGGCTCTGGCCGGCGGGACCGTGCGCGAGCAAGGCGTACCCATGGAAAGCGGCGGCATCGTCTCTTACTGGGATGTGGTGGTGACGCCGCTCATCCAGGACGGCGCGGTGGTGGGCATCATCGACGTCACCACGGACGCCACCGAGCGCAAGCTGGCCGAGGAGGCCCTGCGGGAGCATCGCGACCATCTCGAGGAGATGGTGGCCGCGCGCACCGCCGAGCTCACTGTCCTCAACGAGAGGCTCCAGGGGGAGATCAACGAACGCGCGCTCATAGAAGGCGCCCTGCGCCGAAGCGAGGAAGAATACCGCGAACTCGTGGAGAACGCCAACAGCATCATCCTGCGCATGGACACGGCGGGGAACGTGACGTTCTTCAACGAGTTTGCCCAGAGGTTCTTTGGCTACGGGGAAGCCGAGATCCTGGGGCGGAACGTGCTTGGCACCATCGTGCCCGAGACGGAGACCTCCGGCCGGGACCTGGGGAGCATGATAGGGGACCTCACCGAACACCCCGACAGGTACAGTGCCAATATCAACGAAAATATGCGCCGCAACGGCGAACGGGTCTGGGTCGCCTGGACCAACAAGGCGGTCCGGGACGGGAGCGGCCGTGTGGTGGGCGTGCTCTGCGTTGGCAACGACATCACCGAACTGAGATCGGTGGAGCTCGCTCTGGCAAAGGCCCACGAAAAACTCGAACGCCAGATGGCGGAGACCAAGCGCCGCGTGGATGAGATCCAGACTCTCTTTGCCGTTCAGCAGGCCATCACGCGCCGCCTGGACCCCGACGCGGTCATGCAGCTCATCGCCGACGAGGCGCGCAGGCTGACGGGCTCGCGGCGGACAGCCGTCTTTACCTGCGTCGAAGGGGGCTTGCGGGTCTCGGTGCTCTCGGGCGGCGAGGATCCGGGCCTGCTCGGATGGACGATCCCGGCGGAACAGTCCGTCACCGGCCGCTGTCTCCGCCTGGGCGGGCCGGTGCGTGTCCTGGAGATCGGCGCGGCGGAGGCCGCGGATCCCGAGATCCAAAGGCGGCCCGGGATCCGGTGCCTGTTGGCCGTGCCGCTGATCTCGGGCGAGGTTCAGATCGGCGCCATCTCGGTCGCGGACAAGTTGGACGGCGCCTACAGCGAGGAGGACGAATGGATCCTGACCATGCTGGCCTCCAGCGCGGTAATCGGCCTCGAGAACGCCCGGCTCTACCGCGCGGAGCAGGATCGAAGGCGCGAGGCCGAGCAGCGCCGGCAGGTGGCCGAGGGGCTCAGGGACATCCTGGCCATCCTCAACTCCGCCCGTCCCCTGAGCGAGATGCTAGACTATATCATCGCCCAGGCCGGGCGCCTGCTTGGCACGGACGCGGGCGCCATCTACCGCCTGCACCCGGACGAGGATGTGCTCACCATCCAGGCGGCCCGCGGCTTGTCGCCGGAGTATGTCGCCGGCATAAGCATCCCCATGGGCGACGGGGCGGTCGGCCGGGCCGTGGCGCTGCGCCGGCCGGTGGTGGTGGATGACATCCGCGCCCAGGAGGACCTGTGGCAGGATCGGGAGAGGCGGCGGCTGCTTGCCTGGCTGATCGACAGGTATACCAGCGTCTTTTCCGTGCCGCTTTTGAGCAAGGACCGGGTGTACGGCGGCATCGTGCTCTACTACCGGAGCCCGCGCCGGTTCACGGAGGAAGAGATCGAGCTGGCCGTCTCCTTTGCCGGCCAGGCCGCCCTGGCCATCGAGAACACCCAGCTGCGCGCCCAGGCCGAGGAGAACGCCGTGGCCGCGGAACGGAGCCGCCTGGCGCGAGATCTGCACGATGCCGTGACCCAGACCCTCTTTTCCGCCAGCCTGATCGCGGAGGTGCTGCCGCGAATCTGGGAACGGGACCAGGCCGAGGGCCGGCGGCGCCTGGAGGAACTCCGCCAGCTGACACGGGGGGCACTGGCCGAGATGCGCACGCTCCTCCTGGAACTCCGCCCGGCCACCCTGGTCGAGGTGGGCCTGGACGATCTCCTGCGCCAACTGGCCGAGGCCACCACCGGCAGGGCGCGCGTGCCCGTCGGCGTGGAGGTGCGCGGTATCTGCAACCTGCCGCCCGACGCGCAGATCGCGTTCTACCGCATCGCCCAGGAGGCTTTGAACAACGTGGCCAAACACTCCGGGGCCGGCCGGGCCGAGGTCGTGCTGAGCTGCCTGCCGGGGGACGCGGGCAGGGATCGCGGCGGCAGGGTCGAACTGCATATCAGGGACGACGGGCGCGGCTTTGATCCCGCCCGGATCTCACCCGAGCACCTGGGGCTCGGCATCATGCGCGAACGCGCGGAGGCCATCGGGGCCAAGTTGCGGGTGGAGAGCGGCTCCGGCCGCGGTACGGAAATCATCGTCACCTGGCGGGAAGGAAGCAAGGAGGATGGCCATGAGTGAGAACACGCGCATCCGGGTGATGATCGTCGATGACCACGCGGTGGTGAGGAGCGGTTTGGGGGCGTTCCTCATGGCCTACGACGATCTGGAGCTGGTCGGCGAGGCGGCCGGCGGAGCCGAGGCCGTGGCGCTCTGCGAGCGCCAACGCCCCGAGGTCATCCTCATGGACCTGGTCATGCCGGGCCTGGACGGAGCCGCCACCACCCGGGCCATCAGGCAGAAATTTCCCGAGATCCAGGTCATTGCCCTGACCAGTTTCAAGGAACAGGACCTGGTCCAGGCCGCCCTGCAGGCCGGGGCCATCGGTTACCTGCTCAAGGACGTCACCGCCGGGGAACTGGCGGCGGCGATCCGCGCCGCCAAGGCTGGCCGTCCCACCCTGGCGCCCGAGGCGACCCGCGTCCTGATCCAGGCCTCTCATCAGAGGCCGGCTCCCGGCCACGACCTGACCCAGCGCGAACGCGAGGTGCTGTCCATGATGGTCACGGGCCTGAGCAATCCCGAGATCGCGGAACGGCTCGTGGTCAGCCGGTCCACCGTCAAGTTCCACGTCAGCAGCATCCTGTCCAAGCTGGGCGCGGCCAGCCGCACCGAGGCCGTGGCCATGGCCATCCAGCACAAGCTGGTGGGTTGAAAGCGCCGCGTCGCAAGAGTCACGGGTGGCGTGTAGCGGGTCGGGGGTTGAGAGCGCGGCCGCGAGTTGCGGGGCGCGGATCAGGACCGGCGCGCAGAAGAACCACTGCGATGTGAGCGCCATCGTTCAGATTTAACCGGTCAAAGACATGAATTGCCTTCATTACCCTCCGCAGTAGCATCCTGTTTTTCCCCGCAGACTTAGTCCTCCGCCGCCCGCGTGGCATCCTCGAGCGTATGTACGTGGTCCGCCGCCGTCTCCGTGGGGTGATCGAAGAAATGAACGTGCTTTTCGCCTGATACAGGTATCTCCGGACCGGTAAAGAACCTGTAGCAGTGCAGGTGGCCCTGGTCGTAGGTGGTCCACCCGGCCAATTCATGGATGTGGCTGTTCCCGTAGGGGATCTCCTCGCCGCTGACACCGGCCGCCCGGTGATAGTGGCCGTCGTCGATGCTGCTCGACACGGCGTACTCGTGGACGTGGGTCCGGCCCGACGGGTGCATCTCATATGACATCGTCATCCCTCCGGGATCCGGTATATGCCCGGAGACGGCGACGGGTGTCGGCGGCAGGACGCCCAGGTAGATACGGGAGGGGAAGGGCATGCAGAGGCGCTTTATCAGGCAGCCGGCTTGATCCCGCGATCGAGGTGGCGCAACACCGCGGCGGTGACGAGGCCGTAGATCGCGGATGGTGGTGCGCCCTTACTATACCTGGGTCAACCCCGGACATAGCGCGTAATTGAGGTCCGCGGGAAAGGAAACGGCCGGGGTCGTCCTGCCCCGGCCGTTCGCATCGGGCGTCTCCCGCCTTGGTTAGGCCTTGACCTCCTGGTAGGCCCATGCCAGCCAGTCCATGACGATCCGCAGATCCTCTTCTTCTATGGTGGCGCCGCACCAAAAACGCAGGCCCGGCGGGGCCTCCCGGTAGGAGGCGCAGTCGTACGCCACCCCTTCCT
>JBLNBS010000057.1:0-34274 GCA_050260175.1 Patescibacteria group bacterium | reverse complement strand
ACCCCCCGAGCGAGCTGGCCAGCCGGGTCCTCGGCCACGGCGCCGACTACAAATACCCCCATGACTTCCCCGGCGCCTACGTGCCGCAGCAGTACCTGCCGGACAACATGGTGGGGACGAGATTCTACAGGCCGAAGGGAGAGGGGTACGAGCGGCAGATCAAGGAGCGCATGGAGAGGCTGGGGGTGTGGAGGAAGGAGGAGGGAGAGGGAAGAGATTAACGTATGAGTGTTTCCGAAGTTCATGAATCTTAACGCGACGCGCTTGGTGAATTAACTTGGGTGTAGCGACAGCGCATACCCTTTGCCTGCATGGCGCGAAGGTGGTCGAGGCTTCTCGGGTCGGTTTTTTCGAAGGTGAAATGCGTGATTGCCTCCTGAATCTGATCTTACAAACCCATCCATGGATGGAATACGTACCATCCAGTCTTTGACACAGTCATTCCCATGGTCTCCGCCCCTTTAGATAAGACTCGGCCTGAAGTGGGATGCGGGATGATGTCGAAATATCGTAGGCTCTTACCGCAAGCTCTATGGACGAGAAAACTCTATCGCTTTCGTATCAACCCCATCAGAGCCGTGAGCCCCACATAAACGGCCGTGGCCAAGGCGGTCATGAGGAACGTGCGCAAAAGCTCCCCCCGCGTGATGATGAGGCCCGCGGCAGAGAAGATGACCGCGAACACGGCGCCGCGGATGGCCAGGATACGTGCATACTTCACCTTCTGTTCCCCTCCAGGACCACAGGCCTTACCATAAAAGCATTGAGACGTATGGAAATAAGATGAAGTGCATAATCACGGGGTACCGGTGAGACGGATTCAAGCTCGCGTCCGGGTCTTCCCCCCTATCCCCCGGAGGGGGCATCTTGGCCTGGCCGCGGCGTCGGGATCCTCACCGGGCTCCCGGTGGCCGCCCGGGATCTCCCAGGTCGCGCGGCCGTGCTGGCGGACAAAGACCCACTTGTCCCGGTGGCGGGCCATGAGGGCCACGATGATGATCTCTTCGTCGGGGATCGTGCCAACGGCGTCGAACCGAACTTGGGTCACGTGGAACTCCTTAGTATCACTTAACATTCATGACATGGAAACGGCGATGGCCTGTCAATCCCGTGATGAAGGAATGGCGTCTGCATTATTTATTTAGCAGATGACAGATACCAATGGCCTCTTCTACTTTGAGCACAACGGCAATGCCTTTCCCCGGCTTGTTCAGACCGACAGCGTCCGCAATCGCATCTAAAACCTGTTGCGTCTTGTTTCTATCAATAAGCGTGAGGATGATTTCTTTCTCGGGTTCAATTGCCATGCCGAGAATTTTCGCATTCTCATGAATACCCAAGCCGCGTCCCTCGATAATAGTACTTCCCTCAGCGCCAGCTTTTCTTGCAGCCTCGATAGCATCCTCAGCAAACCCTTTTAAAACAATGGTGATAATCAAATCAAACTTCATGACGCAATCTGACATAAACTATTCCTCCCAAGTTACTAAAAGTTCGCTGAAAACCAGATCCGGAAATAGAAAGCTCACCCGACCAAGGCGATGTTTCAGGGATCCTTGGTAGACATCCAATAGCTAGAATTAACGGCTTTACTCGATTGAAAGGTTCGCAGGTCATATACCTTATCCATATCTGCGATCATTCATGTGCATTGGCCTTCTCTTTTTTTGCGTAAATGAATCCCAGAATCAATACTGAAAGCACCGGCGTCAGGGCGACCAGGGCCACGGTTCCGAATCCGTCCATGAGCGGATTCCTGTGTTCAAGCTGGGTGGCAACTCCTACCGTCATCGATAGGATAAAGGTGACGGTCATTGGCCCCGTGGCTACGCCACCTGAATCAAAAGCGATAGCTGTAAAAACAGGGTTTGAATATTTCGCCAAAAATAAGGCTACCGCATATCCGGGAACAAGAAAATACCAAAGAGAGATACCGGCAATAACTCTCAGCATGGACAGCGCGACCGCCACTGCCGTGCCCAGGCATGACGTGAACAACATCACTCTTTTATTGATATATCCTCCTGAAACTCTTTCTACTTGATCATTCAGGACAGATACTGCGGGCTCAGCAAGAATAACCGAAAAACCAAGTAACAACCCGAGAGGTATTAGCACTCAATTATGTTGAATTGTGCCAAGATTTCTACCTATTAAATTACCTACTGGCAGAAATCCCATATTGACTCCTTGAAGAAATAATACTAGGCCCAAAAAGGCAATTAAAATACCTTTTACAATTCTAATAACCTGTTTTTTGGAAAGTTTCAAAATAAATATCTGAGAAAATAAGAACACCACTGCTACCGGAGATAAGGCTATCGCGACATCTTTGACAATATGCGTGAAGCCCCGGAAAAACAATGAAAACATCAAAAAAACACCCCCAACAGCAGGACGGCAAGAATAGGCCCGATGGAAGCCAGCCCAACCAGTCCGAAGTCATTCTCGTCTGCCGTATTCCTCCTTCTGGCAACCATGGCCACGCCTACGCCAAGGGCTAAGATAAAGGGCACCGTCATCGGCCCTGTTGTTACCCCGCCCGAATCGAAGGCGACCGCCAGATATTCCGCCGGCGTAAATGCGCTGATGGCAAAGACCAGGGCATAGCCTGCTGCCAGCAAGTAAATGATCGGGATATTGAGAAACACCCTCAAGACGGCCAGCGTGACGAAGACCCCCACGCCAACGGCCACGGCCGCGATCAGTATGCCTCTGCCGATCGCCCCGCCGGATACCTGACTCACCTGGGATGCCAGCACCTGAAGGTCCGGCTCGGCCACTGTCACCGCGAAACCCATCGCAAAGCTGACAAGCAGGATCAGCCATAATTTCCCTTTTTCCACTATTTTAGCGCCGATGGTCTCTCCCACTGGTAAAAATCCGATTTTCGCCCCGATGAAAAATAGCGTCAAACCGAGCATAACCATAACAGATCCGGCGATAAAACTTACCAGCATCTCCGTGGGAAGTTTTCCCGCGAAAGCTTGGAGAATCAAGACCAGAATGGTTATTGGCAGAGTGGCATAGAGCACCTCCAAGACGGTACCCTTGACATTCAAAACATTGCCTCCTTCGCGAAAATTTTAACTTGCAACATACCCCCAGCCCGATCAACCAAGCTCGTCCACGCAAGCGGCCAGCGTACTTCCGCGAGGTCTTGCTGGTTTGAGGCGCCGTTTGGGCCGGTTTTGCTGCTATCCACCTGGTGTGTCCGGTAAGTCCATCATACTAAATATGCGCTTAGCCGGCAAGATCTCGTCGGGCTAGACCCGGATTTCCAAGTTTGAGGTGCGCCAGTAATGCATGTGATGTCGATGCTCTTCCAATGCCCGGTTCCCAGTATTGACAGTTATTTACTCTTTAGCTAACCACACGAGATAGCGAAGAGCTTCTTTCGAAGAGAAGGTTTAGTTATATTGTGAATAACAAAATAATAATATAATCAAAAAGCTTGCCATAATTTAAGAAAAATCCAATACAATATAGATAAACCCACTATGATACAAGCAATTAATAATGATACCTTGAATTTTTGTAAAAAAAACGCAACTAAAGTTCCTAATATACCTACAATAATTATTAATAACGCGCAATATTCACCCTTGGTTATCATTAATGCTTTGTAATAAACTATATTTATTTGATTGACAGATAGATCCATAATTATATTAGTTCCAAAAGCGACATGATCTGAACGTTCAAGAACAACAGCTCCTGGTGAATAAATTTGTAATAATTTCATCTTGTCAAAATTGAATTCAATTTTAACATTAGTTAATTCTCGAGGTAATAGTTTTTTAAGTTCAGCTACTTTAATTTGCCCATTTTGATACAATTTATTACAATACTTTGTTATTGATACCACCGAATTTCCCATTTTAAGGTATGTAGTCTCATGAATCATAACAAATGCCTTTCTACTATTATCTTTCCTTATCTCTATACTCATGTCTGGATCAATTGTTGTGGCATTAATACACTTAGTAACACATATATATATGATAACTAGAAATACAATGATGGCAATAGTCTTGTTAGTCATGTGATCCTCCGTAATAATTCATTGATTTCTAAATAAACTGCTTTCTCCATCGTTCATCATCTAGAGAAACAAATACGTCTGTGAACTTGTTATATTTATGCTCAAATGATTTTACATTGCGCGGGAGATGTTGCATCATAAAGATAAAACAATCTAGGTATGCCTTTGTCCTTCTATTTGAATCATCCCACCCATATTGATTGATTAAACGATTATCACAATGCCTATACTTTGTTTGATGTTCAAATGGTCGTACATTACCATGTGCTCCAATATCTTGTAAGGCATGCAAGCCTTGTCCAACCAAATAGATCGCCTTTTGTATATCGTTCTCTTGCAAGGCAATAACAGCAGATGCCATCTGTGCCTTTGCAAATTCTAAACGAGTTGGTTTGTCCCCTTTTGCTATTAATTTAGGAACCATTGCTGCAGCAAAAAGAGGAGTAAATGGTCCTCCAACAAACATACCTAATGTAAAACCGCCAATAAATCCAATTGGCACACCAAGTAAATAATCCGTTGGTTCTGGTCTTACACCAAAATGCATATGAGCTGACCATGGCCATATTGCGCAATTATACCAGTCATCGATGCTAATTGCACCGCGTTTTAGGTATTCAAGTCTTTGTGAGGTCCAAAATGAAAGTTTCATTGCTTTTGCTGTATCTCTAGATAATTGGCCATGTACGTTCGCACCCCAATATCCATTGGTGTCAATCCATTCAATTGGATTTGAATTACAGAATCCGTACCAATTCCCCCCATCCTCCGCCGGATCAACCATCATCCATCTCCCTATCCCCGGCTCATACCATCTCCCGCCAAAGTATACCAGCCCGATCTCCGGCTCGAAGAACTTCCCGGTAAAGCTCATGTCATGGTACGGATTGAGCTCCAGCCGGTAGTCGTGAAGAACCGTCCCCGCCTCTATCTTCAGCAGCGCCTTGATCGTAACAGAAGTCCCTGGATCTTCGAGTACAGTCTCCTCTCCCGGCTCCAGCTCCTGCCACTTTTCCGGGTCATTGGTCGAGACATAGAAAACCACACCGGCGCCCGTGTAGTTCAACCGGATAGAGTAAACCGTCCCGGCCAGGGCCTGCGGTAAGCCGTAGACTACGCCATAGGCCTCCAGCACCGAGCCCCAGGTGATCTCAAAGGTGCTGTTCGAGGCGGGGGTGGAAGCGTTCAGGGCCGCAAGTTCCAACGTGACCGTGACGGTCGAGCCGAGCTTCTTCTTGAACTTGACGCTCTCGGTGAGCGTTACCTCGCTTGGGGAGGAGTATTCTTTGGTGAGCTGGACGTTCCCTGCCTCGTCGGCGACGGTCAGGCGGGCCTTGCCTTTGTAGCTCAGCCTGACCTCGAATTTACGATCTTTGTCCGTAGCGGCCAGGTTGACTTTGACCGTCTTGACGGTTTCGTAATTGATGCCCAGGACCTGAACAGCCTGGTTGTTCCCGACGACCTTGGGCGTCTCCTTGGCGTTGTTCGGCGGCAGGATGGCGCCGTTGGCCGCGTCGTGAACGAACTTGGATTTCTTGAGATCGATCTGGCTCGTATTGGCAAAGGTATCCTGGAGCACTCCCGCGCGGGCTACAGGACCATACGGCTTGGTGATGTCGATACTCTTCACCGCGCCGAGATCGTCGGTCTGCAGTTTGCTCGTGCCGAGATGGTCGGTGTGGTAGTAGGTGTAGTCGCCGTTCTTGACCGTGCAAAGCAAAGTGCCGTTGGCCCAGACGTAATTGGTGCTGGTATCGCCGGTCTTCTCAAAGAGCAGGTTGACCCCGTCGAAGAAGTAGTCCGTGATTTGGCCGGCGGCCGACCTGCGCACGCGCATGCCGTTGGCGTCGTAGGTAAAGCTCTCGGTATATGAACCGTTCTTAACGGCTTTGATCAGCTGATTTTCCTCGTCGTACGTATAGGCAAAGGAGTCGCCAAAGGCGTCGGTCCTGGCGATCATGTTGCCGTTGGCGTCATAGGAGGCGCGGAAGCCGTCGCTGCCCTCGGTCACGGCGTACGGGCAGTCGAGGTCCGTGTAGTGGTAGAGCACGCCTTCCTTGACCAGGAAGTTGCCGAGCGCGTCGTAGCTGTAAGTCTTGGCGCCGTATGGCCCGGTCGCGGAGACGAGGCGGTTGTCAGGATCGTAGGCGTAGGTCTCCGTAAGCGGGCGAGGGTGGGAGGGGCCCAGGGGGGTGTTGTCGGTGATGCCCGCGATGTTGCCGGCAGGATCGTAGGTGTAATGCAGGGCGAGCAACTGCCCCTGGTTTATGCGGATGTCTTCCAGGCGGCCGCTGTGCGGGTTAAAGGTATAATCCGTGACCGTGTTGTTGCCGTAGACGGCCTTGCGATGCAGGCCGTAGGCGTTGAAGTTGCTGTAGGTGGCCAGGGTCTTGGCGGCGTCGGCTACTCTGGCCAGGGAGCCAAGCTCGTATTGGTAGTTCACGACGTAGTTATCGGGATAAGTAAGCGAGGTCACCTGGCCGTTAAAGTCGTAAGTATAACGCACGGGGGCAAAACCGTTGCGCTGCACGGCTAGGAGCTTCCCCGTCGTGTCATAGCCGAGCCTCGTCAGGCCGGAGCCGTCCCGGTAGGCGCTGAGGCGGCCCAGGCAGTTGGTGTGGATGGGATCGTCCGCCTCGGTCAGGTCATACATGTAGGTGATCTCGCGGCCCGAGGGGAACCGTTTCGCCTCGAGCCTGCCCAGGGCGTCGTAGATGTAATCGATGGCGACACCCTTGTTGTCCACCGTCCGTTTGAGCTGCCCCGCGGCATTGTAGTAGTACCGCACCTCACCCTTGAATGGGTCCTTGGTGTAGACGACGCGGTGGAGGTTGTCGTATTTCGTGATCTTGTTACGGCCCAGGGCATCTTTGACCTGGAGCAGGTCACTCTCCAAGTTGTAGTAGCTCCTGGTGACCGCGCCGCCGGGCGAGGTCACCGTGACGATACGGCAGGGAATTGTGCCGAGTCCCTCTATCTGGGCCTGTGCGAACGTCTCCGTCGTGACCGTGCTCCGGCCGGTCTGGTCCGTCACGGTCACCCGGCGGGCGGCGTCGTCGTAGGTGTAAGCAAGATAGGTGCCGTCGGGGTTCTCCACCTTGAGCAGGCGTTTCTTTCCCGCCGGTTCGTAGGTGTAGATGATGTACCGCGGCGTCTCGCCCTTGAGGTAGGGTAGGGAGGCGCTGGTCACCCTGCCTTCGGCATCCGTGTATTGTTCGCTCATGACCGTCCGGCTGACGGTGGTCCAATGGATATAGTCCTTGACGTATTTATCATCAGCCGTCTTTCTATATTCGAGCACTTCCTGGTCGATGGTCTTCCTCCACCGTTTGCCTGTCTGCTCCTCATGGTATAGCAGCCGGCTGGTGGCGGGGTCTGTATCGGCGTTTACCTTGGTCAGTGTGATCGTGATCTCGGCGCCGTTCTTTTTGCTGTATAGATACTCGCTATACCCCCCGTCCGGCCGGGTGACCTTCTTGAGCCGGCGGTCGGGGTAGTATTCGTAGCTGGTCTTTCGGCCGTTGGCATCGACGGACCAGCGCAACAGGCCCGTGACCGGGTCATAGACCTGGCGCGTGACGTGGCTGAGGGCGTTGGTGATGATCGTTTCCCGGCCGTCCAGCGTGACGCGGTCCTCGGTAATGGTTTGATGCCCCTGGGCGTCGAGCACGGCGCTCACGCGGCCAAAGGAGTCGTACTTGAAAGAGGTGACGAGATCGTCCGATTCCTCAGCCTCAACACCCTGGCCGCTGCCGTCCGGATCATCCGGTGGCAGCACCCTGGTGTTTATCCTGGTCAGGTTCCCCTTGGCCACGTTACCCGCGGCCAGGTCGTCGTAGAGATAGGCGGTCTCCTGCATGAGCTTGCCCTGGGCATCCCTAACCAGGACGCGGCTGGGGAAGGCGTGGACGAAGCCGCCCTGGGCATACTCATATGTCGTGCTCGTTGCATGGGTAAACGTCATGTCCGGAGGGGTGAAAGACTTGTCCTGTCTGGTCAGGTTCCCGAACTGATCGAAAGCGTTTTCCACCGTCTGGGTCCCGTCGGTTTCCGACGTCGAGACGGTCTTGGTCTTGGTGATGCTCCAGCATTTATCCGTGCCGCTAACGGTGTACTCGTTGGTCACCGTCTCCTCGGGGCCGGTGATTTTGGTGCACATGCCGATCAGCCTGGGGTCGTCCGTCGCGTAGGTATAAGTCGTCTCCTCGCCGTCCGCCGCGACCGTGATCGAGGCGTAACCCCGGAAACACCGTGCCTCGGCGTCGAGCAAGCCGCCAGAATATGTGAATGTCGTGAGACCTTCGTCGCTTTGGACCGACGCCACCGCCCAGCGGCCCACCTGCGGCAGGTGGATGCCGTCATCGTCGCCATACCGCGCCGTTACCATTTGGCGCTGGTATCTGATCGTCGTCCGCGCGCCGTCTCCCTCATCCTCGATGACGCTGAGCAGGTCCGGCTTGGTCAGGTTGAGGCAGGCCCCGCCGGGCATGAAGAGATCCCTGTCCCCGTCGTTGTCTAGATCCGCGAAGATGTCGCGGCTCCCCGCCAGGGTTCCACTGGTGAAATAAGCGCGGCAGTATTTGATGCGAGGGTCGGTGAACTCCTTGTCGAACCTGGCGTTGCAAGCCACGGCGAGCTGGTAGGTGTCCGCGCCGCTCCTGGTCATAGTGCATTGCTCGGTACGCCCGTCGTTATTCAGGTCGGGTTGGGAGCGCAGGCGCTTGAAGAAAGCAGCCACGGGCGCGTAGCGGCCCAGGCCTCCGAGGAAGGTGCCGCCGCCCTGGTTGACCCTTATCCCCTCGAAATAGAGGTCGGTCAGGTCGTCTCCGTTGGCGTCCAGGAGTTGGCCCACTCCTTCCCTGACAAAGGGATCCAGATCGGCCTGGCCGTCGCCGTCGAGGTCAGCCAGGGGCACCGGCTGCAGCGACTCGTTGAGCGTGCTGTTCATGCGCGCCCGGGACTTGCGCAGGAAGGTAAAGCGCCCTTGCCCGTCGTTCTGGAAGGAGAGAAGCTCCTGGTGGTAATAACAGCCCGACAAGGGCGCCGGCTGGCCGGGGGTGGGATAGTCGAAATACCAGCTCGCCTGGTAGATGAGATGGAAGGTAATATCCAGGTAGCCGTCGCCGTTCAGGTCGGAAAAAACGGGCCTGGCCTGCTGGTCGAATTCAACCCAGGCGAAGTTGGGGGGATTGCAGTACTCGGGACCCAGGTGGACGCCCACGGCCGAGGAAAAGGTCTCCGCTGGTATCCAGCCGCCCATTTTGTTATTGAGATAGATCCGCGGCAGCAGTTCCTCGCGAAAGCTCAGCGCCTCGGATCGCCCGTTGCGCACCTCCTGCAGGAGCAGGTCCGGGTATCCATCCTGGTTCAAGTCGCGAAAGAGGAAGTCGTATTCGATTCTCCTGAGCGAGGCCCCCTGGTTCGTGTCGATCTCCTCCGGCAGCGCCCAGTCCTCGGTCTGTTGCCACGATTCGACGCCCAGCATCCCGTCGGACTCGTAGGTAAAGGCAACGGGCGAACCGATATCCGGAGCGATCCCGGCGAGCAGGTTGTTGGCGGTCGAGCGGCTTCGCCGGTACGTGAGAGTGTAGGAGGTCACGCCTTGGGGCTCCGCTCCATCAATACCCGGCAGCACGGCGATTTTAATCGCGGCCAGGCGTTTCGTATAGACCTGCCGGTAGCAGGACCAGTAACTCTCGTACCGCTGGTCTCCCGCGCTCTCCCAGACGAATTCGACCGTGACCCGTCCCTGGCCGGCGTCCAGATACGTAATGGCGGAGGGATAGACGACCCCCTCGCTCGCGGCGAGGCTCCTGTCGTAGTCGTAGGCGATCCGGTTGCCGTTGGGGTCGGTCACGGACGAGAGGACCCAGTTAAAGGTGCCGGCGGGAAAGGAGACTCCCTTTACGAATTCGCGGATCACGCCGTCGGGCTCCGCCACCGTCCACTTGTCCGCGGACTTGTCGTAATCCACGCTCATGGCGGCGTTCTCGAAATAAGGCCGCCCCGTCTCGTTGCGGATCCGGTGGCTCCTGCCGTCGAGGGTCAGGAGGTAGGTATCGCGCAGGTCGTCGTAGGAAGGGACGGAGAGCGTGGTGTCCCTGGTGATGCTGTCGAGGCCGGCCAGTTCCCAGCCAACGGCCAGGAAGCGCTCCTCCGCCAGCTCGCTGTTGTAGCAGAGCGCCAGACTCGGGGCCAGGCCGCCCATGCCTTCCGGGAGGTCCAGGGGGTAGGCATAGGTAAAGTTGCCCTGGTAAAAACCGTTGGTGAGGTCGATCCACCTGTTGGCCAGCTTGATCGGGGGTTGCTCGGTGATATGGGCCAGGAAGGCCCGGCCGGGCATGGCGATGATCCCGAGCAGTAAAGCCAGGATGAAGAGCGGAAAGAGCCTCTTTACCCCTGATTTCGTAAACAACCTTTTCATGACGCTCACCTACTCACCCGTCTCAACGGCCATGTCCTGGCTGTAAACCGGCTGGCCGCCGTCATCGCCCTGGAAGACCTCGATCCGCACCGTCGTCACCTGCCCCAGGCCCACGAAGACCCAGCCGGTCTGGTCCCCCGCCGTGAACACCCCGCCCGTCGGCAGGTAAAAAGCCTGGCCGAGAGAGCAAAGGGTTTCGCCCCCCGCTCCGAGCAGGGTCACCCTTGCCCAGAGCCTGGCGTCGGTGGACAGGTTCACCACCGAGAAAGAGACCTTCAACTGCTGAGAGGCCGGGTCCCAGACCGCCTTCAGGCCCGTGACGGAGCCGCCCCCGCTCCCCGGCAGGGGGTTGAGGCCGATGTGGATCTCGGCATCCGCGGCGAGATCCACGGTGGTCCGGTATTCCTCGTAACCCGGAGCCGTGACCAAGAGCGCGTGCGCTCCCTCGTCCAATTCCAGAACGACCAGATTCTCGCGCACATCGTAGAGGGCCGCGGCATCCACGTCGATTGCGGTCGTGCCGTCGATTGTCAAGACGGCGCCGCTGACCCTGCATCCCAGGACCGCGTTGCCGAGATGGAGTGTCAAACGGTGCTTGGGAAGCCTTTTTACGAGGCTGAACTCGGCGAAGATCGTCTTTACATAGCACGGCTGCCCGGTGCTGGTCATGAATCCCACGGCCGTGACGGGTTTGGTGATTTCCATCGTACCGGCGGTGGCCCATTGGTTTTGCGGGGTCGCCCGGTAGGAGAACTCGTAGATATTACCCGTTTTTGCGATCCTCAGGTACAAGGTCTTGCCGTCATAGGGCGCGCCGCCCCCGCCACCGGCGGTACGGCTGAACTGCAGGAGATCATCGCCGTTCAAACCCCAGTGTACAAGGTCATTTTCTCCAAAGGAGACCATGAGCCCGGTCCGGAACGAGGCGGCGCTGGACTCCAAAAGCGAGATCCTGCCCTCAAAGGTCCAGTCCTGAGCGCCCATGTCGGTTCTGAAACACCGGGGGGCGTCGTCCGTGTTAGTGGTGTGGTTGTATGTTCGGTCCGCGGGGACGGTCAGGCTGGCGGCCCCGTTGGCGTGCACGATATAGGCGGGGCCTCCGGCGGGAATGTGCCAGCGCCATTCCGCTCCCAGGCTGCGCTCGAACATCAACCCGGTAAAAACAGTTTTAATTTTTGCGGCCTGCCAGGTCCTGGTCACCGCGCCCACCTTGACCGGCGCGCCGGACAATGCCAGCGAATAAGCGGTCCGCCAGTCTTCCGCGGGGTCGCCGCGATAAAGAAAGCCGATCCGGTCACCGGTCTTGACGACGGCCAAATAGATCCTAGTATCAGAGTTGGCGCCAATGGCGGCGACGGAGCCGTCATTCTTAACCACCGCCAGGCCGGCGCCGCCGTGGAACCCCCAATAAAACGTACCATCCCCGGCTGTCTGCACCATCAACCCGCTTTGGAAGCCAAGACCCGGTTGATACTCAATGAGCTCGACCGCCGAGGAGGCCGTCCAATCGGCTGGCCCCAGATCGGTTCTGGCCAGCTTGGGAGCGTGGGCAACGCCCAGATCGTCGTAACTCTTATCGCCGGGCACGGAGATGACGGCGGAGTCGGAGGCGGTAAACTTGCAAGTCGGTCCGGGCGGCGACTCCCAGACCCACTCCAGGTTGAGACCCATAAGCTGCCGCTCCAGGGTAAAGCCGCGGACAGTCAGGACCACCTGCGCGGGCACCGAGGTCTCCGCCGTGATCCCGATCGTATTAACAGGCAGGTGACATAGAATCTCCCCCGCCGTTGTCCAGTCGGCGGCCGCGGTCCGGTATTCCAGGAGGTACTTGGCGCCCTGCTTGCTCAGCCGCACGTATAGTTCGGGGGCCGTGTTGCCGATAGTCTTCTGCAAGGCGTCCCGGCCGATGCGGGAGAACACGAGGTTCGTCCCGGCAAAGCCGAAGAAGAGGCTCTCCCCGGGGCCGAAATCCACGAAGAGGCCGGCCCTAAACTCATTCCCCTCGTAACTGCCCAACTCGATCTGAGTCCTGACCGTCCAATCGCCGTCGCCCAAGTCCTCGCGGTAGAGGACGGGGGCCGCATCGGCGTTGTAGGCTGAATCGCCGGGAAGCAACAGGGAGAACGAGTTCGGTCCGAGGATATGATAATTCGGTCCCGGCGTCGCACTCTGGAACTGCCAGGCCTGATCCAGATCGGGCAAGGGCGTGACCTTGAAGCCCTGGGCCGTGAGGCTGAACGCGTTCGCCTGCGACCAGGTGCAAGCGTAGAGGCCGAGTTCGGCGGGGGTTTCCTCGTCATGCAGGGATGTCACGTAGATCCATGGGTCGGTTTCCCTGAGCCTGTATTCAAAGCAGTATTGCCGTCCCTCACGCCTGATCCTGAGCAACACCGTCTCCGATCCGAGGGTGTATTGGACCAGCGCCGGTTTGCCCGGTCGACCCACGGCCAGATTAGAGCCCTGATAAAACCCCCAGGTGTAATAGTTGTTTTGACCGGCCACCAACATCCCCGCGGCAAAGCTGTTGCCGGCGGTGTATGCCGTAAGATCGATCCTGGTTTCAGCGGACCAATTGCCCGAGGGGGCATTCCGCATAAACGAGGCATGCGCCTGCTCATTCAGGTCATAGGTCCGGTCGTCGGGCAGGCTCAACCTTAACTCGTTACCGGTGTTGAGATATGATGGGCCGGCCGGCGCCCGCCATATCCAAGGAACTGCGACGAAATCGCCGTACAGAGGATTTTTGATGGTATACATGTGATGGAAGGCGGCTGAGGTCGATCCGTCCTTGACGACGACGGCGCTGATCACCATGGTGCGGTTTACCCTGATGGGCCCGGTATAGACAGGCGAGACCGCCGGTGAGGGCGTACTCCCGTCGGTGGTATAGTAGATCGTGGCCTGCCCCTGCACGGAAAGCGTCACATCGAGCGGATCATCGTACGCGCCCGCCGCGGGAGTCGCTGTTACGCCGCAGGGGAAGGCTTCGATCTCTTTCGAGGGGGTTCCCTCCTCCCCGGCGCCCAGGTCGTCCACGGGGACGATGATGTAATAGTATTTACGGAAGTTGATGACGGTGGTGTCGTCATACGAGTTGCCAAAGACGAAGTCCGCCACCGTCTCGTATGCCGTTTCTCCTTCGCAGCGCCGTTTGACCCTGTGACAGAATGCGTCGGGCGACTCCATCCAGAGCAGCCTGACCACGCCGTCGCCAGGGATGGCCATCACATCCAGCGGCGCCGAGGGCAGGACCTGCGCGGTGAAGGAAACGTTGCCCCCGATCTGCTTGATGTCCTTGCTGACGCAGGGACCGCTGATCTGAGGGATCACGTCGATGGAGAGAGAGATCGTTTCCCCGGGATTGAGAGCGTCCTTCGTCACCTTGAGGGAAGCGAGATCGCAGGCCAACAGGAATTTGTCCAGTCTAAGGTCGTCCACCTGCAGATAGGCATCGTAAAAAGGCTTGTCTCCGGTATTGACCAGACTGACCGTGAGGGACGCCTTTTCGCCCATGACCACCCAGGGCGGCGCCTCGACATGGACGTGCAGCACCTTGGGATCGGTGATCACGATCGGGCTGTCGAGTTCCGCCCTGCCTTCCACCTTGGCCTGGAAGGGATTGAGGACGCCGCGGTAATCGACCGACGGGCGGTAACTCCCGGGCTGGTCGCCGCGAAGGGTCCATATGATCTTCTTCTGCGACTGCCCCGGCACGCTCCCGACCGCGACGTCCACGTTCTGCCAGCGGATGGTATCTCCCTCGGCGTTTTGGTGCTCCAGGGGAATGGCCGCCAGGGACAGTCCTTGCGGGAGGTTGAGATGAAGGTTGAGATCGTCCAGGGCCACGGATTCGTCGGCGAAATTGAGGACGAAGACGGTGAAATCGTAGAACTCCTTGAGCACGCTCGCCGTGCCTTCGATGATGATGGAGGCGGGAATGAGGATCTCCGGAGCGCCATCACCCCCCGGACGGTCAAGGGGTTGAGCCTGGAACGGACTGTTATTTTCCTCCTTGACCACTTCATTCAAGCTGTTCAAGCAGATGCTCAATGGGTAGGGAACGCCCAGATACTCGATGGTGGCCTCGAATTTGAAGACCCACCTGTTCTCGGGCGCGGTGGTGTCGATGCCCAGGGCCTGAATCTCCTGCAGGTCCAACTGCTTGGCCACAGCCGTGACCTGGATATCCGCCCCCTTGACCAGCTTGAGGACGACCTGCCTTGTCTCACTGGTGCGTAGCGACAGCTCCTCAACCGCGCTCTTGTAGCCGCTGTGATAACCATAGAGTTTATACGCGCCTTCCTCGACGGTCACCGTCACCGTACCGGTCTGGTCTGTGACATACCGGCTCTGCCGCTCCCCACCGTCTTCGAGCACGACGATCGATCCCGGCAGGCTGCCCCCGGTCTCGTCAGTCACTCTCACGGTGACCACCGCGAGCAGACCGCGGTCCTTCACAGTAATCTTTGCGGTGCCCGGTGCGGCGCACCAGTTGCCAAAGGTGTCTTTGACCCATAACTGGGCGAGATACTCGCCTGGGACATCAAAGACCCGCGTCACTTTGGATGTGTCATAAGCGGTATCCGTATCTGTAAAGGCCCAGCGGTATTCACCGATGCCGACCGGATCGTAGGAAAAGCCGCCTTCAAAGGTGACGGGCTGCCCGTTATAACAGGTTTTGTCCCCGCCGGCATCGGCGACGGGCAACGATTTATCGATGTAAAAGTAGGAGATCCGCTTCAGGATGTAACCCTGCTCGTTGACTGCCTCAGCGTAGACGTTATGTCTGCCGTCGGTGGTCACGAGGACCGGTTCGCCGCCGCCCTCCACGCCGTCCACTAACAGTTTACGCAGAGTCCCCCCGGTCACCGAAACCCCGACCGAGATGTCGCTTACGGCCCTTTGCCCCTCGCTGAAGCCGGTGAAGACGATGGCCGTGTTGCCCTTGTCCCTGATAGTGATGACGGCGGTGTCCGGCGCCGAGATGTTGCCAGCCATGTCCGTCACCACCAGGGTCGCCGTATAGACGCCCGGTTCGGCAAAGGTCCGCCGCACCGCTGAGGCGGTAAAAACTTCGGCGCTGTCCGAAAATGTCCAGGCGAACGACTTGACGCCCAGGTCGTCGGTTGATCCCAGGCCGCTCAGGACGACGGGTATTCCGTCGTTCCATCCCGCGACGTCGGGGCCGGCGTTCGCCTTGGGTGCGGTCCGGTCGATGGCGAAGTGGATCTTGAAGGTTTTCTCTTCATTGCCCTGGCTTGCCACGGTGATATCGAGGTAATAGTAGCCTTCCTGCGTGATGAGCGTGCCGGGCGCGTACACACTGCCGTTGAGCAGCATCCCCTTCAGGCTGCCGTATTTGACCTCCACGTTCACCGCCACGTCCTGGCTGGTCTTTTGGCCGTCGGTGACGCCCAGGATCTTGATCTCGGGCGGCCTGTAGCCGACATTGACGGTGGCCGCAGCCGGGGCGGACCAGTTGCCGTGGTCGTCCTGGACCTTGAGGGTGACGGTATAGGTTCCATATCCCGCGAACGAGCAGGGCACACCGTTGCCTTCGAGCTGGCGTCCGTCGGAAAGCGTCCACTTGTAAGCCGTAATGGGGTTCCTGTCCGTCCCCCTCCCCGTGAGTGTAAAGACCTGGTCCTGTACCACGTTGCGTACTCCCCCCGCGTCGGCCGCGGGCGGCGTCTTGTCAATGGAGAACCTCACCGTCTTTTTGGCCACGTAACCCGTGTCGCTGACTGCTTCCACATAGATCTCGTGAATCTGCTCGGCGGTGAACGAAAGGCTGGTCGAGGCGGTCAGCTGCCCGTCCGCGAGGATTTTCTTCAGCGTCCCGCCCGTGACTGAGATGGCGGCCTGTATATTCTGGTTGTACTTGCCATTTTCTTCCACCCCCGAGATGGCGATCATCGCGTTCCCCTTATCTTGGATGGTAATCGTGGCGCTGTCCGGTTCCGAGCTGTTGCCGCAGGCGTCACGCGTCACCAGCGTCACGTTGTATGAGCCTGGGGTGTCAAAGACCCGGTTGATGACGGCCCCCGTGTATTTTGTCGTTTCCCCGGCAAATGTCCATTCATACGTGAGATAACCGGAGTTATCCGCGGACAGCGTGCCGTCCAGCACGACCGGTGTGCCGTCGTTGTAACCCGTCAGGTTGTCCTTCTTGATTACCGCCGTGGGCTTGATCTTGTCGATGGTGAATACGTACGTCACCGGCGGCGCCGGTTCGTTCCCCTCGTTCCTGGCTCTGATCTCCAGGGTGTATTTCATGCTCTCGGTCAGGACGGCGCCGTTGGAAATGGGGGCTCCGTTAAGCGTGAGCGACTCGATCGTGCCGTATTTCGCGGTGATGTTCAGTGTGACGTCGTGGTTGTACTTGCCCTGGTTGGCCAGGCCCTCCGCCTTGATCTCCACCGGGCGGTACCTGACCGTCACCGATCTTGATGCGGGAGAGGACCAGTTACCGCACGAGTCCATGACCTGCAGGGTGACCTGGTAGGTCCCCACGGCGGTGAAGACATGGGTGAAGGAACATATCTTGATCTCATCGGGATGGCCGGGTACGATCCACCGGTAGGCCGCAATCCCGTTGAGGTCACTCGATCCCGAGGCGCTAAAAGAGACAGTTTCATCCTTATAAACCGTGACATCGCCGCCGGGCGCCGCCACGGGCGGGGTCTTGTCCAGCCAGAACCGCACCGTCTTTACGGTCTCGTACTCGAACTGGTTGATCGCCTTGACCTCGAGGACGTGGGGGTTGGGTTGCTCATCCGCTACGGTGAAACCGGCCGGCTCGACCGCCTCACCATCCAGGGTCGCGGCGGTCAATTCCCCGTCGCTGACCGCGATGATGACGTTCAGGTCCTGGTTGTACCTGCCGCCGTCCTGGACCCCGGATATTGTAATCTCCGTGTTGCCCTTGTCTCTGATCTCCACAGTCGCGGTCGCCGGGGCAGACACGTTGCCGCAGGTGTCGATGACGGTGAGGGTCGCGGTATATGAACCCGGAACGGCGAAAGCGTGCTGGATGACGGTACCGTAATATTTCTGCGCCGGGTTGTCCGAGATCACCCATTCGTATTTGGAGAGCCCTATATTGTCGGTGGAAATGGTCCCGTCGAACGTCAACGGTTTCCCGTCATTATAACCTCTGAGCATACCGGCCGATTTGATCCCGGCGACCGGCGCTTCCTTGTCCACGGTAAACTCATACGTAACCGTCTTCCGCTCCCCGCCGTAGTTGGCGCCCACCACGGTCAGGGTGTATACCCGGTTCCCGGTGAATACGGCGCCGTTTTCGTGGACGGTGCCATCCTGATCCGTGATGCTCACGATCGTGCCGTAACCGGCCGTCACGTTCACCGTCACGTCATGGTTGTACTTACCGCCGTTCTGCACCCCGCCGATGGCGATCTCGACCTGGCGGTAGACGACGCTGACCGTGAATGCCCTTGGGTCGGACCAGTTGCCGAAGCTGTCCTTGACGATCAGGGTTCCCGTGACAGTACCGACCGCAGGGAAGGAACGGGTGATGATCTTACCGGCACGGGGCTGTGTTTCGTCGCTGAATGTCCAGACGTACTCGACGATCCCGTTCAGGTCCGTGGACGCCGAGGCGTCGAATGTGGTATTCTCCGTGTAATACGCGGTCTTCGTCGCGGCGCAGGCCGCGACGGGTTTGGTCTTGTCCATGGAAAAGGTCACGGTTTTTTTCTGGTTGTATCCGTATTCGTTGGAGGCCTCGACATAGAGGACGTGCGGAATTGGCATGTCCCTGTCGACGACAAAGGAAGCCGCACCCACGGCTGCCCCGTCGAGGAGGATCTTGACGAGTTCGCCGTCGGCTACGGTGACGGCTACGGCCACGTCGTGGTTATACCTGCCCCCCTCCTCGACGCCGGTGATGGTGATGACCGTGCTACCTTTCTCCTTGACCTGGATCTGCACCTCGTCGGGGAGCGATCGGTTACCGTAGGAATCGGTCACGACCAGGCTCGCCGTGCAACTGCCTGGAGTATCGAAGGATCTCTCGACCACGCGGCCGTAGAGCTTGCTCTCCAGGTCGGAGAACGTCCACTCGTAGGCGCTGATCCCGTTGGCATCGGACGAGGCGGATCCGTCAAAGGTCAGTTTCGTGCCGTCATTGAAAACGACGAAGGGAGCGGTATCATCAATAACTGCCATGGGCGGAGTCAGATCGAGGGAAAAGGCCACGTTCTTGACGAGCGCGTTGCCGAGGGTGTCATGTGCCTCCACGCGCAGCTCGTATACACCATCCTGGTTGACGAGATACTCCTCCGGGATCTCGACCGGCTCGCCGCTGTTCTTTTTGAGCAGGATGTGGTCGATGGTGACATTGGCATAGGTCAGACTCACAGTAACGGGCTGGTTAAATCTCTGTCCTTCCGAAATGCCGTCTATCGACAAGGAGGCTTGTTCAATCAAGGTGTTCCAGACCGGGGTGGGGCAGAGGAAGCGGTAACCAGTTGCGAGCGGTTTGGTAATGATGAGGATGTTAAAATTGGACGAACTAGGATTGTCGAAGCTTATTGTCTGCAAAGTATTACCACTAAGAACGGTCCTTTGCGTTCCACTCGCCTTGAAGTTCGTGTAGATGTATGTCCAATAAGAACTATAATATTGGTGGCTATAAAACACCGCCGTCTTTTGCAAAAAGTTGCCCTTGATCTCCAGCGTCCCGGCTGTCAGGTGCTGGCTGTGATCCACGTACGCCCTCGTGGTGAAGGATCCACCAACCAGCACATAGTCTGCTGCATCGACCATCTTCAGGATGCCATCCCCGGTGGTGTTTGGATAACTGGCGTTAGCCCGGTAGAGATCGTAATTACCGCCAACCTCCAGCCTGCCCCCGTGAACATCCATTACTCCGCCCGCCTGGATCAAGCTCCCACTCACCGTCAATACGTGTCCGTTGAGATTCACCGTCCCCGCGTTCAGATACAGGTTCCCGGCTACTGTCTCGTCCTTCTGCAGGGTCCAATTAGTCGTAATGGTGGTGTCGGCCAGCGCCGGAGAAGCTGTTGCCGCTAATAAGAATGCGACTAGCGCCATGACCGGGACGTACCACCAGGCCAAGGTGTTTTTTTGCGACTGTCTTAGCATGGGGAACCCTCCACGCGCCAAAATGAGCACGCCGCAATGAAGACGAAAACCCTCATTGAACCGTCTTGAGACGACTTGGCCTTCCCGCTATCGGCCTATCGCCGATAAGTAAGCAGATTGGGGTTTGCCGTGGAACAGGGCTGTTTGCCGTCCTGGCTCTGAGATGTGGAGTAACATAAATTGGTGATGGAGCGGGGTTCGGGCAAACGCACGCAGTTATCCCGGCGTGCGAGGATACTTGGGTCGAATCAGGCAGAAGAGTAAATTCGTGATGTTTCTGACATTTACTCCTTCGCTTACCAGATAAAACCCGCGCTTCACTCGGTGGGATTAGCACCCCACCCAAGCAGGTGATCCCTTACCCGAGTCGAATCCTCCTTCCAACTCCCCAACCGAGGTGATCCCCTTGCTCTACCACAGCACCCGCGGCCAGACCCCCCCCGTCCCCTCCGCCCGTGCCATCGAGCTGGGCCTGGCCCCCGACGGCGGCCTCTTTTTGCCAGACGAGATCCCGGCCCTCTCTCCGGGTGTCTTGGCGGGCCTTTGCGGCCTGCCCTATCCGGAGCTGGCCGCAAGGGTGATCTCCCTCTATCTCACGGACTACGGCCTTGACGAGCTGCGGGGTTATACCGAGGCCGCCTACGGCCCCGACCGTTTCGACGATCCCGCCGTGGCGCCGCTCGTCGCCCTGGACGAGCGGACGCACGTCCTGGAGCTCTGGCACGGGCCCACCGCCGCCTTTAAAGATGTGGCCCTCCAGTTCATGCCGCACCTCCTCACCTCCGCCATGGCGCGGGCGGCCGGCGGGGGCGAGGTGGCCATCCTCGTCGCCACCTCGGGCGATACGGGCAAGGCGGCCCTGGAGGGTTTCCGGGACGTGCCCGGGACCAGGATCGCCGTCTTCTATCCCAAAGGCGGCGTCAGCCGCGCGCAGGAGCTGCAGATGACCACCCAGGCGGGGGCCAACACGGCCGTCGTGGCGGTGGAGGGTAATTTCGACGACGCCCAGACCGGGGTAAAAGCGCTTTTCAACGACCGCGCCCTCGCCGGGGAGCTCGCCTCCCGCGGCCTGCGCTTTTCCTCGGCCAACTCGATCAACTGGGGCCGGCTCGTGCCGCAGATCGCTTATTACGTTCATGCCTACGCCGCGCTGGTAGAGAGAGGCGCCGTCACGCTTGGGCGGCCCGTCAACATCTGCGTGCCCACGGGCAACTTCGGCAACATCCTGGCCGCCTATTACGCCCGCGCCATGGGCGTGCCCGCCGCCCGTCTGATCTGCGCCAGCAACGTCAACAAGGTCTTGACCGACTTCATCGCCACGGGCGTCTACGACCGCCGCCGCACGTTCTACCGAACCGTCTCGCCCTCCATGGACATCCTCGTCTCGAGCAACCTTGAGCGCCTGCTCTACTTGCTCGCCGACCGCGACCCGGCCCGGGTCCGGGGCTGGATGGCTGCCTTGGCCGGGACGGGGAGCTACGACGTGGGGCCGGAGGCCCTTCGCCGGCTACGCGAGGTCTTCTGGGCGGGTTTCGCAAGCGAGGAAGAGACATCGGCCGCCATCGGCCGGGTCTGGCGCGAGCGCGGCTATCTCCTCGACACCCATACCGCCGTGGGCTGGCACGTGCTGGAGGAGTACCGCCGCGCCACGGGGGATGAGACCCCCGCGATCCTTGCCGCCACGGCCAGCCCCTTCAAGTTCGGCCGCGCCGTGCTGCGGGCGATCGCCGGCGACGATGCGACTGCCGGCCGGGACGAGCTGGATCTCATCGCGGACCTGGCGGAACGGACCGGGCAAAGCATCCCGGCCGGGCTGCGCGACCTGGACAAGCGGCCGGTGCGCCACCGGAGATGGTGCAAGCCGGAGGGGATGAAGGATGAGGTCCGGGAGATTCTGGGGATATAGAAGCGGTGTAAAAAAGCCCTGGTTTCTCCGTGAACCGACCTAACCCCCCAGACCGCGCCGGCAAATCCCAGCACCAGCACGGCGCCGGCGGCGGCCGCCAGGATCCGTTTCCTACCCTGCACGAGCATGTTCATCCACATCCTCCTTCCGGTTTTGGGCGTTTCCGCCTCTACACCGCATCCCTTTGCAACCGGTATTCTGCAAGCGGGAAGCTTTACCCCGGGAGTTTGTGCGACATACATAAAGGATCCCGCCCGCCGCCGGTCGAAGAATGGATGCGAAAATCTTTGCGACCGGGGTGATCGCCATGCGCAGCAAACGCGCGCTAATCCTCCTGGGAGGCGGCTGGCACGATTTCGACGGTTTCGCCCGTTTTGCCGCGGACTTTCTGGCGGGCGAGGGCTATACGGCCGAGGCTGAATTCGACCTGGACAGCCTCTTAAGGCTCAAAGAGAGGTCTTACGATCTGGTAGTGAGTTATACCTGTTTTACCGCGGACGGCGGGCCGGCCGGCGCGCCCGTCGGGCTGTCGCCCGGCCAGGTTGAGGCGCTGGCCGGCTGGGTGAACGCGGGCGGCGCGTTTCTGCCGCTGCACGCCGCCACCGTCATCGGCGAGTCGGGGCAGGTCTACGAGGAATTGGCCGGCGGGGCCTTCATCAAGCACCCCGAGCAGTTCGCCTACACGGTCCTGCCGATGTACGGGGAGCATCCCGTCACGGCCGGCGTCGAGGCCTTCACGGTCCACGACGAGCTCTACATCCAGCGCTACGACACGGCCGCCGTGCAGGTGCACATGGTCGCCGCCGACCGGGGCGCCGCCTATCCCATGGTCTGGACGAAAACCCACGGCCGCGGCCGGGTGGTCCACATCGCCCCCGGTCACGACGGCCGGACCTGGGGGCACGAGGCTTACCAGAGGCTCTTGCGCCAGGCGGTGCGGTGGGCGGCCGGGGACAGTTGAATGGAGTAACTTAGGAGCGGCAAGTGGATATCGCTCTGAGCAAATGGAGTACCCAGCATTTCAAATGACCATGCGCATCCGCCACGACCTTCAACCCGGCGACGTCGGCCGGATCATCACGCTGCACGGGGAGCTTTATGCCCGGGAGCACTGTTTCGACTGCACGTTCGAGGCCTACGTGGCCGGGCCGCTGGCGGAATTCGTCAAGACCCGGACGGACCGCGAGCGCATCTGGCTCGTGGACCATACGGAGCCGGTTATGGGCTGCATCGCCATTGTCAAGCACGATGAAGCCCGGGCGCAACTGCGATGGTTCCTGCTGCACCCATCCCTTCGCGGCCGGGGCCTGGGTAAAAAGCTCCTCGGCGAGGCAGTGGCCTTCTGCCAGGAGATGGGCTACGAATCCGTCTTCCTCTGGACCGTCGGCGGGCTCCATGCCGCGGCCGGACTTTACCGGGCGGCGGGATTCACGCTCACCGAGGAACACGAACGGCTCTTATGGGGGCGCCGTCTGGTCGAGCAGCGGTACGACCTGGCATTGCGATAAACAAATAAATACTACCCCCCGGGGTGATTACAATACTACCCCATGACGGTTAGGATTTACTCGCGCATGACATCGCGTTGAAGCAGGAGGCATAACATGAAGCCTGTACGCGGCCGGGGAGCGAGCTTGCGGTTTATAATGTTAATAATCATACTTTTGGCACCTCTCACGGGCCGGGCCTCGGAGTTGGGGGTGTTGACGGCCGTCAAGCTGAAATGCGGCGCCGAAGAGCGAACCTATTACCGGTATGTGCCTCCCCAATACAAGCCGTCGCAACCGGTCCCGCTCGTGATCATGCTCCACGGCGCGGGCGGCAACGGCCCGCAGACCGACAGGATGACCAGATGGTCGGCCCTGGCGGAAAAAGCGGGCTTCATCGTGGCCTATCCGCACGGCGGCAATTGGCCGGGCATATACGACTGGAGCGACGGCAATCAAGACGACGCTTTCCTGCTTGCCGTGATCGACGAGATCAAGAAGGGATTCTCCCTCGATACGGAACGTATCTACATGTGCGGGTATTCCTACGGCGGGAGCATGGCCGCCACGTTCGCTTTCAGGCATGCCGAACTCCTGGCAGCCCTCGCCCTGGTCTCCCCGGCCTGGATGCAGGCGGATCCGCGTTTCGATATCGACCCCTACAAGATAACACAGCCCAAAGTCCCGCTCCCGGTCTTTGTCTGGCGCGGCGAGTACGAATTCTGGCCCTCGGCCGGGGAAATCGACGCTCTGATCGAGTATTGGACCGATTTCAACCAAACGAAAAAGACGCCGAGGATCGTCGAGGAACTGATTTACAAGACATTCATCTACGAGGGCGGCAAGGCCGAGGTGCGCTACACCGAGATCGAGGACGGCGTCCACAGTTCTTTCTGCGGCGATGACTTTGCCAAGATATGGTATGACTTTTTTACCCGGCAGAAGAGACTTTAGGCCCTTGTCCAAATGAAACCCGAAGCGAATCGGTCGCCGTTCCATCGGGCTCGTATCCTGGCCCGTTTACTTCGATTTTGCTGATGGCGTCTGTGAGCGGCTCGTCCCCGAAGCTCTCCCGCTTCTGTACCGTTGAAAGCGAACAGGGGCAGTATCTGGCAAAAGCGGCGGCCGGTTTTGAACGGGCCGCGCCGGTCAAGCTATAATGTGCGTCATTTACGACTGAAGCGCCTGCTCCGCCTGGCTTTCTTTTTGGCCTACGCCGCCGCCGCCCTGGGCCTCGCCAACTGGCGGCCGCTGGTCCGCAACGGCCTCTTCAGACGGGCCGAGGACCGGGTCTCGACCTGGGTTATGGCGTCCTTTACATCCGTACGTCCGCTGGCGCCCGGCGGCGCGCCGGGCATCCCCCTCCGGCGCCGGCTCGCGGTCTATGAGCCGGGCGAGCTAGTGCGCATGTGGCAGGCGGGGAGACGTCCGCCCGCGGGAGCCTTTGCCGTTCTGGCCAACACCCCCTCGGAATACGAAAGCCGCCCCCAGGATTACCAGGCCTGGCTTTTGCAAGCCTCCACCGAGGCGGCCGTGGCCGTGGGCGTCGGGGCGGTGATCGATTGCTCGGCGGCGGACAGGTTGAGATGCGGCCGCGCGGGACGGGAAACGGCCGAGGAGTTGCGCGCGGCTGGTATCCTCCGGGCGGTCGT
The DNA here is from genome assembly GCA_050260175.1 of Patescibacteria group bacterium. Lineage (GTDB taxonomy): Bacteria > Bacillota > UBA4882 > JAAYXC01 > JAAYXC01 > JBLNBS01. Next base: position 9,631 of record JBLNBS010000057.1, on the reverse strand, counting down.
CTTCGACGGAGGCCATCACCTGCCCGGCCTGGCCCTGGAGCCGGAGATCCTCCTCATCCCCGTGCTCATAAAAAACGGGCGCGCATACGCGTGCCACGCCAGCATCAGGGATGCCGTGCCGCTTCCGGCGCTGCTGCGCGCCATGCGCCGGGCCGGCCTGCGCACGGCCTGTTTCACCGCTCCGCGGCTGCTTACAATGGCTAAAAGCAAGAACGCCATGGCCCTGCTCCTGACAAAGGCCATGGCCGCGCGTAAAGTGGGGGTATTGCGCGGCGCCGGGGCCTACCGGCGGATTCTTGCCTCGGACCTTGCCGGGCTCGCCCGGAGGATCCAGGTGCCAAAGAATGCCCTGGATCTCCTGCTTGGGTTCTAAAAGCGGTGTGAAAAACCGTTCTTGGACGATAAACACGTAAAACAGGGAACGACATCACATGATTTACATGATTAATGGGATCAACAAGATTCAAGATTAAGGTCATCAATAAAGATAATCTAATAGATAGATAATTCGTGTAAATCCTGAGAATCATGTTAATCCTGTTAAATCGTTTCTAATCACATAAAGCGATTATGCAGATTAGGCAACATACCAGCGGCGGCGAGCGCGGCTCACACCGGGAACAGCATCTCCTCCGCAAAGACCGTCTGGAACTCCGGATCCGCCGCCAGTTCGAGCACCTCCACCCTTCCTGTCAGGCCTTCCGCCTCGGCCCGGCAGGCGGCATTGGTCAGCATCAGCCTGGCGCCCTCGCCGGCCGCGTTGCCCACGGCCCGCACCCGCTCCGGCGGAATACCGGGCAAAAGGCCGATGCGCGCGGCCTTGTCCGCATCGACGTAACGGCCGAACGCCCCGGCCAAAAAGACGCGTTCGAGGCCGCCGGGTTCAATGCCCGCGTGCTTGCAGAGCAGGCGCGCCCCGGCGGCGATGGCTCCCTTGGCCAGCTGAACCTGGCGGATATCGCCCTGGGTGAGGACGACCTCCCGGCCGCCGTGCCGGGCGAGCAGCACCTCGGCGCCCCGGGTTCCCGGGCGGATGCGGGCCGCGAGAGGCGCTGAAACTCCTTCAGCCTGAAGCCTGCCGGTGACATCCACGGCTCCGGCCTCGCACAGGACGGCTACGGCGTCGATCAGGCCCGAGCCGCAGATACCCCGCGGCGGCGCGCCGCCGATGGTCTCCAGGGACAGGTCGCCCTCTGCGAGCCCAACCCGCTCGATGGCCCCGGATAAACCGCCCATGCCGCAGCTGATCTCCGCCCCTTCAAAAGCAGGCCCCGCCGCGGTAGAACAGGCCCAAAGGCGCCCCTCGCGAGCCAAAACCATCTCTCCGTTGGTGCCGAGGTCGACCAGGAGCGTCGGGCCGGGCAGCTCGGGCAAGTTCGTGGCCACGATCCCCGCCACGGTGTCGGCGCCGACGAACCCGGCCAGATTGGGGGCGAAATATACCCGGGCGCCGGGGTGGGCGGGAAGATCCAGCGCCGCGGCGGGCACCGAGAGGCCCGCCTGGTGCACCGGGACAAAGGGCAGGGCGGCCAGGCCACTGACATCGAGGCCGAAAAAGAGGTGCTCCATGGCGGTGTTGCCCACCAGCACGAGATCCGCCACGTTGGCTGGCGCCGCCCCGGCGTCGCCCAGGAGCGCCAGGAGCATGGCCCTGACCTGCCCCCGGATGCGCTCCATGAGCGCCCGGCTGCCCTCCGGGCCGCCCAGGGCGTGCCCCAGGCGGGCCAGCACATCGGCGCCGTAGATTCGCTGCGCATTAAAAGCCGAGCGCACGGCCAAAATCTTGCCGTCCTCCAGGTCCACCAGCCCGCCCGCCACGGTCGTCGTGCCGAGGTCAAAGACGGCTCCCAGCAGGCGGCCGGGGGCCGCCAGGCCCAGCGGGGCGCCGCCGCCCACCACGACCTCCGCCTCGTCGCGGCCGCGGTCGAGGCCGGCCAGGGCCAGGCAGGGCCAGAGTTCGGCCCGGCAGGCCGAGCCCAGGGCCGCGGTGAGCCGCTCCCAATCCCCGCGCGGATCCTTGGCCGTGACCGGGGGGATGCGGATCCGCCGGCGGGTAACGCCCGGAGCAAGAGGCGCATGGCGCAGAGACTCGGCAAAGCCCTTGCCGGGCTGCGTATCGTCCGAACCCTCCCAGGCCACCGCCGCCGGGCCAGCCACACGCGCCCGGCAGGCCAGCCGCCAACCCTCGCCCAAGCGATCGGGTCCAAGGAGTACGCGCTCTTCTTCACCCGCCGGAGTGAGGCCGTCTCCCCGCGCCTTGACCCGGCACTGCCCGCAGCGGCCGCCGCCGCCGCAGGACGCGGGCAAATCGTAGCCGGCCTCGGCCAAAAGCTCGAGCACCGCGCGGCCCAACTCGTGCGAGCCCCCGCCGAAGTGTACGTGGTATTCGGGCAAGCAAAACACCCCCGCAAATCAGACGGGACATAATACGCAAAAGAGGACGCCGCATGCCCGCGCCCTCTTTATTCATTAAGGGATAAGCACCCCTATGCCATGAGCGATTTGGCCAGCTCCACGGCCGAGGCGGCGTCCGGGGCGTAGCCGTCGGCGCCGATCTGGTCGGCGTAGTTCTGGGTGACCGGCGCGCCGCCGATCATCACCTTGACCTTGTCGCGCAGCCCGGCGGCCTTGAGCGCCTCGATGGTGTCCTTCATGGACGGCATGGTCGTCGTGAGCAGGGCGGACATGGCCAGGTGGCTGGGCCGCTGGGTCTTGATCGCCTCGACGAATTTGTCCGGGGAGACGTCGATGCCGAGATCGATCACCTCGAAACCGGCTCCCTCCAGCATCATGCCCACCAGGTTCTTGCCGATATCGTGCAGGTCGCCCTTGACCGTGCCCAGGGCGATCCTCGCCAGGGGCTGGACCTTCTTTTCGGCCAGCAACGGCTTGAGCAGATTCAGGCCGGCGTGCATGGCCCGGGCCGCGATCAGCACCTCCGGCACGTAGATCTCGTTGTTCTTGAACCGCTGGCCGATCACGCTCATGCCGGCAATGAGCCCCTCGTTGACGATGGTCGCGGGGTGCAGCCCCTCGGCAATGGCCGCCTCTGTGATCTCCTTGACCTTGGGGGCATTACCCGCGATGAGCGCCTCGGCCAAAGCCTTCAGATCCGCCACTTCCAAATCACTCCTTTTTCATATTAAATCCTTTCCCCAGTCTACCACGGCCTTTTCCACCCGGTCTTGCAGGTTCTTGCCAGACTTGAGTGGAATCTTGTCCAGTTGGCTTCGTCCTCAATTTCCCAAGTCGCTTTGCCAAAGTGTTCTCGCTTTCACGATCCCTGTTCAGCAGCCGCGGCGGTACTGGTTGGGCGAGAGCCCCGTGGCCCGGCGAAAGACCTTGCTGAAGTAACTGGCATCCTCGTAGCCGACCTTTTGCGCCACGCCGAGGATGGAAAGGCCGTTGTCCGCCAGGAGCCTCTTGGCCTCCTCCACTCGCACCCGCGTGACGTATTCGACGAAGGTCAACCCCAATTCCTCCTTGAAGAGATGGCTGAGGTAAAAGGGGCTGATGAAGACCTTTTGCGCCACGCCCTCCAGGGTGAGGGGTTCGCCGTAGTGCGCGCGGATGTAAGCGGTGGCTTCCCCGATGAGCTTGGCGTTCTTGACCTGCCTGACCTGGTAGACCGTGTCCATGAACGTGTCGAGCGCGGTGACGATCCAGGCGCAGAGATCCTCGAAACGCTCGATCCCGGAAAGCCTGCTGATGTAGTCGTAATTCAGGCCGAACAGCCTCCCGAGCGAGGCGCCTCCCTCCACCGCGGCCCGCGAAAGCACGATCAGGAGTTCAAGCAGGCGGGCCTTGACCACCTCCACTTCCCCCCCGCTGCGGAGGAAGATGTCGCCGAGCAGGTCATTCAAGATTTCCTTGGCCCCGAGGCGATCGCCCACCCTTACGCGGCCGAGCAATGTCCGCTCCTTTTCCAGGGGGTAGATCGGCTTCACCCCGTGGGCTTCCACCTCTTGGAGCAACTCCTCCGCCCTTTTCCTGGCGCCGATGGCCTCGGCCAGCCTCGCCTGCTGCTCGTTGAGCTCGCGCCGCTGCAAGAGCGTGAGGAGCCCGCTCTGGGCGATGTGGTTCGCCGTCACGAAAAGGAGCTCCGCCGCGGCTTGCACGTTGGGCGCGGTCAGGACCTTGACGTCTTGGAGCAGGCGGCTCACCTCCCCGGCGGGCAGGTCCAGGTCGCGCACGGCCTGGTTCACCTCTTCCAGCGCCAATCCGTCCAGGGGCCACATCAGCACGGGTCCGCAGCTGAAAGAGCCCAGAAACTCCCCGTGCACCACCACCGGGGCCGACCATTCGATGACGCCGGCGTGGCAGCGGAAGATGTAAGGCTCGCCCAACTGGGCAGCCAGTTCGCCCCCCTTGGCGAGCGAGGCCACGCAACGGCTCAGGCCCAGGGCTTTGCCCTGCACCAGCCGGCAAAATGGATGCAGCCCCGTGCCGGCCAGCGGCACGAGAGTGCCACTTTGCGTGAGCACATTGACGCCCAGGCCGGTGGCGACGGAAAATGAACGGGCCAGGCGCGACATGGTATTATGGTCGATCGCGGCGCTGATGTCGGGCCGGGGTGCGGTCAGGGCGGCGCCATCGCGGGGATTCAACAAGGCACCCCCTCCGGCTCCTCGATAACGGCGATCGTCTCGTCGGTCACCACGAGCGCGCCGGCGGCGGCGCAGATCTCCACCACCCTGCCGTCGAGCGGCGAGGGGAGCGGCACGATCTCGTTCCCCGCGGCCAGTTCCGCCAGGTCCTGGTCGATCTCCACCACCTGGCCGGGCGCGACGAACCAGCGCAGGATACGGCAGGACTCGATCTCCTCGCCCAGAAAAGGCATTTTGATCTCCACGCGCAAATTACCGTCCCTCCCGGATACCCCCTTCTTCGTGAAATGCGCCCCCGTTCCTTCTGGAAAGTCATGAGGGCTGTATATTCACCCAGAATCCGGCAGGATTTTTGCGCGCGCGGGAGGAATTAGTAGTCGTCGTACCGGCCGGCGCCGGGATGGACAAACCCAAGCGTGGATATTCGCGGAGGCATCATGAGCGCGATCGGACTCCTGCCGCACCGGGCAAAGCCGGAGGCCATGGCGGCCACGGCGGCCCTCGCCGGCAAGCTCGCCGGGGCCGGCGTAGCTGTGCGCCTCGATGCCGGGACGGCCGCGGCGATCGGCCGCCCCGAGCTTGGCTATGACGGCGATTTTGCCGACGGCTTGGACCTCGCCATCGCCTTGGGCGGCGATGGCGCCTTGCTGCATGCCGCCCGGTGCGTCTATCCGAGGCAGATCCCCGTTTTCGGCATCAACTTCGGGCACCTTGGTTTCCTGGCCGAGGTGGAGGCCGCCCGTCTGGATGAGGCCGTGTCCCGCATCCTCTCCGGCGATTACCGCTGCGAGGACCGCCTCATGGTCGAAGCGCTGCCGGACAAGCCCGGCGCCGGGGCGGTGGTCGGGCTCAACGACGCGGTCATCACCAGGATCGGGCAGGGCCTCGTCACGCTCGAGGTCGTGCTGAACGGCGTGGCACTGGTGGAATACAGGGCCGACGCGCTGATCGTGGCCACCCCCACCGGATCCACCGCTTACTCGCTCTCGGCGGGGGGTCCGATCCTGCATCCCGGGGTTCCGGCCCTGGTCATCACCCCGGTTTGCGCGCATTCGCTGCATGCCAGGCCGCTCGTGGTCAGCGCCGACGACAGTATCGCTGTCAGGGTCGTGCATGCCCGCGACGAGGTGAGCCTGGTCGCCGACAGCCGCGACGGCGGCAGGCTCCGTCCCGGGGACACCGTCCGCTTTGGCCGGGCCGCGGCCGTCACCAGGCTGGTGCGCCTGCGCGGGCTCGGCTTTTACGATATCCTGCGCCAGAGGTTCCAGGAAGGCAAGATGTGACCCGCGGCGCAAAGGGGGGATCGACGTGAAGGCACGCCGCCAGGCGATGATCCTGGCCATCATAAAGGAGAGGGCCGTCTCGACCCAGGACGAGCTTGGGGAGGCCCTTCGCAGGGAGGGGATCGCGGTGACCCAGGCCACGCTCTCGCGGGACATCAAGGAACTCGGCCTGATCAAGCTCCCCACGCCGGACAACCATTACCGCTACTCCCTACCGCACGAGCGGACGGTGGGCGACGTGATCAGGCGCGCGGAGCGCATGTTCGAGGACTCGGTGGTGAGCGTGGACTATACCGAGAACTTCGTCGTCATCCGCACCCTGAGCGGCGCGGCCAACGGCGTGGCCGACGCCCTGGACGACCTGGACTGGCAGGAGGTCGTGGGCATCCTGGCCGGCGACGACACGATCTTTATGATCATCCGCCGGCGCGACCAGATGGAAGCCGTGATCGAGAGGCTGCGGCGGCTGAGGAGGTAAGCCACTTGCTCCGGGAATTGTGGGTGCGTAACCTGGCGCTCATCGAGGAGCTGCGGCTGGAATTCGCCCCCGGACTGAACGTCCTGACGGGCGAGACGGGAGCGGGCAAGTCGATCATCATCGACGCCGTGAGTCTGGTGCTGGGGGGCAGGGCGGCGGCGGAGATGATCAGGGCGGGCGCCGAAACCGCCACGGCGGAGGGGGTCTTTGACTGCGACGGCCGCCCGGAACTGCGTGCGGCCCTGGAGGAACTGGGGCTGGAGGCGCCCGAGGGCGTCGTGGCCCTCTACCGCGAGATCGGCACGGGCGGCCGGAGCCGGTGCAGGATCAACGGCCAGACCGTGACGAGCCTGACCCTGGCCAAGCTCGGCGCGCTCCTCGTGGACATCCACGGGCAGCACGAGCACCAGTCCCTCCTCCACCCGGACAAGCAACTCGACCTCCTCGACCGGGTCGCGGGCGAAGAGGTCCTGCAACTGCGCGGCCGCTTTGCCGCCGGGTATGCCGCGCTCTGCGGCCTCCGCCAGGAACTGGCCACCCTGCGCGGGAACGAGGAGGAACTCAAGCAGCGGGTGGAGTTGCTCCAGTTCCAGCTCCAGGAGATCGGCGAGGCCAAGCTCAAGCCGGACGAGGACGAGGCGCTCCAGAGCGAGCACGAGCTCTTTGCCGGCGCCGAGCGGCTCTTTGCCGCCAGCGCCCGGGCGTACGAACTCCTCTACGAGAGCGGCGCCGGCCAGGCCGCCCTGGAGCAGATCGGCGAGGCCCGGCGCGCCCTGGAGGGCGTGCTCGCCGTGGACCCGCGCCTGGAGCCCTGCCTGAGCATGCTGAGGGAGGCCGCGGCCCAGGGTGAGGAGGCCGCGCGGGAATTGCGCAACTACCGCGAGAGGCTGGAATTCGACCCGGCCCGCCTGGCCGAGGTGGAAAAACGCCTGGACGAGCTGGCCAAGCTCAAGCGCAAGTACGGGCGGACCGTGGCGGAGATCATCGCCTACGGTGAAAAGATCGCCGCTGAACTAAACGGTATCGAGCACCGCGACGAGCGCCTGGCCGAACTGGAAAAGGAGGTCGGCCGGGCCGAGGCCGAGCTGGCGGAGACAGGCAAGGCCCTCTCCGCGCGCCGCCGCGCCCAGGCCGGAAAGATGCAGGCCGAGATCGCGCGCCAGCTCGAGGACCTCAATATGGGCAAGGTCACCTTCCGCATCGACCTCAACCTGGCCGACGACCCGAACGGCCTCCCCTATGAAGGACGGCGGGTGGCCATGAGCCCCCGCGGCCTGGACCGCATCGAGTTCCTGGTCGCGCCCAACCCCGGCGAGGGCTTGAAACCCATGCTCAAGATCGCCTCCGGCGGCGAGCTCTCCCGCATCATGCTGGCGCTCAAGGCCATCGTGGCCGAGGTGGACGAGCTTCCCACGATGATCTTTGACGAGATCGACGTGGGCATCGGCGGCCGCACCGCGCAGGCCGTGGCCGAAAAGATGCTCCTCATCGGCCGCACCCGCCAGGTCGTGGCCGTGACCCACCTGCCCCAGATCGCCTCGCTCGCCCACCGCCATCTCCTCATCGAGAAAAAGGTGGCCGGGCAGCGGACCGCCGTCTCCGTGCGCGCCCTGGACATGCAGGAGCGCGTGGGCGAGCTCGCCCGCATGCTGGGCGGCGCCGAGGTCACCGAGCTGACGCGCAAGCACGCCCAGGAGATGCTGGCCCTGGCGGAGAGCCTAAAGCTCCGGAAGGTCGGCCGGACCACCCTCGACAGCGGCGGGAGGCTGGGGGCGCAGTAGCGCCGCCCGGCAGGAACCTCCGGCCCCGGCGGTGAATACCCCCGAAGACTCCAATCTGGGGGGGATAATCCATGTCTCCATTCACCGGCCCCGGCGGGAACACCGTCCGCCAGATCGGCCTCATCGTCAGGGATATCGAGAGATCGGCAAGAGTTTACGCGGATCTATTCGGGGTGGCCGTGCCGCCGATCACCGTCACCGATCCGCCCGCTTTTTCCCACGCAGAGTACATGGGCAAACCAACCGAGGCCCGGGCCAAGCTGGCCTTCTTTCAGCTCGGCCAGGTCTCGCTCGAGCTGATCGAGCCCATCGGCGGGCCCAGCACCTGGCGGGACTTCCTGGAGAGCAAGGGCGAGGGCCTGCACCACGTGGCCTTTGAGGTCCAGGGCATGGATGGGGTCTTGGCGGACATGGCGGCCCGGGGCTATCCCCTCATCCAGCGCGGCGATTACACGGGCGGGCGTTACGCCTACCTGGACACCCAGGACGCCCTGGGGGCGATCCTGGAGTTGCTCGAGAATTATAAGACCTGAACCCGGTCATCGAAGCCATTCGGAACAGGAGGCATGTAAAATGAACGTCCTCGTCATCTCCGGCTCGCGCAATCCCGCCGGGCAGACGGCCAGAGCCGCGGGTGCCCTCGCAAAGGGGATCGAGGCGGCCGGCGCCGGCGTGGAAACGGTCTTTTTGCCCGCCATCAACATCGAGCGCTGCCGGCAGTGCCGCGACGACGGCTGGGGCGTCTGCATCGACGAGGGCCGGTGCATCCAGGACGACGACTTCGGCCCCCTGGTCGAACGGTTAAAGAAGGCCGACGCCGCCGTCTTTGCCACGCCGGTCTACTGGGGGGATCTCAGCGAGAGCCTCCGGGCCTTCCTGGACCGCCTCCGCCGGACCTGCATGCACGAGGCGGGCAAGCGGGGGATCAAGGGCAAGATCGCCCTCGGCGTCTGCGTCGCCGGCGGGGGCGGCGGCGGGGCGCCGTCCTGCACGACCAGCCTCCAGGGGGTCCTGTCGACCTGCGGCTTCGACGTGGTGGACGTGATCCCGGCGCGCCGTCAAAACTTGGAGATGAAGCTCGAGATCCTCGAGACGGCCGGGGCGTGGCTGGCGGGGAAACGCGAACGCTCCTGACGAATAGCCGGAAGCGATTACCGGCCTTTGATAAAACAAACCTGGAGAACGGTCAGGGTTGCTCGAGGAAGATACCCTCTATCTCCCAGAGGGAGCAGGTCTATTGAGAGAAGGGGCCGGGGGTTAGGTTCGGCGTCATGCCAAACCACCAGGAAGGGGTCCAATCCATGGAATACCGCATCCTCGGCCGCACGGGCCTCCGCGCGAGCGTCATGGGCCTGGGCTGTGGCGGCCACAGCCGTCTGGGCCTGAGCACGGGCAATAGCGAGGACGAGGCGGCCCGCGTGGTGCAGAGGGCCCTGGAACTTGGCATCAATCTCATCGACACGGCTGAAGTCTATGGCACGG
>JBLNBS010000056.1:0-32207 GCA_050260175.1 Patescibacteria group bacterium | reverse complement strand
TCCACGGCGATGGAGACCGGTTTGGCCACGCCGATGGCATAGGCGATCTGCACCTCGCACTGGGCCGCGAGGCCGGACGCCACCACGTTCTTTGCCACGTACCTGGCGGCGTAGGCCGCCGAGCGGTCCACCTTGGTCGGGTCTTTGCCCGAGAGGGCGCCGCCCCCGTGCCGGGCCATGCCGCCGTATGTATCCACGATGATCTTGCGCCCCGTGAGGCCCGAGTCGCCCTGCGGCCCGCCCACCACGAACCTGCCGGTGGGATTGACGAAGTAGCGGGTGCGCTCGTCGAGGAGGCCCGCGGGGAGCGTGGGCTTGATCACTTGCTCGATAATTTCCCGCTCGAGAAAATCATGTTCCAGGCTGGGATGATGCTGGGTCGAGACCACGACCGCGTCCACCCGGAGCGGCCGCCTGCCCTCGTACTCCACAGTGACCTGGGACTTGCCGTCCGGCCGCAGGTAGGGCAGGGATTTGTTCTTTCGCCCCTCGGCCAGGCGCCTGACCAGGGCGTGCGCGAGGGTGATGGGCAGGGGCATGAGTTCGGGCGTCTCGTCGGTGGCGTAGCCAAAGATGAGCCCCTGGTCGCCGGCGCCGATCTGGTCGAGCCCGTCGCTGGCGCCCCCCCTGGCCTCGAGCGACCGGCCCACGCCCACGGCGATGTCGGGCGACTGCTCATTGATGGCCGTGATGATACCGCAGGTGTCGCAGTCGAATCCATACTTTGCCCTGTTGTAGCCGATGTCCCGCACGACGCCCCGCACCACGCGGGGGATGTCCACGTAGCAGTCGGCCGTGACCTCCCCCATGACCAGCACGAGGCCGTTGGTGACCGCCGTCTCGCAGGCCACGCGCGAGTTGGGATCGGCCCTCAGGAACTCGTCCAGCACGGCATCGGATATCTGGTCGCAGATCTTGTCGGGATGACCCTCGGTCACCGACTCGGACGTAAAGAGCCGCCTGCCCGTTGTCATGGCGAACCTCTCCTCAAGTCTGATTTTGAATGAGTGCATAAAAAAACCCTTCACATCATGGAAGGGTCGCACGCCGGCGCTCATCTTCCAGAATGATTCTGCGGGAATTGGCACATGAGCAGGTACCGCCCTGCTTGTTGCCGGGTTTCATCGGGCCCGTCCCTCCACCGCTCTTGATGAGCCATATGCATTTGTCAAAGGACCAACCTGGATTATAGCCAAGCCCGCCGTTTTTGTCAAGGGGATGGCCCGGCGCCAAAAGCGTCCAACAAGCCGCGCCTGATCTCGATCTCGGGCCTGTAGCCCGTCCATCTCCGCGCCACGGTTCCGCCCGCGACGAGGGCCGTCTCGGGCAGGATGCGCAGGCCGTAGAGGCGCACGGCCCCCGGGTCGCGATCCACGTCAATCCTGACGTAGGGCAGCGCGAAATCCCTCGCAAGCTTTTTGACCACGGGCTCCATGAGCCGTCCCGGCGCCGACCATGCCGCCGTAAAGAAGTAGAGGGCCCCGCCATCCTTTCCAGGTTCCAGCGTATCCGCCTCCCCCCCTAGTCTGCGCCGCGGGGGGTAGTTTGCGCCGCGTTCTCACCGGGATTTACGGCGCGCGGCAGTCTCCGCTTGGCGATCTCTTTCGTTTCGAGCTTGACGATGGCCCATTTCTCACCCACCCGCCTGTTTTTGATCCTGCCAAGGGTGAGACGGTCCTCCCTCGTCGAGCACTGGTCCTCGGGTTCCTGGTGGAGCACCAGGTCGTAACGGGCGAGAAAGGCGGGGGGGCTGCTCCCGAGCCTTTTTATGGCGAGATTCCCGATCTCGAGCTGCCGCTGGACGGCGGCGCCCCTGCCGCGCTGGGCCTCGTAGGCCAGCCTGACCTTGCCGACCACGTGCATGGTGAGGACGGTGTTCCTGATCGCTCCGCCGACCTTTGGTGCCAGCGTCTCCTCGAGCAGGTCAAAATTGAGGGTGTCGATGGCCCGGTAGTAGGCGGCAACCACCTGGGCCGGGCTGGTCGAGGCCGTGATCGCCGGCTTGGTGCGCGGGCCGCGCATGGCAAAGAGTACAACCAGGACGAGCACCGCCGCGGCGGTGAGGCCGACGCCCACCTTGTTCCGGCGGAGGAATCCGCGCAGCTTTTCCCTGCCCGCGACGTAATTTGCCTTTTGCCGCCCCAGGCGGGCAAAGGCTGCCATCTCCTCCGCGCTCGCGGCCCAGCGGATGCGGGCGCTCTCATTGGCGATCCGGGACGCGTCCGGCCGCTCCGCCGGGTCCCGCGCGAGCATGCCCAGGATGAGGGCAGCCGGCTCGGGCGCCAGGCCGGGCGCGAACGTGCGGGGATCGACGACGGCCTGGGAGAGGAGGTTGTCGATGAGCACCGCCCCGTGTCCCGCGATTGGCAGCCGGCCCGCGGCCAGTTCGTAGGCGGTCATGCCTAGGGCAAAAATATCGGCCTCCCGGCCCCAGGATCCCCCCCTGGTCACCTCGGGCGCGAGCTCGTGCCGAAAAAAGCGCTCCCGGTCCCGGTACGCCGCGAGATAGGACTCGCAGTTGGGTTCCAGCACCAGGAGGCCTGCCTCGGCCGGCACGAGGTCGCACCGGGCCGCGCCCCGCGTGGTCAGGCCGGCCTGGTGGTACAGGCCGGCAATCGACGCCAGGATGGCCAGCCAGTTACCCAGTTCCTCCGGGCCGCGCGGCCGGGGTTCGGGACCCCAGCCGGCCCAGAGCGTCTCATCGGCCGGCCGGACTACGTAGTAACGGTCCTGGTGCCGCGTCACGCCCAGGGGTTTCTTGAGTGCCGGATGCACCACAGCTTCCGCCGCCGCAACGCGCTCTTCCAGGCCGAGCGCGATCTCCCGGAGGATCCGGTCCCTGGCCGGCGCGGCGAGGGCCAGTTCCTCTAGGAGGAATTCCCTCCCCGTCTCGATCTGGCGCGCCCGGTGCAAGAGGATCCCGCGCCAGTCCTCCTTGTGTTCGCCCAACTCCCACGGGCCGTTAAGCATCTGCCTCACCACCGCCATCCCATGCATAACGCCCGGCCGGGCCGGGTGGTTCCTTCCCTGGCTCGGTTCGTTTACACAGACCGATTGAACCACGGATTACGCGGATTACGCAGATTGTACCTCTCGCCCGCGTGTGGAAAGGGTTGAGTAGAGGTGTCTTCTCCGTCCGAGAACGGTCAGGGATTGAGCTCCGACACACTCAAACCCGGGCTCCGCCTCACACGCCCGTCGGCGCCGTAAACGAGACCCCGCGCTCTTTCGCGGGCGGCAAACTCCAGGCCCTCCTTGGGCCCCAGCACGAAACAGGCGGTCGAGAGGATGTCCGCCACGGCCGCGCGTCCGCCCACGACGGAAAAGAGGATGCTGCGGCGGGCCGGCTCCCCGGTGGCCGGGTCGATGAGGTGGGCATAGCGGCGCCCCCCCGCCATGAAAAAGCGCTGGTTGTCCGCTGACGTGCCCAATGCCTCGCCAGGCCGCAGGAGAAAGACGGCCAGGAACTCCCCGGCGCGGCGCGGGTGGGCCAGGCCGATCCGCCATCGTCCGCCGCGCGGCGGCCGCCCCAGGACGCGGATGCTGCTGCCGCCCCCGTTGATGAGGGCCCCTCTTACCCCGGCGCGCGCGAGCGCCTCGTAGGCCCGGTCGACGGCATAACCCTTGGCCAGGCCACCCAGGTCCACGGCCATCCCCGCGCGGGCCAGACGAGCCGTGCCTGCCCTGGCGTCCAGGATCAGATCGCCGCCGCCGACCAGGCGCAGGGCCGCCAGCAACTCGTCGCGCCGGGGCAGGCGGGGCTTCCCTCCAGGTTCAAATCCCCAGGCCTTGACCACCGGCGCCACGGTCACGTCAAAGGCCCCGCGCGACCGTCGCCAATAAGCCGCGGCAAGGCGCAGCATGGCCATGGTCTCGGGCCTGACTCGCACCGGTCCCCGCCCCGCGGCCCGCGCCAGGCGCGCTACATCCGAGCCGGGCCTGCGGGAGTCAGTCAAAGCCTCGATGCGGCGCATGGCGGCAAAAGCCGCGTCCACGCCCGCGCGGGCCTTGCCGCCGTATGCGGTGATCTCGACCAGCGTGCCCATGAGGTAATCGGCGCGGCGGTAAACCTTTGCGCGTGCGGCCTGCCAGAGGAGAAAGCCGCCGGCGGCCAACAAGGGGATCAGGATGGCCGCGGGCAGTAAGAAACGACTGCGGCTTTTGGCGCCATCGTCCATCTCAGTACTCGATCCCCTCCCGCGCCCCGATGCCCCGCTCCAGCGGATGCCGCACCGCGACGGCCTCGGTGATCAGGTCCGCCAAAGCCAGGAGGGGAGGCGGCATGTCACGGCCGGTGAGGATCACCTCGACGCCCGGGGCGCGGTTCCTGACGGCCCCGCATACCGCCTCGGCCTGCAGCAGGCCCAGGTTGACCGCTGCCGCCACCTCGTCCAGGACCACCAACTCGGCCCGGCCCGCGGCGAGAACCTCCGCGGCCTCGGCCAGGCCCCGCCGGGCCAAGTCGATCTCGTGCCGCGCGGGCGGACGGCCGACGATCAGCTCGCCCGTCCCCCACTGGCAAAAGGCCAGGTTTGGGCCGAGGGCCGCGGCCACGGCCGCTTCGCCGGTGAGGCCGCCGCCTTTCATGAACTGGAGGAAAAGGACCCGCCAGCCGTGGCCAAGGGCGCGCAGGGTCTGGCCCAGAGCGGCCGTGGTCTTGCCCTTGCCGTTGCCGGTATAAACCTGGACGAGACCCGTCCGCACCGCCGCCATCGCCATCACTCCAGCCTAAAGGGATTGTACTTCTCGCCGTAGTCGTATTTATCCTCCTGTTCGGCGCGTTTGAGCCAGCCGGTCACCGCGTATGTCGCGGGCGTCGCGGCGATCTCGTAAGCCGTCTTGAAGACGTAGTTGCTCAGCATGATGGAAAAGAGCAAGCTGGAAGACATGGCACCGGCAAAAGCGGCGGCGACGAAGACGACGCTATCGACCAGCTCCCCCACGAGCGTCGAGCCGATGGTCCTGGTCCAGAGCCACCTGCCGCGCGTGGCGATCTTCAAGCGGGAGAGGATGGTGCTGTTGGCGAATCCCCCGGCGAAATAGGCGAGCATACTCGCACCGGCGACACGCGGGGCGAACATGAGGGTGGCTTTGTAGGCTTCCTGCCCCGTCCAGCCCGGCGCCGCGGGCAGGATCCCGACGATCCACAGGGTGAGCGAGAGCAGGGCGAGCCCGGCAAAACCCGTCCAAATCGCCCGCCGCGAATGGGCGAAGCCATAGACCTCCGTCAGGATGTCGCCAAAGATGTAGCTGATGGGGAAAAGCAGCGTGCCCCCGTCAAAAGTCAGCGCGGCGGTTGGCGGCAGAGGCAGGATCGGCCGGAGCAAGCCGAGCGGGATCCGGATCAGCACGATCTTGACCGACGCGATGTTGCTGATGACGAGCACGGCCACGAAGAGGCCCACGATGAGGTCGAAGTACTTGTAAGCACGTTTTTCGGGCATGGCTTCCCTCTTGACGCCTTGATGATCCGGATTTGCCGCAATAGCTCATGTCGGGCAATCTGGTGAGACATATGAAACGTCTCCGATGGGGGCGCACAGCTGTACGCTCCTCCGGAGTCGGTAGGTTCGGTATCTCACCTGTTCGGCGCGATTTGCGAAACCCACGTGTTTATCCACGACGGTTTTCGGGCCGCCTTTAACCTAAGATGTCCTGGTAGTGGAACCAGGGTTCCCATCCAGAATGAACGGCGCTTTGCTGCCGCACGCCTTGCATTTGCCGTTTTCCACACCTGTCAAGCGGGTCTCGAATCCCTCCCGCCTGGCCAAAACGGCGCCGCAGGAGGCGCAGAACGTGTCGCGCCCGTCCGGGACGGCCGCGTTGCCGATGTAGACGTGGTGGAGCTTTTCCCTGGCGATGGCGAAGGCCCGCTCGAGCGTCTCGACGGGCGTCGGGGGGGCCGTGAAACGGTACTGGGGAAAATAGCGCGAAAGGTGCAGGGGAATGCAGGGATCGAGCCCGGCCACCCAGGCGACGAGGGCACGCAGGTGCTCCTCGCCGTCGTTGTATCCGGGGATGATGAGATTGGTCAGTTCGAGGTGCACGCCGGCGGCGACGACGGCCTCGGCAAAGGCCAGCACGGGCGCGAGCCTGCCGTGGCAGGTCCGCCGGTAGAAATCGTCGCAAAAGCCCTTGAGATCCATGTTGACCGCGTCCAAAAAAGGCAGGAGCTCGGCTAGGGGGTCCTGGTTGAGATAGCCGTTGGTCACCATGACATTTGCCAAACCCGCCTCCTTTGCCAGGGGGGCGGTATCCATCAGGAACTCCCACCAGACCGCCGGTTCGGAGTAGGTATAGGCCAGGCCGATGTTGCCCCGGCCCGTTTCACGCCGGGCAATGGCGATCAGTTCCCCCGGCGCGAGCGCCCGGGTCGGCGCCTCCTCCTGCGAGATCTCCCAGTTCTGGCAAAAGCCGCAGGCCAGGTTGCAGCCGGTCGTGCCGGCGGAGAGGATCAGGCCGCCGGGATAAAAGTGGTAGAGGGGCTTCTTTTCGATGGGATCCAGGGCGAGCGAGGATATCCGGCCGTAATTGAGGGTGTAGAGCCGTTCACCCTCCCGCCGCCGGACCCGGCACACCCCCGTCCTGCCCGGCCCCAGGCGGCAACCCTGGGGGCAGAGGAGGCAGCGGACCAAGCCGGCCCCGTCCTCGTAAGTATAATGACGGGCCTCGTGGAGATCAGTGATGGCGGACCACCTCGAACCTCAGGAGTTCCACCGCCTCGTCCGGACCGATCCCCGCCTTGCGCCTGGCGATGGCCACCTGCTCCGCCGCGGTGTCGACGCCCTCCAGATCCGGCAGGAGGAGCCCCTGGCGCCCGCCCCGCCGGACGATCACGCCGTAGCGGCGCGGATCCAGCTCCTCCAGGCCCGCGACCGGCTCGGCCTCGCCCAGCACGTCCACGGAATAGACGAGATCGGGCAGTTCCCCTGGGCTGACGGGCTCGAAGCGGGGATCCTGGGTGGAGGCGGCGATGGCGTTGGCCCGGATTTCCTCGGCGATGTTCCGCCGGGTGGGGGCGATGGTGCCGATGCATCCCCTGAGCTCGCCATGTTTTTTGATGGAGACAAAGACGCCGGCCCGGCGGTCAGCGTCCGGGATCCGCGTGCCGTCCGAGGGCGGCTCTACGCCCCTGACGTAGGCCTCCACCGTCTCCCTGGCCAGGCGGACGTAGGGCGATTCCTCCCGGTGCCTCCTGGCCGCGGCCTCGGCCGCGGCGCGCTCGAACCCGGCGCCGAAAGCCCGCGCCGGATCGGGGCCGGACGGCTTGAAAACCGCCACGGCGTAACCGACGCCAAAGGGGCCCTCGTAACTCAGGACCCGCGCCTCAAGCTTTAGACCGTCAAGGCTGCCGAGCATCATGACGATCGTGCGGTAACCGCATTCACCGGCTTCCTCGGCCATGCCGGGATCGATGCCCAGGATGCCCGGCACGTCGGCCCTGCCGAGCAGGTCCACGAGCAGGCGGTCAAAGGCGGGTCCCTGCGGATGATAGCCGTACGGACCGTCCTCGGCCAGGCGGTGCGAGAGATCGCCGCTCGCCAGGACCGCCACGCGCCGCCCCGTCTCTTCGGCCGCCCTTGCTACAGCCTGGCCGAAACGGTAGAGCTGGAGCAGGGGAAGCATGCCCATGCCCACCACGACGAGCTTGGCCCGGCGGACGGCCTCACCCATGAAAGAAAGCGGCACCAGCACGCCGTGATCCAGGGTTGTACGGGCTTTGTAGCGCTTCGCCTCGTCCTCGCGCAACACGAGGGCAGGCAGCCCCTCCCGGCCGGCCGAGGTTTCGATCGCAAAGGCCAGTTCCAGGTCGTTCGTCCAGACCTCCTCCTGGGCCGCGCCGAACTGCGAGAGATCGCCCCGCAGGACAGGCGCGCCCGTGATCAAAAGCCCGTCGCGCAGCACGTTACCGTGCGGCGTAAAGACGACCAGCGTCTCCGGGGCCGCCTCGGCGGCGATCCCGGCCAGATCCGACATGGCCTTGCGGGTGGATGACGCCTCGGACTCGCGGCCGCGCCCCACTGCGGGCACGATAATCGGCGGATGCGGCGCCAGGGCGCCCAGGACGACCATGCACGATCCCTCCTCTTGGTGTCGCGAAAAAAGCCCCGCCTTCCGGCGGGCGGTGACCCGGTTTGGGCCTCGGTATCGGAATCGCAATCGGTTCTCCCGCGATTTCCACGCCGCTCGATACCGGCTCCGATACCGGCCCCGATACCGGCCCCGAAGGCCCGAGACCGTTGGGCGCTCCCGGCCGCCTCACCACCAAGCCTTGCAGGCTCATAGGGCGGCTGGCACGCCGGGGATGAGTTCAAGTCCTGGCAATTTAAGTTCAGAACACATAGGCCACTTCCACCCAATACCCGTGCCTGCTCGTTTCGGCATACGCACCTTCGGGGGCCAGGCCGAGGCGGATCTGCCAGGCGCCGCTACGCCAATAGAGCAGGGCAAAACACCAGATCTTCCAGGAATCGTAGTAAAGCTCCGCCTCGCCTGCCACGCCGGCCTGCCACGAGATGGAGCCGAGCGTGCCGAGCAAGGTCAAGCCGGCGCGCAACTCCTCGCCGGCCAGGGCATAGGATCCTTGCAGCCGCAGGCCCAACGGCGCCCGCCTGGACAGGGTCAGGCTCAACCGGCTGTCGTAGTCTTCTTCGTCGTCGGTGTCGGCGTTATCATCGTACAATTCCGCCCGAATCTGGCCGTTAAGATCCCAGCGCTCGCCCAAGCTCAGGCGGCAAGCCAGGATGGTATATAGCGTTGCCGTGTCGTCCTGGGCATCCTCGTACCATTTGGTCCGACCGCCAAGCGAAAGGCGGTACCATTCGCCATCGCCGTACCACGTGGTACGGGCCTCGGCTGTATACTCGGTATAGCGGCGGTGACCGTCATAGCACACCACCTGCGCGTAACCCTGGTCCAGGGAGAGCCGCCAGTGGCCGCCGAGCCTGTAAGCCGCGTGCCCCTCAAGGCTAAGCGTGCCGTCCTCCCCGTCGAGTTCCCGTTCCCGGTAGAGCGTGACGGACAGGTTCCAGGGGTCCCGTATGTACGCCCCCCTCAAGCTCACGTAAGCGTGATCCTCGCTTGGGGTCAGCGTGTACTTGGCCGAGCCGGTAAAGCGCCAGTCCACGCCCTTCCATGTCAGCGTGCACCCGGCATAGTCCTCGTTATCCCCCGCCAGGGGGCTTTGCATGGTGAAATTCGTCTGCAGCGACCACGGCGCCGCCGACCAGAGGACGAATTCGCCGTGGAGCTTGAGCTCCAGTTCCTCGCCGCTATACCCGGCGAGCAGCTCGAGGACATCGTGGGCAAGGCAGGCCGCGGGCCGGCAGAAAAGAAGGGCCAAAGCCAGGCAGATCGCGGCCGACAAGCGTTTGCACCGCGCCATACGCACTCCCCCAAGCCGCGCTGCGCGTCTCAACTGCCTGCCATCTTGCGGCTATCGTGCCATGATTCTGCCTTGCACCATTATTCTCCTGCTAGTCTACCCCGCCGCCCGCGGGGGATTCACCTCAGCACGGCGCCGCAGCGCTCCTTGAGCCCGTCCACGATGCGCGTCATGGCCAGGTTGACCTCGGTATCGGTCAGGGTGCGATCCTCGGCGCGGAACGTCAGGCTGAACGCCATGCTCTTGCGGCCCTCGCCCACCTGCGCGCCGACATATACATCAAAGAGCTCCACGCCGGTAAGCAAGTCTCCGCCCAGGCCGCGCAGGGCGCGCTCGAGATCGGGCAGCGCGTAATCGGCCGGGATCACCACCGCCAGATCCCGCTGGATGGCGGGGTAGCGCGGCAAGGGCTTTGCCTGCAGCTCGTTTATGGCGGCGCGGTGCAGGGCTTGCAGATCCAGCTCGTAGAGTTGGATCCGCCCCCGCAGGCCGTACGCGGCCGCGATTCTTGGATGGGCCTCGCCCATGATGCCAAAGGGCTCCCCGCCGGCCGCCGCCAGCGAGGCGCACCTGCCGGGATGGAACGCGGCATGCTCCGCGGGGGCAAAGACTGCCTCCACGCCGAGGCCGGCCAATAAATCTTCCAAGAGGCCCTTGAGATCGTAGAAATCGTAAGGCCGCGGCTTTTCCAGCCAGGAACGGGGGGACGTGCCGCCCATGAGCCCCCCGGCCAGGTGGAGGGGTTCCCGCGGCAGTTCCTCGCCGGGCGTGGGCAGATAGACCCGGGCCGTTTCAAAGATCGCCGCATCCTCGCGGCCCTTGCGCGTATTGACGGCCAGGGCGTCCAGGATTCCGCCGAGGAGCGTGGTGCGCATCACCGCCCAGTCCTCGCTGAGCGGCGCCAGGATGCGCAGGGGGTCGCCGGCGCCGCTTTCGGCGGACGGGCGCAGGCGCGCCTCCGCCTCGGCAGCGCAAAAGCTGTAAGTCATGACCTCGGTCTGGCCTAGGCCCCGCAGGAGACGCCGGACCCTGAAGCCGAACGCCTGGGCGGGGGTGCGCTGGCCCACCTGCACGCTCGGCGGATATGCATAGGGAATGCGGTCATAACCGTGCAGCCTGGCCACCTCCTCGGCCAGATCCGCCACACCCTCCACGTCCTGCCTGTAGGTGGGTACGACGGCGGTCATCCCCCCGGTGGCGGCGGCCGTCTCGAAACCCAGGCGGTTGAGATAGCCGCCGATCTCCTCCGGGGTAAGGGAGGTGCCGAGCAGGCCGTTGAGGCGCGCCGGCGAAAAGCCGATCGTCCGCGGCTCAAAAGAGCGCGCCGCAGCGTCGATGGTGCCGCGCGCCACCCGTCCCGCGCCGATCTCCTCGAGCAGGCGGGCGGCGCGATCCAGCGCCGCCTTTGTGGAAACGGCATCCACGCCCCGCTCGAACCTGAGGGAAGCCTCGGTCCGCATGGCCAGGGCCCGGGCCGTGCGGCGGATGCCGGCCGGCGCGAAACAGGCGCCCTCCAGGAAGACGCGCGTGGTCGCGCCGGTCACCTCGGATTCGGCGCCGCCCATCACGCCGGCCACGGCCACCGCCCCCGCCGGATCAGCGATGACGAGCGCCCCGCCGGGCAGCTCGCGCTCGGTGCCGTCCAGGGTGCGGAGCCTCTCGCCCGGGCGGGCCGTGCGGATTATAAGGCGGCGCCCGGAGAGGCGGTCCAGGTCAAAGGCGTGCAGCGGCTGGTTCATCTCCAGCATGACGTAGTTCGTGACGTCGACGATGTTGTTGATGGGCCTCACCCCGGCCGCCCGCAGGCGCTGCTGCATCCAGCCGGGCGACGGGGCCACCCTGACATCGATCGCGACCTTGCCGCAGTAACGCGGGCAGAGATCGGGGGCCAGCACCTCCACCCCGGCCAGGCTCTCCACATCAGGACCCTCGGCACGCGGTTCCACCGGCGGCAGGCGCAGGCGCCCGCCGGCCACGGCGGCCGTCTCCCGGGCCACGCCCACGAGGCCCAGGCAATCCGCGCGGTTGGGCGTCAATTCGATCTCGAGCACCAATTCCGCCATGCCCAGGGCCTCGGCGGCCGGTGTGCCAGGCGTCCAGTCCCCCTCGAAAACGAGGATGCCGTCGGACTGTTTCTCCAGGCCCAATTCCGCCGCCGAGCAGAGCATGCCCTCGGAGACAACGCCGGCAAAAACCGCGGCCTCGATCGCCATCCCGCCGGGCAGTGTCACCCCAACGGGCGCCACGGGCACCAGGTCGCCCTCGCGGAGATTCGTGGCGGCCGTCACGAGCGTCCGCGGACCCTCCCCCCAGTCGGTTTCGGCCACAAAAAGCCTCTCCGCCCCAGGATGGCGCCCGAGGCGCAAGACCTTGCCCACCACGATGCCGCGCAGCGGCGCGGCGAGATCCTCGATTGCCTCCACGGACAGTCCGGCCATGGTCAGCCGCGCGGCAAGCTCCTCGGGCGCCAGGTCGAACTCCACGTATTCACGCAGCCAGCTCAGGGGAACTCGCATTCTGCCCAAGCCTCCCAGTCCTTGTATCTATCTCAACCCGCGGCGCTGAACTGCGCCAGGAATCCCAGGTCGTTCTCGAAGAAGAGCCGGATGTCCTCGATGCCGTACTTGAGCATGGCGATGCGCTCGATCCCCATGCCAAAGGCGAAGCCGCTCACCTTTTCCGGATCGTAGCCGGACATGCTCAGCACGTTGGGATGAACCGAGCCCGAGCCGAGGATCTCCAGCCAGCCCGTGCCCTTGCAGACCCGGCAGCCCGCCCCTTCGCAAGTGCAGGAAATGTAGAGTTCCGCGCTGGGTTCGGTAAAGGGGAAGTAGCTCGGGCGGAACGACGTGCGCCTGCCGGGGCCGTACATGGCCCTGACGAAGGCCTGCAACGTTCCTTTGAGGTCGGCGAAGGTGATGCCCTCGTCCACCACGAGGCCCTCGACCTGGTGAAACATGGGCGTGTGCGTGGCGTCCGGCGCATCGCTCCTGTAGGCCCGCCCCGGGGCGATGATGCGCACCGGCTCGGGTCGGGAGGCCTGCATCGTCCTGACCTGCACGGGCGAGGTGTGCGTCCGCAGCAGCATGCGCGGCGTGAAATAGAAGGAATCCTGCATGTCCCGGGCGGGATGCTCGGGCGGCAGGTTCAGGGCCTCGAAATTGTAGTAATCCAGCTCCACCTCGGGGCCCTCGGCGATGGTAAAGCCCATGCCCAGAAAGATCGCCTCGATCTCGTCCCAAACCACCCGCAAGGGATGCGGATAGCCCGGACGGGTCCTCCGCCCCGGGAGGAGAACATCCAGGCGCTCGGCCGCCAGGCGCTTTTCCTCCTCGCTGCGCGCCAGGGCCTCCTCCCTGCGCCGCAGGGCCTCCTCCAGATTTTGACGCAGGCCGTTCAGGCGTTCGCCGGCCTCCGGGCGTTCCTCGGGTGGTAGCTCGCCCAAGGCCCGTAGGGCCGCCGTCAGCTCGCCCTTGCGCCCCAGATAGCGCTGGCGCACGATATTTACGGCCTCCAGGTCGCGGGCCTCCTCCGCCGCGGCCAGCGCCTGCCGCCGCAATGCCTCGATCTCGACGGGCATCTTCATCTTCCTCCTATGTGGAAAACACTCTTGGCTTACCTCAACCATCGCGTTGCGCACGTAATCGTACATGATTGATCACAACCGATTTAACAGGATTAACATGATTTACAGGATTTACACGGATTTTTGTCGATTAGATCGTCTTTATATAATAAATTTAGCTATAAAAACCTGTTAATCATGGATATCATGTGATATGGTTCCCTATTTTGCGATCTTGGCGTCTTTACGAGGTATTATAAAGAAAGAGCCTTTTCCCCGTATAAGGGGCGAAAGGCTCTTTCGCGGTACCACCCTTTTTGGCATGCTCATGCCGCTCGTTGCGGGCGGCGTCCGCCGCCCTCCCCGTAACGGTGGGACTCCGGCGCGGTCTACTTGGCAAAAAGCCAGTTCAACCTGCGGTTCGAGAGGGAACTTCGGCCTAGTTGAGCGGGAAGGGCTCTCAGTCACGACCCTCCTCCCTGCACCGCTCGAAGCATCCGCGTGCCCGGCGGCGCCGGCCGACGAGGCCCGGGGCCGGTTTTAGGTATGAATCGCGGATACCGCTTTGTACTCGCCTACTTTCCTCCGTCATCACCTTTTTGTATAAGTATCAGCTTGCTTCGTTCTTGCTCAGGGGCCGGACCGCAAAAGCTGCCGGTAGATGAGGTAAGCCGCTATCGAACCCGTGGCCTCGAAGATCCGCCAGAAAAGCTCGGCGTAGCTGGTAACCGTCATCTTGTTCCCCCCACCCACAAGAATCAGGTTGAATCCAGTCTAATTATACCGTAGTCGGCCCCGGTCAAGCAAGCCCCAACCGCGCCCGAACACGTGACATCCCCGGAAAAACAGGGCGCTTCAGCCTGCGTTTCCCTGCCTGCCGAGCAAACGGCGCCATAGTGGCTATTCTACCGTGATGCCCGGCACCCTGAATATGCGGTCGTTCTGCCCTCACGGTTCACTCTCCGCCCATCCCCCGCCTGCGAACCAGCTCGAATAGGGCGATGCCGGCGCTGATCGCGGCATTCAGCGAGTCAACGCCCGCGGCCAGTGGGATCGAGACCGCTTCGGCCGCGGCCCGCCGAAGATCCGGATCGATGCCCCGCGCCTCGCCGCCGATACAGATCAGGCAGGGCGGATGGAATGCCGCCCGCCAAAAAGGCGTGGGCGCGCCGGGTTCCATGGCCACGAGCCGCCAGCCTTCGTGCTCGATGGCGGAGAGACACTCGTCGCGGCCGATCTCGCGCAGGCTGAGATGGAAATGCGCCCCCAAGGCCGCACGCAGCACCTTTGGCGCGTAGAGATCGACCGTGGACGCGGTGACCCAGACCGTCTCGAGGCCGGCCCCCCAGGCGGTGCGCAGGATGGTGCCGAGGTTGCCCGGATCCTGTAGCCCGTCGACGAGCAGGCCCGCCACTTTTGCGGCAGCCGGCGCGGCCGGCGTGAGAGCCAGTGGGATGGTGGCCGCCACCGGCGGAGGCGTGTCGGTCGTGGTTATCTTGGCAAGCACGCGCGCTGAAGCCGGGCAGAGAACCGCGCCACTCTTTCCTGCCCTGGCCAGAAGATCTTTTCCTTCCCGCCCGGCGGCCCAATCATCGAGAAAGAAGACCTGGCTGATGGGGCGGCCCGCCGCCAACGCCTCCATGAGGAGGTGGGGGCCTTCGAGAAGCGCCTGCCCGGCTTCCCGCCGACCGCGCCGCGTGTGGAGGCGGACGAGGTCCTTGACGGCCGCGTTATCCGTGCTGGTCAGCTTAGGCATGACCGCCACCGCCTCCGGAATGCGCGGCCCGCAAAGCGCCGTCCGCGGGGCAGGCCGGCGGCTTGGATCTCTTGGCGGTACAAGCAAAGGGCCGGGTGGCTTTCACCCGGCCCCGCGATTTCCATCTCACGCCTGCTCCCGGCCTGCTTTGGCCAGAAAGACAAGCTCCGCGAATGCCGGCTGGTCCCTGACCGCCAGATCGGCCAGGATTTTTCGGTTGATCTCCACGCCGGCACGCTTCAGCCCATGGATCAACGTGCTGTACGACATGCCGTTGTTGCGGGCGGCGGCATTGATGCGGGTGATCCAGAGGCGGCGGAAGTTCCTCTTGTTCTGCCGCCGGTCCCTGTAAGCGAAAGCCAGGGCGCGGAGGACGGTCGGGTTGGCGGCATGGAAGATGCGCCCCTTGGAACGGCGGTATCCCTTGGCCAGGTGCAGGATCTTTTTATGCCGACGGCGGGTGACAAAGCCGCCCTTGACACGCATTGCGACTCCTCCTCGTTACGAAATGCGGGTGGACTTTGCGCGCATCAGCCGGCGCCGATCATCCTCTTGATCCGCTTGGCATCACCCGAGGCGACCAGCTCGGAATGGCGCAACAGTCTCTTGCGCTTGGGCGACTTGGTTTCCAGGATGTGGTTGCGATACGCGCTGTTCTTGCGAAGCTTGCCCGTGCCCGTGACCTTGAAACGTTTCGCCGCGCCCCGATGGCTTTTCATCTTGGGCATACCTTGGCTCTCCCTCCTATTCCACCTGTTTGGCGGCGAGGATCATGATCATGTTGCGCCCCTCGATCCTCGGCTCCCTTTCGATGACGGCCCCTTCGCATACGGCGTTGAAGAGCTGCATGAGGATGTTCCTGCCGATGTCGGCGTGGACGATCTCGCGGCCCCGGAACTTGATCAACGCTTTGACCTTGTCCCCATCTTTGAGAAATCTCTGCACGGCGCGCACCTTGACCTGGAAATCGTGGTCGCCGATCTTGGGTTTCATCTGAATCTCCTTGACCTCGACCACATGCTGCTTCTTGCGTGCCTCGCGTTCCCTCCGGCTCTGTTCGTAACGGAACTTGCCATAGTCCATGATGCGGCAGACGGGGGGCTTGGCCAAGGGCGCGACCTCCACCAGGTCAAGATCCTTGTCCCCCGCCATCTGGAGAGCGTCCCGCAAAGTCATGATGCCGAGTTGCTCCCCGGTCGCACTGATGACCCTGACATCCCGTGCGCGGATTTCATCATTGATGCGCAGCTCAGTGTTAATCGGCCGCCACCTCCAACGACTTGGCTCTCATCGCGCTCATGCGCAAAACAAAAGGAGCGGGCATAAACCACCCGCTCCAACTAGCATGCGTTCCACGCTTGATGCGGCGACCCTGGCACCCGCGGGCCCAAGGTGAGAAGCGGATGGCTTCTGCTTTACCGGCGAACCAAGTATAACACGGCGCCGCTACAACTGTCAAGCCGCCCAAACGCGGTGGAAAAACCTCACAGCCACGATCGGGGTAGCACCGCCTAAACGCGGCGGCACTTCAGAACGTTGCCGAATTGATCCACGGTCACCTCGAGGCGGTGGATGAAGTCCCCGAGCGAGGCGAGCTTTGCCACGCTCTCGAGGTGCATAAAATCGGTCAGCACGCTGTTCAGGAGCTGGTAGATCTCGGCCATCTCCTCTTCGCGGGCGCGGATCCGTTTCTTTTCCGCGCCCAGCTCCTGCGACAACTGGTAATTCTGTTCGTGGGCCGCCTGCAGTTCCTCACGGAGCCGGTCCTCTTCCTTGAGATCGCGCTCCACCGAGAGCAGGTGCTCGATGAAACCGCGCAGATCCAGCTGCCGCCGCTGCGACTCCTCGAGCTGGGAGAGACGCTTGCGGACGTGGGCGAGTTCCGTAGGCAGGTTCGCCAGTTCCGCCAGGAGGCTGAGATCCGCGGGGCCCCTTTCGTGCTCTTGAGCCGCGGCGCGCGTTGGTTCCGCGGGAAGCTCCTGCGCCGGTTCGGGATGTATCATCTGGGGTGGCGGCGAAGGTTTCACCGTCGGCGCCTCGGCGTGGGGCTGGCCGCCCTTGCTGAGCACCCTGCGTCCGAGTTCCATCAGATCCTGATTGGTGAGTCCGCGCTTGTTCATGAGCCGATAAAAGCGCAGCTTGAGGGCTGAATTGTTTGTTTCGATCCCCAATACCTTGCGCAGTTCCTCGCAGGCCCTGGTCTTGGTGTTGCCGAGGGCGTGATGCTTGGCAAAGACCTCGAGGATCACCTCGTCGCGGCCGTTATCCAGCCGCAGGCGCTGCCGCAGGCCGTTGCGACCGTGGACCGGGCGTCCGTGCCTTTCGCCCATGAGACGGTAATAGTCGTCGTTTGTAATGCCCTTTTCCTTGAGCAGCCGGCAGAACTGGCTCCGCAGCGCCGTCAGGTTCCGGCCGATGGTCTGTGGCAACTCGCGCCGCTTCGAGGGATCCCACCAGTATTCAAAGAGCATTTCATTTTCTTGCGGTGTGTACCTGGCCCGATGGCTCTTGACCCCCTGGCGGGCCGTCACAGCGTTCTCCGATTTGGACATGGTCATACCTCCCAGTCGTCATGGCAGGGTTAACAAATACTTCTATTTCATTTTGTTCTGGGAGGCTGCACTTTATGCTTGCGTGCAAAAAAAAGCCCGGCCTCTTGTATCTCGCGAATTGCGTCGGCGCGGGCGTGATCATGCAAAGGGCCTTGTTGCCACCATTATCCGGGACCAAGGACCGATTCGATCCGCGCCAGTTCCAGTTCTCCGGCGGCGGCCAGATGCGAGCCCATGATAGCCAGCGCTCCCCTGACGCCGGGCAGCTCCGCGGCCCAGGCCACTGCGGCCTCCAAATCCGCGGGAGACCGGAGGCGGTTGCCGAGCGCTGTGGCAGCCGCGTCCGCCAACGCCGCATCCTGCGCCACGATGGTCGCGGCGTCGGCCCGGCCGAAAGAGAGCGAGGGTCCCACCGTCCCCGCCGAGGTGCAGACGCCCATCCCGTCCGGGCAAGGCGGCAGGGCCAGGCCCAAACGGCCCGAAAGCTCGGACGCCCCGGCATGGATAACCGCGATCCGGGGGCGGCGGGAGCGAAGATACAGGTCGCCGCCGTTTTCCAGGACCAGCTCGGCGCTCTCCGCGGCCAGATCCTCCCCCACCGCCTGCGCGATGGCTCCGGCTACCGCGGCCATGGGGCCCACGCCCGCAGCCCGGCCGGCTGCCAGCATGCGGAGGACGAGAGGGGGCGCGCCCGGCAGCTCCGGCAGGGGCGCAAGCGCCGCGACAAAGTGCGGATCACGCGCCATGTACGCCCGTAGCTGGCGCCGGTAGAACCTGACCCGCGCCCCGGCGCGGGCGGAGAGATCGCATTCGGCCGCCAGCCAGAGATCGGTCTCGCCCACCACGACGCGGCAGGAGACGAGATCCGGCGGCTGCATGGCGCGGCGATAGGCGCGTTCCACTAAAAGTCCACCCTGATCACGCGCACGGGGCAGGCGGGGACGCAGAGCTCGCAGACCAGGCATTTCTCCCGGTCAAAGCGGAGCTCGGCCGTGGCAGGGTTCAGCGCAAGGGCGCCGGGCTGGCAGACGGCGGTGCAGGCGCCACAATGGATGCACTCCTCCTCGTTCAGGCTGATCTCCTTGCTGACCGGCTCCACGGCGATCCCCTGCGATCGCAGGTATTCGATACCCGTCAAGATCCGCTCCTCGTCCCCGTTGGCCAGCTCCAACACGAGCTTGCCCTCCTCGCCGGGGACGATCTTGGCTTTGAGGATGTTCAGGCTCAGGTCGTAGTCCTTGACGAGATGATATGTGACGGGCTGCTCCGACAGCTCGGGTGGAAAGGTGAGCACCACGCGTTTCTTGACCATCAGTTACCCCCCTCTGCGTGGGATTCCAAGGGATGCGGCTGGTTCTGCAGGGGCAGGGGCGCCACTGGTTCCTGGAGCAAAAAGCGCCCCTCCATGAGCCAGCCCTTGAGTTTGGCCGCGATCTCCCTGGCCCTGGCGAGGCTCGACAGGGGCGTGGCGGGCACCCGGCGCCCGTTCAGCATGATCGACCCGGAGCGCAACTCGGCGTAACTGACCTGGCCCAAACTCGGCCTTGACCGCCTGGGGACGCCGTAGTCCACGACGGTCGTGCGGATCTCGTCATTGCCCACGCCCACAGTCCGGGCGACATCCTCGTCGAGCACGGGGATCGGCACCCCCACCCCGACGTACAGTGTCACGCCGTAACGGTCGAAGATCGCGGCCCGCAGGTAGCGCCGGTCCATCTCCTTGAGGTTGCCGATGAGCGCCAGGGTGCCCGCGCCGGTGAGGGGAATACCGTTCTCCGCCCGCGCCTGGCCGGGGTTGTGCTGCGTGCCCTCCCATGCCACATAGCCCGTGGCGCCGCCCAGGAAAATCCTGGTCCCAACGCCGATGGTGCGGTAGTAAGGGTCCTTGAGCAGCGGGCTCAGCTCGCCCGCGCTGGAGTAGCTGACGTTGCCCATGTGGGGCAGGAGGGTGCCCATGTAGGTATGGATGACCCGGTCGCCGCCGTTGACCGCCGCCGGGTAGTTCTGGTAGGCGTTGCGGGGGTTGAAAAGGTATGCCTGGTTGAGCCGGCCGAGGTCGACCGTGGTCACGATCTCGCGCCTGGGATAGCAGTCCGTACCGTACGAGGTGGCCCGCAGACGCACTTTTTTTCCGGCCACCAGATCCTCGATGACGTGGGCGCCGCCGTATGACAGGCCCCGGGTCTCCGAGAGCTCGGTGGCGCCGAGGTAGGCGTCGACCGCCGCCACGCCCCCGTATGCGGGGACGTCGTTCAGCCAGACCTTGGCCATCTTGATCGGCGGGTCCGAGTGGCCGAAATTGAGGAATGCCCCGCTGCTGCACATGGGGCCGAAAGTGGCGGTGGTCACCACGTCGACATAGTCCGCCACGGCTTTTGGCCCCTTTTCCCGGCAGAGGGGAACAACCTCCTCGGCCGTGAGCACCACGGCTTTCCCGGCCTTGAGCCGTTCGTTGATCTCGGCGAAAGTTTTCATGGACCGTCCCTCCTTGTTGTAACTCCGCGTACACATTAGCGTTCATGCGTTACGGCAACAAAAAACCCCTTCGTGAGAAGGGGCAGCTTGCCGGGAGCGCCGCCTCTCTCATCTCTCAAAGACCGAAGTCTTTGCAGGATTTGGCACCTTGCCGGGCGCGACCAGCCGGTTGCCGAGGCTTCATCGGGCCAGTCCCTCCGCCTCTCTGGATAAGAGCGAGCCTATTAACTTTTCACCGAGTATAGCACAGGCCCGGAACAGGTGTCAAGGAGGGGTTCGCTTGATTGCCTCGTGCCGCTCCGGACAGCAGACGCGGTTTTTTCTGCCGGACTTGGCGCGGTTCACCAGCTGCTCGTCGGCGGCGGCGATGAGATCGGTGACCGGATTCGCCGTATCCTTGACGTGATCGGGGTAGGTCGCCACCCCTATGCTCACGGTGACGGTGGCGAGGCTGCGGTCCGGCAGCACGAAACGGCGTTCGGCGATCTTCTTGCGGATGGTCTCCGCCACGCGGCAGGCGGTCTCGATATCCGTGTCCGGCATGAGCACGGCAAATTCCTCCCCGCCGTACCTGGCCGCCAGATGGTCCGGATCCGTGTTCTCCTCCAGCACCCGGGCCACGCCGTAGAGCACGGCATCACCGGCCAGATGGCCGTGCTGGTCGTTAAAGAGTTTGAAATCGTCGATATCGAGCATGAGCAGGGACAAGCGAAAGCCGTGCGCGCGCGCCTCGGTCAACTGCAAGTCGATCTGCTCGAAGAAATGGCGATGGTTGTATAACCCCGTGGAGCCGTCGGTGACGGCCAATTCGGCCACCTCTTCGTACAAGCCGAGAACGCGCAGGTACAGGGCGGCTTCATTGGCGATGATGAAGAGCAGCCTGAGATCGTCCTGGGAAAAAGGCTCGCCGGTCCGCCCCACGGCGATGGCCCCCATGGCCTTGTGCTGAAAGAGCAGCGGCACGCAGGCGGCGGTACGAAAACGCGGATGAAAGGGGGCTCGCAGGAGCTCGGGGAAACGCCCGTCGGCGGCGGCGTCCTCGAGGAGGATCTCCGAGCCGCCGGCAGCCACCCAGCCGATCAATCCTTCTCCGGGTGCAAACCGGAGCCCCGCCACGGACGAATCGGAGAAACCCCGCTGGGCCGCGAGGTGATAACCGCCGTCCTGGGGATCGAAGAGAAAGAAACAGCTCGCCTCGGGTTCTATGCTGTGCTGAACCGTCTCGATGAATTCCTGATAGACCGCGCTGGTCGAGCGGCAGCCCGCCAGGTCGTTGATGAACTGGTAGAGCACGATCAGGTCATATGTGTGCCGGTTGTTCTCCTGGCGCAAACGCTCGGTTTCGGCCGCCGCCTCTTTTAAAGAGTCGAGGTAGGGTGCGAGCGCATTCCCCCCCATTCTGCGCGCGAGGAGGACCGCGCCAAGGGCGCAAAGACCCGCGGCCCCGATCGATATGGCCGCGATGCATACGGGCATGCAGCGGCAACCTCCAGGGATCGGCCTAACGAGCGCCGAAGTTTACTCCCAGCGCTCCGCCGACCGCGCCGATCAGGCAGGCGAGGAAGGCTCGCAGAACGGCCAGGGAGCCCGTCATCCCCTCCGCCCCTGTGGCCAGGCAGAGGAGGTAACAGACCAGGACGAGAAAAGCCCCGGCGATCAGGCCCACCAGCCATCCCCTTGCACCCGCCCGCGCCCCGGCATAAAACCCCCCAAGGGCTACGGCGGCGAAAGCGATGGTCATTCCCACCACGTGCAGATGTGCGGCCCAGTCCCAGCCGAGGAATAGGAGAAGGGTGGCGACCAGGGCCGCAACCAGAACCGCCAGGATGCCCACCAGGATACCCAGGAAGGCCGGGCCGAGGATCCGGATCCGCCCATCCCCCGCCTCCAGTTCCCGCATGAGTTACCCCTCCCGTCTCGATACCAAAGGTCGGTTTACCAAAGCATATTGGCCCGGCTTTGGCGGTATACCGGCCCCGGCCTCGACGGCCGACACGGGCTGTGAGCGGGAAAAGCCGCGGGATTGCCCGGGATGGATGATTATGGGACTTCCCCGGAGGCGCTCGTGAGGATCAGCCATCCCGCTGATGGATCGTAGGTCACGCTGATGAGAAAGACCGTGGCCAGGAGTTCCGCCGGGACAAAAGGAACCTTGCCGGCGAGAACCACGGCGCGGTTGAGGGTCCACGGCCTGCCCTTGATGCCGATCTCCTTCTTGTCCACCTGGGCCGTGACGGTAAGTTTGCCCGCCGTCAGCGTCAGGCGGCCTTTCTTCTCCTCCCATTTGCTCGCGATGCCGAGCACCGCGCGGAGGAATTCCGGGCTGAAGTAAAACTCGCCGTCGTTCCAAAAAATTCCCTTATTCCCGGCTTCGCCGCCGTCGTAAAAGACGGACAGGTCTCTCAGCGCGGTGGCGCGGACAACCTGCAGATTGCCGCCGGCCGTGCCGGCGAGCACACGTTCCGGCCCGAGCCCCGCCACGAAGGTGAACCGCTCCTCGCCGCCGAGCCGCGCCTCAAACCGCCAGGCATTGCCGTCGCGCAGGAGGAGGTGAAGGCTGCCGGCGGCGTCACCCAGCATGATCGCGCCGTTGCCCCCGGGCAGAAGGCCGACGAAGGAGGCGACCATGGCCGTGGCCAGCCTGGCCTTGACCGCCAGCGAGCCGCCGGAGGCGCCCAAAAGAAGGATCTGCCGGTGCGAGGTGACGAGCGCGATCTCCGCGCCGGGCTGCCCGTCGGACTCGCCCGCGTCCAGGCCGAGCACCTGCCCCCAAGACGGCAACTGCCAGCATGCCTCCCAGAGGCCGTTGCGCCAGCGCATCACGGCGACCGCGCCGTCGCCCTCGATCGCCAACACCTCGTCCTGTCCGTCGCCGTCCAGATCCACGCTGCGCGCCGCAGCCAGGGGAGGTTGGGGATTGGGGCTCTGCCAGATGGGCGTGCATCCCTCCGCCCTCACCCGCCAGTACCCGATCCGCCCGCTTTCGTACTGGACGAACAGGCCGGCCGCCTCGCCGGCGGCGTAATGCCCGCCGGCCACCGCGGTAACCCGCTCTCCCGCATCTCCCTCAGCAAAGGCCGTCCAGTCTTGACCGTCGCGTCGCCAGAGCTGGAAGGCCCGGCCGTCCTCGCCGAAAGCCAGGAGCCAGCACCCGGCCTCGCCGGGCACGGCGGCGATCCTGATAATCCCCGTCCCGAACGGCGCCAGACTTTCCAAAACCGGAGCGGACCAGCGAACCGGGCAGACGCGGCCCCCATCGAGCAGGAAAAAGAGCCGTTCCCCCTCTTCCTGTCCGGCGCTGGCGGCATGGGCGGGCGAATCGACGGCCGCGATCACAGCCTCCCGGTCGAGAAGGCAGGCCTCGCCGGCGCGAAGCGGCCGCACGGCCGGCACCAGCAAAATCAAGGAGAAAAGGCACGCCATTCTGCCAAAGCGGCGCATGGCATCACCCCCTGGCCAAAGAACAGTTTTCACGCCGCCGTCACCCAGGGGCTCCCTCGGTCACTTCCACGAGCAGCCTGTCGGGATTGGCGCCCGCCTGGGTCACCGGCACCCTGCAGGTCATGATCTCGTGCCGGGGATAGTCCCCGCCCTCCTGGCTGAAACGCACCCGGTGGTTGCCGAATTGGTAGGTGAGATGATCGCCGTCCCCGATCAGTCCGCCCAGGGTTTCGCGGAGGATGGGCAGCGCAGGGCCTCCGTAAAAGCACTCGTAGTGGAGGCGGTAGAACTCGGGGACGAAAAGCCAGCGGCCGGCCCCATCCTCCACGACGGCGACCTCGCCGATCCCCTCGAGGCCCGAACCGGGCGGCGCCAGCCGCGGCGGCAGGACGCAGACCGCCCCCTCCCTCACGCACCTCTGCACCCCCGCGTAAGCCGCGGCGCCGATCTTGCAGCCGGTGAGAAAGATGAGCTTCAGGCCCGCCAGGCACGGGTATTCCACCTCGTGGTCGTAGACGGCCACGTTGTGCAGGGGCACGAACAGGGTGCGCGAGCTGAACCGGCGCGCCTCCCACTGGTGGGAGAGCGAGTCGGGGCGGACGAAGCCGTGGGATAGCAGGCTCCAGATATTCAGCCATTCCGTGTTCTCGGGGCCGGCCGGCACGTGCCCGTAGAGCGGACCTGGAAACTCGCCGAGGTATGACTGGCGCTGGTCAAAGCAGGTGTCGTCGTACCTGATGATGGCGGTCTCCGGCACGAAATCGCGCCAGGTGAAGGGTCGCGGGTGGGACGGGACGTAATCTCGCAAAAACTCGGCGTAGGCGTCCTCGATGGCGCGGCCCACGGGATGGCCGCCGGCGTATTTGGCGCCCCCCTCCACGTATATGCGGCTGGCGCCCGACCAATAGGCCAAAAGCAGCGCGGAACGGAACCGCTCCTCGGAATGGCCGATGGCCTCGTTGTGCCACCAGTAGTCCACGTCGATCCAAAAATCCACCCCGTACTGGCGGGCCGCGCCCATGGCCGCGGCCAGCATGGCCGGGCCGCAGGTCTCTTTCAATATCTTGGGGCTGAGGTTGAAACCCGCTTTGGCCGTGGTGTGCATCATGACGGGAAAGAGGAACTCTACCGCGGGGGGTGTATCCCCCACCCGGCAGGCGGCGTTCCTGCGCCGCAGAGCCTCGAGCACGGCCTCGCGCGCGGCCTCCAGCGGCAGGCCCTCCGTCTCGGCCAGGTAATGCCGGTCGTCGTACCCGTAATAATCGATGACCGGCCAATGCGCATTGATCTGCATGTGGTCCGCCTCGTCCAGCATAAAACCGGCGAAACCGGGCCTCCCGGCCAGGTCCCGCTTGAGGCGTCCGTCCGGCTCCCAGCCGACCGGAGCCCCCTCGAAATTGAGGATATACCCCAGCGACCTGCGGTCGCATGCCTCGAGCACGGGCGGGAGAGAATCCGCCTTGTCCCTGAAATGGAGGTCTAGGAAATCGAGTTGAAACCTTTCCGCCCGGGCAAGGGCGTCAACCGTACCCGCGGTCAGGCCAAAGCGGGGGCGTTCCACTTCGCGTATCATCCTTTCGACTTACTATAATATTTCGGCATCGGGCGCCGGATGGTGTAGAGTGGATCCGCGGCGGCCTCAGCCCACCGCGGCGACCCGGACCGGTTTACCGCCGCTTTGCACCAGTGCCCGGCAGATGCGCATGGCCTCGTAACCGTCGGCGATGGTCACCTCCGGCGTCCTCCCCTCGAGCAGGCACTCGGCAAAGTGCCTGACCTCGGGGATATAACCGGCCAAAAGGAGGCTCTCGCAGTGTTCACCGATGGCCGTAAAACCAGGCGTCCAGGTACGCACGGGTTCGTCCGTGAGCTGCAGGTTGTCCAGGCCTTGGCGGGGGTGGTAGCTGACGGTGACGTGATTGTCCACGATCACCTGCGTGCCGGTGCCGGCGATCTCCAGACGCTCGTCATGGCCGTACCAGTTGAGGTGCTCGCCGCTGCTCAGGATACCCACCGCTCCGCAAGCGAAACGCAACGCCGCGTCGATGGTGATGCTGCCGCCCTCCGTGTTGGTATAGGCCGTGACCTCCTCGACCTCGCCCAGGAAGAAACGGAGCAGGTCGGCATAGTGGATGGTCATGCCCGTGACGAAGTCCCAGGGATCGCTCGTCCAGGAATCGCCCGAAAACTTGCCGTAGACGTGGGTCGGCCGGCCGAATTCCCCGGCGTTCCTCACGATCTCCCACGCCCGCCTGTATGCGGGGGCGAAACGTTTCATGAAGCCTACCTGCACCCAGCGGCCCGTCCTCCCGGCCTGCTCCAGCAGGGCCGCGGCCCCCTCCAGGTCGGGGGCGGGGGGTTTCTCAACGTACGCGCAGAGGCCCCGTTCCAGGACATCCAGGGCGATCCGGTGATGATTCGAGCCGGTGATGCAGATGACCCCGTCCAGTTCCTCCCGGTCCAGCATGGCATGGTAGTCGATGTACCAGCGCCTGGCGCCAAAGGTGCGGCCCACCCTCTCGGCCTGCTCTGCATCGAGGCTGCAGACCGCGACGAGGTCGATGGGTGCGTAGCGCAGGGATGGATAGATGGCGGTGGTGGCGAAACGGCCGCAGCCGATGAAACCGATCCGGGCCAGTGGCATGTCTTCCACCTCCTCATAGCGATCCCTTCCCCTTCATATTCCATGGCCGGGCGCCGAATCCTTTGCCCCAATCGAAACCCGCCGGGATCCGCGGACTAGCAGGAAATCCGGCGCGCCCGGTCGAAGATCGACCCCCGTGACGAAAAGGCTTGCATCTCCCCTGATTGAGGTGTTGCCCATGCCGCCGCTGGCATCCCCCCTGCGCCTGGGACGGCTCGAGCTCAAAAACCGCCTGGTCATGCCCCCCATGGTGCTCTTCAAGCCAAAGAGCGCCGGCTGGCAGCCGGACCGCTCCCATCTCGAGTACTACGAAAAAAGGGCCCAAGCCGGCACCGGCCTCATCGTCGTCGAGGCGACCGCGGTGGCGCCGGGGGGCAGGCTGGCCCCCTTTCAGCTGCGGGCTTGGGAGGATTCACAGATCGAGGCCCTGGCCGGGATCGCGAGGGCCATCAAGCGGCATGGGGCCGCCGCACTGGTCCAGATCCATCACGCCGGCGCCAATACGAGGCCGGAATACCTGGACGGCGTCGCGCCGGTCTCGCCGTCCGGCATCCCCGCGGGGCGCGGCGATGGCGGGACGCCGCGCGCGATGACGGGAGAGGAGATTGCCGCCGCGATCGAGGCTTTTGCCGCCGCGGCCCGGCGCTGCCTGCAGGCAGGTTTTGACGGCGTCGAACTGCACGGGGCACACGGTTATCTCCTCTCGCAGTTCCTCTCCCCGGCGTTCAACCACAGGCGGGACGAGTGGGGCGGCCCCGCGCTCCGCCAAAGGTTGAGCTTTCCCCTGGCGGTAGCCCGCGCGGTCAGGGCGGCCATGGGCGAACGAGCCCTCCTCGGGTACCGTTTGGGAGCAGCGGAGTTCTTCGAGGGCGGGCTGCCCCTGTCCGAGGGGATCGAGGCCGCCCGGGTGCTGGCCGGCTCGGGCCTGGTGGATGTGCTGCATGTCTCCCACGGCATGGGGGGCGGCGACTGGCCCGCGCCGCCGGCGGATTTTCCCTTTGGCACGCTGATGTGGCTCGGGGCGCAGGTCAAAAAGGCGGTGAACATACCCGTCATCGCCGTGGGCGGCATACGCACGGGCGCGGATGCCCAGACCGCCCTCGACCTGGGCGTCGGTGATCTGATCGCGGCGGGACGGGCCATGCTGGCCGATCCCCTCTGGACGGCCAAGGCCCTCGCGGAGCGCGACGGCGAGCTGGCTCTCTGCCGATCCTGCGCCCGCTGCCTGCATTTCACGCGCGCCGACCGCTGCCCGGCCCGGGCGCAAGCCGGCGCGTCCGTCAGTCCGCGCGGTCCGAATCCATCCGCATCAACCGGTTGACGATCCGGTCGACCTCCTCGCTCAGGGCGAGGATGGGCGGTGACGACAGCACCAGAGAATCCGCGAGGAGCTTTACTTTTTGCTGTATCTCGCGCAGCCTTTCCCGATCGTCTTGCGCGGTCAATACTCTCCTCCTCCATTGCGGGACGCGCCGCCCAGTGTTAAGATGGTGGGGATCTCCAGCGAGCTGCCGGTTGCCGGCGGCTCGTGGCATTTTTGGCATAATTGCCCTCCCATGCAAATCATAATACATCAGACGTCTACCGTCAAGGACTGAGCGCCGTGGAACCCGGAAAAAGACTGCGCCGGCTGAGGCAGAGAAAAGGCATGACCCAGGCGGACCTGGCCGCCTTGCTCGGTGTGACCGAATTTACAGTCTGCCGCTACGAAAACGGCCGCATCGCCATGCCGATCGAGGCCATCCGCAAGGCGGCCGAGGTTTTTGACGCCTGCCCGGCCTTCTTCCTGGATGATGCCGGCTGCGAATTGGGGCGCGACGCGGAACTGGTCGACCTCATGCGCCGCGCCGATCGCCTGGATGACCAGGGACGCGAGCTGGTCAAGAAAACCCTGCGCGCCCTCCTGGATTCGCTGCCTCCGCCCGGGAGAAGGGACGCGGGCGGCGGCGGCGAAAAAGAACCGTAGACCCGTTAAAAACCGTAACCCGAGAGGACAGTGACCCGCCCATGCCGCCCGATGCGAAACCACCCGTCTCCGTGGGGGATACGGTCCGCATGACCGTCACCGGCTACGGACACGACGGCGAGGGCGTGGGCAGGATCCAGGAGTACACCCTCTTTGCCGCCGGGGCGCTGCGCGGCGAGGAGATCGAGGCCGAGGTGACCGAGGTCCGCCAGAACTTCGGCCGCACCCGCCTGATCCGCGTCCTCAAACCATCCCCCGACCGGCAGGATCCGCCCTGCCCCATCTACGAGCGTTGCGGCGGCTGCCAGCTCCTCCACCTCGCCTACCCGGCCCAGCTGGAGCTGAAACGGCAAAGGGTGGTCGACGCCATGGTCCGCCTGGGGGGCATGCCCGGCGTGACGGTCCATCCAGCCATTGGCATGGACGAGCCGTGGCATTACAGGAACAAGGTCCAGTACCCCCTGGGCGCCGTGGACGGCAGGCTGGTCGTGGGCTGTTACGAACAGCGCACGCACCAGATCGTCCCCACCGAGACCTGCCTGATCCAGCAGGAGGTCAATAACCGCCTCATGCAGGCCGTGCGGGACCTGGCCCAGGAATGGGGCCTCACGGCCTACGACGAGACCACCGGCAGGGGTTTTCTCCGGCACGTGCTGATCAAGAACGCCCTCGAGACCGGCCAGGCCATGGTGGCGCTCGTCACCAACGGGCGGGACTTTCCCCGGGGCGCGGAGTTCGGCGCCGCCCTGGCCGCGCGCGTCCCCGAGCTCAAGAGCCTGGTGCAGAACGTCAACCTGGTCAAGACGAACATCATCCTGGGCCCGCAGACCAGGGTGCTCTGGGGGGCCGACGCCATCATCGACCGGGTCGGCGACCTCCAGTTCCGCGTCTCCGCGACCTCTTTCTTTCAAGTCAACCCCCTGCAGACCGAGACCCTCTACGAGACGGCCGTGCGCTACGCCGGGCTCACGGGGCGCGAGACCGCCTTGGACGCTTACTGCGGCGTGGGGAGCCTCACGCTCTTTCTCGCCCGCAAGGTGCGCAAGGTCTACGGCGTCGAGGTGAGCGGCGACGCCATCGACGACGCGGGCGAGAACGCCAGACTGAACGGGATCAAGAACGTGGAGTTCGTCATGGGGGAAAGTGAAAAGGTCCTGCCGAAGCTGGCCGCCATCGGCATCCGCTTTGACGTGGCCGTCCTGGATCCGCCGCGAGCCGGCTGCGGGCAAAAGGTCCTGCAGACCCTGGCCAAGGTCGGCGCGGGCCGCATCGTCTACGTCAGCTGCAACCCGAGCACCCTGGCGCGGGATCTCAGGATCCTGAGGGACCTGGGCTACGAGACCAAGGAGGTCCAGCCCGTGGACATGTTCCCCCATACCTATCACGTGGAGTGCGCGGCGAGGGTGGAGAGGATGGCGTGAGCCGGGTGCGCGCCCGGTTATGGTATTTGCCCCGTCAGGCCCGCGCAGGCGGTTCCCGATCGAGCATGAATCCGCCGTTCCCCAGGCAGAGAATGCCCTTTGGGTCGAGCGCCTTTTTGACCGCATCCATCTCCGCCAGGTCTTCGGCGCGATACATGACGCGCAACAACGCGCGTTTGAGCTTGCCGATACCGTGCTCGGCCGCGACCGTGCCGCCCAGGCTCACCGCCAGGGCCGCCCACTCCAGATGCAGCGCCTTCGCCCGCGCCAGCGTCTCTTCGTCCTGCGGGAGCATATTCACGTGGAGATTGTCGTCGCCGATATGGCCGAAGATGACGGCCGGTATGTCCTCCCTGGCCAGCCCCGCGCGATAGGCGCGGAACAGTTCGCCCAGGCGGGCATGGGGAACCGCCAGATCGGTGCCCACCTTGTGGACCGCCGGGCAACCGCGGCGGTTGATCCCCACCTGCCGGTTGACCTCTTCCGGCACCAGATGCCGCAAGGACTTCAGCCGCGATCGATCCTTTTCCTCGAGCGAGCTCCAGACGCCCTCAAGCGAACTGCCGTTCATCTCCAACGCGACGGACCAGGCCCCGGCCAGTTCCTCGATCTCATCCTCGCCGCAGCATTGCTCGAAATACACCGCCGCGCCCGCGGCCGGTAGCGGCGGGATATGGAGCTGCTCCCTGGCTTCCGCCCGGTTG
The DNA here is from genome assembly GCA_050260175.1 of Patescibacteria group bacterium. Lineage (GTDB taxonomy): Bacteria > Bacillota > UBA4882 > JAAYXC01 > JAAYXC01 > JBLNBS01. The sequence continues at coordinate 2,298 of JBLNBS010000056.1, read as the reverse complement.
GCCAAGTCCAGCGCCGCGGCGTCAAAGTACTCGAGGGCGACTGGCCGGCAGGATTCTGTGCCCGCCGGCTTTTCATCGCGCACGGTCCGCACGAAGCCGAGCGCCGCCTCCTCGCTCGGAAAAAAGGCCAAACCCCCGAAAAGCATCATCGGCACCGGGATCAATGCCAGCTCAAGTTCTGTTATGATCCCCAGGGAGCCTTCGGCCCCCACGAACAGATCCACCGCGTCCAGCGGCGTGGAGGCATAGAGCCCCGCCATGTGCTTGATCGGGGGCGTGCGATAGGTCGGGACGGGAATGGCGACCTCCTTGCCGGACTCCGTGCGCACGCGTAGATCCACCCCTGCCCCGGCCAGGTACTCGCGCCGCCGCAGGCTCAAGATCTCGCCGCCCGCGAGGACCACGCGCAGGGCGCGGACATAGTTACGCACGGCGCCAAAACCAAAGCTCATGGCCCCAGAGGCATTCGTCGCCGCCATGCCCCCCAGAGAGGCTGAGTCTTCAGTGGCGTCCACGGGAAAGAAGAATCTGCGCCGCGCGGGCGCACCATTTGCACGCGCGGCGAGATCGAGAGCCTGTAATTCCCGCAGGCTGACACCGGGCCCGAGGGTGACACGCCATTCGCCCGACGCTTCATCCAGCCCGCTTCGCTCGATCCGGTTCAACCGATCCGTCGCGACGACGATCCCGCCGTGGGGCACGGCGCCGCCTGCTATCCCGGTCCTTGCCCCGGATATGGTGACCGGCGTGCCGTCGTTTTGGCAGGCGCGCAGCAGTTCGGCGGTCTCCGCCTCGGTTTCGGGCAGAAAAACCGCCTCCGCCGCGCCTCCCGGCGCCCTGGACTCGTCGCGGAGGTAATCCTCGATCGATGTGGTGAGCTTGATCATGTGAGGCTGATTCCTTTAGTCCATTTTCACCATGGCTTTTAAAACACCGTCGCCAAAGTCTGAGAGCAGAATACCCCCATCGGCAGGATGCATCAAGCCTTATGATCGCCGTGACGAAAAGGAATTCGCTCCCGCTCCGGCGAAGAATACCAGGCGCATGATTCGTGCCCGGCACAACTCTTCCCTCACATCACAATAGCCCGCAAATCCTGGTCTTTAGACGGCAAAAGTGTCGTCTTCCATATTTCAACAGGAGTTACGAAGATGAATATCTACACCTGTGACGAAAATGGGGGAAACATCACTTGCTTAACCCGTGATGGGTATTGCTATTCTCCTGCCTATTCCCATTTTTAAACAACGAGCGCAACCTGCTTTATAAAGCCAGATATAAATCGTCATGATTCGTCTCGTTAAGCCAGGTGATAACGACGTACACCAAAGACTTCATTCCAGACGACTCCGGCGCCCATGGTCTCTTCGCGACCGATCTCCCCGACCGCCTGACGGTCGGCGCCGACGTAGAGATCAGGCTCGTCTACACGGCGCCGGCCAAAGGGTTATCCCGGGGGAGCAAGCTCAGGGTCACCCTCCCGCCCGGCTTTCACCCCGTGCAGGACGCCGATCCGCGCCGCCCCGGGTACGTGGCGGCTGCCTCCGGCGCCCGCACCGCCATCTTCCTCAGGCCGGATCTGAATTTCGGCGTCACGCTCGAGTCGGACCTGGCGGGCGGGGAGGAAGTGACGCTCGTCTACAATCCGCCCGGCGGGGCGAAAAAAAGCGTGGTCACGCTGGTCTGCTACCGCGACCCGGTCGAGTTGGCCTGCGATGTCAAGCCCGCCGGGGAGGAGACATACCGGCGCATCTTCCAGCGGTCCATCAGGCTCCGCCCGGAAAAGCCGCACCGGATCTTCCTGCGCGTCCCCTCGGTCGTCCGCGAGGGCGAAAGCTTCGATCTGGATATCAACATCCGCGATGAATACGACAATATCGCGGAGGATTTCACCGGCATCATCGAACTCTCGAGCGACCGGGACATCCTGGATTTTCCCGCACGGATCGTCCTGGCCGCGGCGGATCGGGGGAGCAAAACCCTCAAAGGCGCCTGCCGTTTCAAGATCAGCCGCGTCCCCGATTCCGGCGACGATGCCCTCCTCGCCGAGCCGCGGGGTTACGCCGTCCTCCCCCGCCCGGCCGAGGTCAGGAACTGCCAGAGGATCCACGCCCGGGCGGAGGGCATCGCGGGCGCGTCCAATTACGTGCTGCTGGCCGGCGAGGACATGCCCCGCATTTACTGGGGCGAGTGCCACGTCCACACCCGTGATTTTTCGGACGGCATGGGCACCATGGCCGACGCCTTTCACTACATGAAAAGGGTGTCCCGCTTCGACTTCGGCGGCCTGGGCGACCA
>JBLNBS010000055.1:0-13863 GCA_050260175.1 Patescibacteria group bacterium | reverse complement strand
AACGAGAGCAGCCTACGACGCAATTGAACGGATGCACCACTGTGGCTAGACTGTTCTTGTCGTCGAATTCATAGGTGCCATGAGAACAGAATTCGACGCACGTCCGGCAGCCGGTGCATTTCTCGGGGTCAACAGTGGGGAACCAGGGGGCACCAGTGGGCGCGCGTCACGGGGCGGCCTCCCTGGACCTACCACGCGTGGCTCCTGGCAGAGCCCGAGGAGCACGTCCGCGCTTACCCGGCCTTCGAGGCGATGTTCCCCCCTTTGACATCGCCCAGCCCATCTGGGCGGAGACGAGGGAGGCGCGGTGCAACTTTGAAGTGATCGAGCGGGCGGACGGGCACTATACGCGCGACCGGCGGGACGGGAGTCTGAAGAGGCTGGCGGATAACCTGGCCCTCATGCACGATACCGTGGACTGGCCGCGCACGGTCTTCACCCCGGCCGACGCGGCGGCGCGGGTGGAGATCAAGAGAGCGGAGGAGCTGCTTGCCTCCGGCGTCTACGATTACCTGGCGGCGTATGTCCGGGCTTACGGCGCTGAGCGGTTCGTCACCTGGACGGTGGTGGGCGGGTTCTTTGTCACGTCGTACTACGTGGGGCTTGCCGGGCATTTCCTGCTCCACGACGAGCCGGCATTGATGCATTGTCTCATCGACCGTCTCACGCAAAAGACACTGGAGGAGATCCGGGCCGCCGCCCTGGCGGGCTGCGACGCGATCTGCATCGACGAGTCCACCGCCACATCCGACGCCATCTCGCCCGCCATGTACGGGGAGTTTTGCGCGCCCTACGTCCGGCGTCTGGTGGAGGGGATCCATGCCCATGGTAAAAAGGCCATCGTCATGTACTGGGGCGGTGTCGCCGATCGCATCGAGCAGATCGTCTCCCTGGGCGCCGACGCCCTGATCATGGAGACCAGCATGAAGGGGTACAAAAACGACCTCGCTGCCATCGCGGCGCAAGTGGACGGCAGGATGCTCCTTTTCGGCAACCTCGATCCCGTGGGTGTGCTGCAAGACGGGACCGACGCCGAACTCGAAGCCACGCTGGCGGCCCAGATCGAGGTGGGTAGGCGCTACGGCCGCTTTGTCGTCAGCACCGGCAGCCCCGTGACGCCGGAGACGACGCCGGAGAGGATCCGGAAATATATTGAGTTGGCGCAGAGGCTGGGGGCATGATTACGTCTCTTTGCCGACAAACCGCAGATAATCCGCCGATAAGACATTGGCGCGGGCGCGGTTGGAAGCGTTCGCCGTCATGAGCCATCCGTCTGCCGTCCACGCGCGCAAGAGTTCCCTGGCCATACGCTGCGAAAGCCTGAGCGCCGCGGCCGCGTCCCGGCCACAAAGGAGGCGTTTTGTTCATGAGCCCGGACAAACCCGTTCCTTTCGGTTACAAGATCGGCTGGTGGGCCGTGCCTGCCTGCGAACCCAAGCGGATCATTGATGCTCTTGGGCTGCTCGATCCGGTTGAGGCAACTTGGGAAAAGGGGATATTGGCGGTTTATGAGCGGGGTCAGGAGAACCTGATTTATATCACTCCTGCCGTAGACGGCTGGCGCATGATCGTGGGATATTGCGCCAGCGGTGAATTGGCCGGGGTCAAGGATTTGACCGTCAAGCTCAGCACCGAGTTTGGCGAGGCCCAGTGTTTCGCCACTCACCGCGTAGTGTCATACGATCACTGGATGTTGGCTAGGGCCGGCCGGATGATCAGATGCTTTGCCTATCTGGGGGAGAGCCTGGAAGTCCTTTGTGATGAAGGCGAAAAGACCGCAATTGAGCAGGGATTTAACTGGGATGGCTTGGTGGATGTGGATTGGATCCCCGATGAGGCCGAGGTCATGACGGTAGCGGGGTCCTGGAGTATCGATCCCACCAAGCTTTCGGGAGAAACGGTCTGCACCGGCAAGGGTTTCCTGGCGCGGGCTCCCGAAGAACTGTTTGAACGTATATGGCGGAAAATCGCGGAAATCGCGCCGATGGGAAAAAGCCGCAAACCATTCCTGCACCATATCTGCCAGTTCATAAAAGACATCCCGAAAGCCCTCTTCTGTTTGGTATTCCTGCCTTTTGTCGTACTATATCTACTGTTTTGGGTACTCACGGCGACTTTCATGATCATTAGAACGCGGCTAATGGCGCAGATGGGAGACAAAGAGCGAGCATTGGCGTTGATGGGGCGCTTTCTCCTTGCATGGCCGGGAAAACAGCGCAGATTCCACAAATGGTTGTATCATCGGCTCGTGCGTCCCTCCGAGACGTGGTCAACACGAAAGAGCAACCAGGACCGGGGTGAGTTCAGCCCCCGCCTCCGCGACAGGATTTGATCTCCTCCCCGCCGAACTCTCCCACGGCGGTTCACGACCGCTGAAACTGTTTCGGCGAAGATGCCGGAACCTAACTCATCCCCGGCCCCTCTCTTGAAAAAAGAGGGGAGAAAGAAGGCCGGTGGCCGGTTGGTTTGACCCCAAGGCCTCTCTTCGCAAGAGAGGGGCCATCACCCTGACCGGGGTGAGTTCGGAAAGGAGCACCCTCATGAACCTCTTGTCCCTCCCCACGTCCGACCTGGATTACACCCTCGATCTCGGGCAGGGCGCGGCCTGCGCGCGATTCGGGCTGCCGGGCCGCGGATCTTGGGCGGGCGAGGCTTCGCCCGAGTTCGCCGTGATGGTGGACGGCACGCTGCTCGCGAGCAATGACGCGGGTTTTGCGGCGATCTCGTCGGGCGTGGAGACGCTCGCGCACGGGGCCGTGCTCTGCCGGTCGATCCTGCGCCACGAGGGCCTGGGCCTCGAGGCCGCGGCCTGCGCCGTCCTCTACCCCGGGATCGCCCTGGTGGAAAAATGGTGCGAGGTCTGGAATATTGGCTCCGTCACGCGCACGGTCTCCCGGCTCGACTCGCTCCATCTCCGTCTGGCGCCGGGTGGCTATACGCTCCGCTCCTACGCCTCGGAGTGGGCCGGGGAGTTCGCGCCCCGCGAGGCGCCGCTCGCGGCCGGGGCGCTCGAGGTCAGGACGGGCCGCTCCAGTAACGGCGCCATCCCCTGGTTCGGCCTACGGAACGGGGAGGGCGGCATCCTCACAGGCATGGTGGCCTGGCCGGGCAACTGGATCTTCCGCTTTGACCCCCTGCCCGGGGGCGGGTGGCTCCTGAGCGGCGGGCTGCACGACTGGGAGTGCGCCGCGGCCCTGGCCCCCGGGGAGACGGTCGCGGCCCCGCCGGTCCTGCTGGCCCTGGCGGCGGACGGCGACTGGGACGATGCGGCATGGCAGCACCACCTCTGGGGCCGCCGCCACGCCTACCCGCGCGGAGGCGCGCTCGCGCGGCGCCTGCCCGTGGAGTGGAACCACTGGTGGCCGTACGAGGACGTCGAGATCACGGGGGAGGTCTTCAAGGCCAACGTCGAGGCCGCCGCCGGTATGGGCGTGGACTGCGCCACCCTGGACGCGGGCTGGTTCGGCCCCGCGGGCGAGACACGCTGGCAGGAATGCCGCGGTGACTGGGATATCGTCAATACGACGCGCTTTCCGCAAGGGATCCGCGACCTCGCGGAACACACGCATGCGAAAGGCATGAAGTTCGGCCTCTGGTGCGAGATCCAGGCCGCCGCGCCAAAGTCCGCCCTCCACGCCCGCCGCCCCGACCTCGTCGCCCGCCGCGACGGGGAGTCTCTGGGCTACGTTTGCCTGGCCAATCCGGAGGGGCGGCGCTGGGCCCTGGAAACGCTGGACGGGTTGATTACCTCCTTGGGCCTTGACTGGATTAAGTTCGACTTCAACCTCGATCCCGGCGCGGGCTGCAACCGGACCGACCACGGGCACGGGGCGAGCGACGGCCTGTACCGCCACTTCCTAGCCTATCTCGGGCTGATCGACGAGATCCGGCGCCGCCACCCCAATGTCCTGCTCGAGGCCTGCGCCGGCGGGGGGCTCTGCCTCAACCCGGCCGTGTTCAGGCACTTCGACTGCACCTTCCTGAGCGACCCGGACTACCCCGTCCACAACCTTCAGGTCCTCTGGGGTTTCCTCGACATGGCCGCGCCAGACGCGGCCCTGCACTGGTGCTGGTCGGAGACGCGGGGTGTCTACGAATCCTTTGACCCCCGCGATCCCGGCCTCACCCCGGCAAAGCTCGATTACATCGTGCGCACGGGCATGCTGACGAGGTTCGGGTTCTCGCAGCGCCTGCCCGATCTGCCGGCCTGGGTGAGGGAGCGCTTCGTCCATCACATCAAACTCTACAAGGACCGCATCGCGCCGCTGGTCAGGGAGGCCCGCGTCCACCGCCTGACCGGCCAGCCCCTGCGCGACGGGGGCGGGGACCGCTGGTGCGCTCTGGAATACCTCATGCCTGACGGCGGCCGGGGGGCGCTCTTCGTCTTCCGCCTGCCGGGCGCGGAGCCCTGCCGCCGCATCGCCCTGCGCGGACTGCATCCTCACCGCAACTACCGCCTGGCCTGGGACGGCGAGGCCGCGCCGCCTTCAGCCGCGAGCGGGGAGGAGCTTTGCGGGAGGGGGATCGACTTTCGGGGGCTCGGGGAGGAAGAGTCGAGGCTGGTCTTTTTCGAGGCGGAGTGATGGCGGCGGCGGGCGTACCCCAAGAGGTCGCCCGGGATTTGGTCACGCGCGCCGGGCCATGAATGGAACCTCTGGTCCATAAGGTTACGAATCAGCACGGCCGGCATGGTCAAGGTGGACAGGGTCAGGCCGTACATCAAGGGTCAACGAAGACATCATACGGTGATCAACCCGTAAATCGCCGTCAATCCGGCATGAACTTATTCCATGTCAGATGGAGACGCAACTGCGTATGATGCAGTCAATAGTGGATTTGAGGATCAATGATTAAACATCTTTCGGTAAACCATAGTAAAGAATCCAATGAAATAAATAGAAAGCAGCAGGAACAGTAGCGACTGTAACGTTAGTGGCTTTTACCGAGGAACAAGTCTTATAGCAGAGCTAGTAGTAGGAATAACAGTAGCAGGAGTTAAGATGACGAAAGAGAATGATATCATCAAACTGATTGTTTCATTTATTTCGATTGCCTGGCCAAGCTTTGTGCAAGTTGATGGTCTGATATTAATTAGAGGTGAGTTTAATGAAGATGAACTACAGATAAAAATAATGAAGACAAAACATCGATTGAGGCAGCAATAAATCATATACACTTACGCGATAAGTTACCATTAAAAAAACATTTAGTTGACGTTGCTTTGAAGATAGTTGATATTTGGTTAAATGAGTTACTATATAAATACCGCGATAAAGCGTTTCGGTTGTATCTTACCTGTGATGATGATGTCATTTTAAGATTTCATCAAGTTCATCCTGGTGAAGAGCCATGGTTAAACGAAGATGATTGGAAAAAAGAAATTGTATCTGGCAAAATTAAAATATGGACAGTTGGAGGCCAACAAACGGATAGTATATAGGACTCAGCAGTTACTTTCTTCTTTGCCCGCTGCAATCCCTAGGCCACATCCGCAGTTTTCCTCACCGGGCCGGCAAGATGGTTTCGTCATCTGAGATATAATGATATTTTATGAAAACGAAAATCAGTTATCATTAGACTTAAATGCTCATATAATGGATCGAGTTATATAGTGTTATTGAAGAATAACATACATAAGGTGAGGAGTCATGTGCAAGGTTTTGGCTAGCATAGCAAAGGTATGCCTTCTAGCGATAGTAATATTAACACAAAACGGATGCAATAATCAATTTTTGATTAATATTGATACAACAGGCAATAAAATATTGCATGATTCCGAAGATAATTATTACTATGTAGTTGATTCAAGCGGAAAGGAACATCAACTCCGTATTGTATACAAAGGGCGACAGTGTCCGATATTTTATCTAACACAAAACAAAGACAATGATCTTGTGGCCTTAAAAGTTAGTTGCATACCGTATACGACACATTTAAACATGGGTAATAGATTTGTAAAAATACCTAAAAGAGTGATATTATTAGTATCAGGAAAGAGAATCTTATATATTAAAGAATCGCCAGGTAGTGTATCTTTAAAATGGATTAAGGATAAATTATTAATTATTTTTCCGCATCAAAAAATATTAATTGATTCAACGGGAAAAATTGTTTCAAGCAAAATACATGTTGATTATCAACTTAAAGATATCCCATCTAAAAATATCAATTAGTAACAAATTTAAAGGTTATGAAAAACTACTCCCGTCCAAGCAGAGGATTTATCGAAGAAAACGTAATCATAATAAAGTGTTGGATATATAGGAGTTTATAAAGGAGTGAATTATTATAGAGAAATTTAAAATGACAATATTTTTACTATCAGGTATTAATTTTGGTTTTATATTGTTTATCAATTTATTAAATAACTTTATTGATAAGCTATTTAATGAAGTAAAAAACCCAGAGATATTTGACATATTAATAGAATTCTCAAACATATGGATATTTTTTGGGATATTAGGTTCAATCATTTTTTTCTGTTTAAGTGCATCAATATTAGTATTAATAGATAAATATAAAAAATAATAGTAACGAAACTTGCTAAATATGTTGATGATAAACCTGCATGTTTTAAGGTGATTCCAGATATAGCTCTTGTTAACGGCTATTTCTTAAGGCGAGTTCGCCCCCGGGTATGCCCCGCCCCTCTTCCAGCCACGCTATGGTTGGAGGGGATTTACCTTGGGCGAGCAACACGTGCCCGACGCGATCGGCACGGAGACGGGGCCGCCGTATGAGCCGCGGCGCGGGCATCCGAACCCGCGCGAGATCGAGTCGCAAAAGGCCCAGGTGGAGAGCGGACACCGGCCGGGCGGGCGCAAGGACGTCAAGGTGAAGATGTCCAGGAAGGTCCGGGGCCGGGACTAGCATGGCCGGGCCGCGGGGCATCCGCTACCTTGCCCTGGGCACCTTGATCCTGCCCCTTACCCTGGCCGGTGTCTTCATCTACACCCTCTTTACCCCCGTGGATCTCCCCGCCCGGTTGGAGGCGATCAAAACAGCCTCGGTCGTTCTGGACAAGGATGGGCGGGAGGTGACGACGCTCTACGGGACGGGCCGGGTCTGGGTGCCCCTCACCAGGATCCCCCTCTTTCTCCGCCGGGCGGTGGTCGCCGTGGAGGACGTGCGCTTTTACCGCCACCGGGGGGTGGACCTGAGGGGTGTGGCCAGGGCGCTCTACCACGACATCCGCACCGGCCGCCTGACGCAGGGCGGCAGCACAATCACCCAGCAGCTTGCAAAGATCGTCTTTCTCACGCAGGAGCGCACCCTCTGGCGCAAGGTCTCGGACGTCGCCTACGCCCTCCGCATCGAGCGCAGGTACAGCAAGGACCAGATCCTCGAGTTCTACCTGAACCACGTCTACCTCGGGCACGGCGCGGTCGGCGTCGAGGCGGGGGCACAGACCTATTTCGGCCGTCACGCCTGGCAGCTCAGCCGCAAGGAGGCCGCGCTGCTGGCGGGGGTGATCAGGGGGCCGGAGTATTACTCCCCCTTTCGCGACCGGGACGCGAGCGAGGAGCGGATCGGGACCGTGCTCGAGTCGATGCGGCACGCGGGCTACCTGCGCGCCGGCCTGATCCGCCCGATCCGGTCCGAGACCGTGCGGCTTTTGGCCTCGCCGGGGCGTTCCCATCCCGGGGGCTACCTCGTCGGCGAGATCATCTCGCAGTTGCGGAGCAAGTTCGGCTGGTCCGAGGAGTACATCCGCCGGTCCGGCCTGCGCATCCGCACCACCATGGACGTAAAGCTGCAGCGCGCCGCCGAGGACACCATCCGCCTCTTGCCCGTGGGTTACGAGGACGAGGACGGCATCCCCCAGCCGCAGGGTGCCGTGGTGGCGCTCGACCCGTACGACGGCGCCGTGCGGGCCATGGTCGGGGGCAGGGACTACCTGACCTCGCCCTTGAACAGGGCCACTCGCGCCCGGCGGCAGCCCGGCTCGGCCATCAAGCCCTTCGTCTTTGCCGCGGCCATGGAGGCGGGCTACTCGCCCGAGACGGTCTACGTGGATGAACCCACCGAGTTCTGGGTGGGCGGCCGGCCCTGGCAGCCGCGGAACTACGACGGGATCTACCGCGGCCCCATCCCGCTCCGCCGGGCGTTGGAGGAGTCCGTGAACATCGTGGCCGTCCGCCTCGTGCAGGACATCGGCCCGCACCCGGTCTATGCCCTGGCGCGGAGGATGGGGCTCGATCTCGTCGGCAGCGGCAGGCGGAACGACGTGGGCTTGGCCCCGCTGGCCCTGGGCGGCTTGACGCGGGGGGTGACGCCGCTCGAGCTGACCGCGTCCTACGCCGCGTTCGACAACGGGGGCCTGCGCGTCACGCCCTACCTCTACACCTCCATCACGGACAGCCGGGGGCGGCTCGTGGCCGCCGCCGGCCCCCGGCGGCAGCGGGTCATCTCGCCCGGCACGGCGAGCCTCATGACGGAGATGATGCGGGGCGTCATCACCCGCGGCACGGGGGTGCGGGCGGAGATCGGCCGCCCGGCGGCGGGCAAGACCGGCACGACCACGGGCTATACGGACGGCTGGTTCATCGGCTACACGCCCGAGCTGGTGGCGGGTGTCTGGATCGGCAACGACCAGGGCAAAAAGCCCATGAAGACCCCCCAGGGCAACCTGGGGAGCGGCATGGCCGCGGCCCTCTGGGGGGTTTTTGTCAACCGGGCTCTCGCCGGCACGGTGGCGAGGGATTTCACCGCACCGCCGGTCGCGGCGCCGGCCGTCGTCCCCGGCCGGGCAGCCTCAGTCGCGCCGGGCAAGGCCGCCGCCCGGCCGGAGCCCTTTTCCACCCCATGGTGGCAATTGGTGCGTCGGCGCCTGCGCGAGCTGACGCGCTGGTAGGGCCAGGAACCGGGCGATGATCGCGGCCCCGCAAAGCCGCGCCACGGCCGTGACGACCAGGGCCGCCTTGATGCCCAGCCAGGACGCGCACAATCCGCCGAGCAGCGGCGCGGCAAAGGCTGAGAGGTTCACGAGCGTGTTGTTGTATGCGATGTAGGCGGCCCTGTCCTCCTCGGGGGTCACCTCCAAGAGCCCGCTGAAGAAGAGGAGGTTGGCCCCGGCGGCAAAGAACCCGACCGCCAGGTTGAAGAGGGCGACCGGGTAGAGGGAGGAGGAGAGGGCGAAGAATACGGGCGTCAGGGCCAGGCCCCCCGCGGCCAGCACCAGCATGCGCGTGGTGCCGCTGCGCTCCGCCCGCCGCCCCCACCAGCCGTAGGTCGCCACCGACGAGATCGTGCTCGTGACGGCAAAGATCGCGGTCCAGAGATTCGTGGCGCCGAGGTAACGCACCTGGTAGATGGTGAAGAGCGGCCAGCCCATCTGCCAGGGGAAATGGAAGCAGAGCGAGACGAGGGTAAAACGCCAGAACCCGGACTCCCCCCTGATGCGCGCCAGGGAGCGCGAACGCGGCGCGGGCCGCGCAGCCCCGTCCTCCTCGAGGCGCGTGAGAAACCAGATCTCCAGGAGTGAAACAGCCAGGGCCACGAGGAAGATGGCCTGGTAACCCAGGGGAAACCGCAGCCTGTCCAGGAAGAACCCCACCGCCAGTGTCGGCGCCAGCCCGCAGAGGGCCATCCAGCGGTTTCGGGCGGCAAAGATGGCGGCCCGCGAGGCCAAGGGGAAGATGTCCGCGCAGAGCGCCTGCCAGGAGACGCTGGCGACGGCCGCGGGCAGATTCATCAGCCCGATCAGGGCCGCCAGGAGGAGAGCCCGGCGATCGGGCCGCCAGAGCGGGACAAGGGCCAGGAGCGCCAGCACCACGCGGCTGGCGAGGAAGAGGACCGCGGTCGGCCCCTTGCGTCGCGGCATCCTTTCCAGCCAGTAAGCGCCGGGGATCATCACGGCCGCGCTGGTGAGGGCGGGCAGGGAGGAGAGCAGGGCGACCGTGGTGTTGCCGGCGCCCAGCTTGATGGCAAAGATGCCCAAAAAGGGCTGGAACATGTTCAGGGCCAGGCTCTGCGCCACGCCGTGCAGGTTGTTGTAGCGGATGTTGCGGTCCAAGGCCGCGCCTCCAACTGTTTGGGGTAGTCTTCTCGGGCCGGGGGCGGATCCCTGCACCGTCCGGCAGGGAAAAGGGAGCGTCCGCCGAATCGTTGATGCGGGATGGTGTTTGCGTCGGATAATCGCCCTTATGACGACGGGAGACGCTACTAGCCTTTCACGCCTTCTCCGCCGGTTAATGTGAATGTGAGCGTTAGCCTGTTAGGGGCCATCATGGCATGCGCAGCCTTAAAATCCTTCCCGGACAGGGCTCGGCATTCTACCTGCGTCAGGAGCACCCCAGGATGGGGTGCTGCTCACAGTAGCAGGATGCTGGCAACCGCGCCGGGTGCGCCGGCATCGTCTTCTTCGACACTGCTTGCGGCCTCAGAGACGAGCAGATCAAGGAGCAAGGAAGTGAGGATCGCAAGCGTACTAAATGTACGCTGAGCACCGGAACGACGCAGCGACGCCGAGATGCGAAGTCTATCAGGCCGCACCGGCGCACCCGGCGCCGTTATTGTCGTTACCGTAAGGCCGATTATCCGATCTGATACAAATGCTTGGGAAGGCAGGATTCGCCATGGAACTCATGATTTTAGGCGTCAACAGCCCCTACCCCCGGGACGGGCGCGCCACCCTGGGCTACCTGGTCCGCCACGGCGGGACGAACCTTCTTCTCGAGGCGGGATGCGGCATCTACCGCCGCCTCCTGGAGGAGGGCCTGCTGCCGGGGGTGAGCGCGGCAGTCATGAGCCACCTGCACTACGACCATTGCGCCGATCTGCCCGCCGTCGCCCTGGGCGCCACCGTAGGGCAGGGGCGCGGCGAACCGCTGCCCGTATATCTCCCTCCGGGCGAGTTCCAGCGCCTGCGGTCCTGGCTCGGCGCCTGCGGCTTCGATTTCGTCCTGGAACACATCTACGTCGCAGAGCTGCCGTACGGGGCGCCGGTCGCCGTGGGCGGCCTGGAGCTGGTCATGCGGCCGGCCGGCCACAGCCTGCCCGCGGGGATCGTCACCGTCGCCGCCGGAGGCCGGCGCCTCGTCTATACCGGCGACACGCGGGACTGCCCAGCCCTGCGCGAGGCGCTGCGCGGCGCCGACCTCGTCCTGGCCGAGGCCGCGAGCCTGCCGCCGGCCCGGGCCGTGGAAAAAGGCCACCTGCCCGCGGGGCTCCTGGGTGAGCTGGCGCGCGAGGCCGGGGCGGGCGAACTGATCGTGACCCATTTCATGCAGGGCTCGGATCCGGAGGCGCTGGCGGCCGAGGCGTCGCGCTCGTTCGGCCGCCCGGCGCGCATGGCAAGTCCCGGGCAGGTATACGTGGTGTGAGCATGGTGACCGGACGCGCCGAATTGGAGCTGCTCCTCCCCGGCTGCCTCTCGCTCAAGGACAAGCGCCGGATCCTGCGCAGCCTCCTCGAACGCCTGCGCAACCGCTATCACCTGGCCGCCGCCGAGGTGGGAGCGGAGGGGCAGTGGCAGAGAGCCGTCGTGGGCCTGGCCTGCGTGACGAACGACCGCGCCCACGCGCGGCGGATGCTCGATGAGGCCGTGCGTTTCGCCGAGGCTGACGGGCGCTGCGAGGTGATCGTGACGCGGCTGGAAGTGGATTGAGAGTGGAGTTGCGAAGAGGGAGGCTCGAGAACGATATCACATGATTTACATGATTAACGGGATTAACAGGATTCAGGGCCTAAGATCATTATTAAAGATGATTTAATAGGTAAAGAATCCGTGCTAATCTTGAAAATCATGTTAATCCTATTAAACCGGGTCTAATTACTGTCAAGTCTCGAACCTGGCGGCGGTTTCCCTGAAGCCGTTGGCCAGCTTGACCAGTTCGTTGGCTGTCTTGCCCACCTGTTCGCTCGTGGCCGCCTGTTCCCCGGCCACGGCCGCCACCTCCTCGACGCCCGCCGCCAACTCTTCGGAGAACGCGGCCACACCCTGCATGCGATTGCTGGCCTGCTCCCCGTGTTCGTGCAGCATGGCGGCGTTCTGGGCCGTGCTCTCGATCTGGAGCGTGATCTCCTTGACCATCATGCCGATCTGGGCAAAGAGCTGCCCGGCGTTGTTGACCCTCTCCATGGCCTGGGCAAAGGTCTCCCGGCTGGCGCCGGTCACCTCGTCCACGCGGGAGATCCCATCCAGGATGCGGCGGATATGCCGGCCGATCTTCACGCCCGCTTCCGCGGCGTTGGCCGACAGGGTCTGGATGCGCTCGGCCAGGATGCTGAAGGCCGCGCCGGACTCGCCGGCATGCGCCGCCTCGATGGAGGCGTTCAAAGCCAGGAGGTTCGTCTGCTCGGCCACGCCGGCGATGAACTGAACCACTTCGTCGATCTCGGCCGAACTGGCGCGCAGGGAGGCCACGACCTCGGCCAGGTCGGCGAGCTGCCGCGTCAGGGCGTTGACCTCGCTCATGGCCGAGGAGACCACCTCCAGGCCGGATTCCGTGGCGGAGAGCGTTTCCTGGGAGATCCCGGTCGCCGTCTCCGCGGCCCTGCTGGTGTGCTCGATGCGGGCCGCCATGCCGGTGATGAGCTCGGTGGCGGTGCGGATATTGTCCGCCAGGTCGCTCACGCCGCCGGCCATCTCGGTCATGGTGGACGCGACCGAGTTGGAGCTGCGGTTCGCCTCGCGCGCGGCGGATTCCAGCGCCAGGGAGGCGCCGCCCATCTCCTCGGCGGCCGTGGTCAGGCCGCCCACGAGCTCTCTTAGGCTCTTCTGCATGCGCTTGATATCTTTGTAGAGATCGCCCAGGCTGTCCTCGGACTTGAACTCGGGTACCGGGGTCGCCAGGCGGCCGTTGGCGATTTCGTTCGCCACCCTGCTCAGGGCCTGCAGGTGCCGGTTGACCGCGCCCAGGACGATCAGGCCGGAAAAGAGGGCGATGAGCGGGGCGATGAGAGGCACCAGGATGAAGGCCGGTAGCCGCCCCCTGTTGCGCCGCGCGATGACGCGCTGGGGGATGAGCACGCTGATCGGGTCGTCCGCCCTGCCAGGCGTGGCCAGAAACAGCACACCCGTTGCCTCTGGTCCGCGGCTCACGAGGACGGTCCTCCCGCGCCAGGCCTTGGCATGCTTTTGGGACAACGCGCGCAGGCGCTCCCGGGCCGCGGCGTTCAAGGCTTTTTCTCCCACGGCAAAGAGCGGCGCGCCGCCGCGCCAGAAGACGACGGCGGGATAGCCGTTGTCGCGGGCGGCGGCCTGCAGCCGCCGCATGCCGTCGGGTCCGGGAATCTCGCCCCGCGCGAGCGCGGCCCGGTCTCCGGGCGCCATGTTCCGGATCACGGTGTGTATGGCCGCTGTCGCTTGGTTGGCAAAAGCCTCCCTGACCAGGTCCGCGGTGGGCGCGGCAATGCCCAGCGTAAGCACGGCGGCGGCGAGAAGCGCTCCCACGACGACGAGTACCGTGAGGCGCAAGGTGAACGAGGCAAAGATGCGGAAGAAGATCCACATCAGGAGGACACCTCACTATGGATATTGCTGCCGCGATCGGGAAGAATCACCATCCCATTATGCCACACCCTTACTGCCGTGGTAAATACCGGCTTTTATATCATTCGGCAGGAGGGAAATGATGAGGGGGTTGCCCATGCTGGTCCGTAACATGTACCAAAGCGCTCTGGCCAAGCACTCCTCGCACGGCGGGCGGGGCCTGGCGGCCGGCGCCACGCTCTTTGACGGCGCCGAGTTCAAAAGCGGCCTCAGATTCATCAACTACACCGAGCTGGATCCCGGCGTCTCTATCGGTTACCACGCCCACGGCCGGGACGAGGAGGTCTACGTCATCCTGGAGGGCGGGGGCGAGATGACCGTCGACGGCGAGACGCGCCGGGTCGGGCGGGGGGACGTGATCGTCAACC
>JBLNBS010000054.1:0-4053 GCA_050260175.1 Patescibacteria group bacterium | reverse complement strand
TCTCTCAGCCGCCGCGGCCTTCGTCATGCCGGTGCCCGCCGCGGGGGCGCATAATTCCGGGGGGCGAACCTTGGCCGCCTTTTCACGCATCCTTTCACCCGCTTTCCCCGGCGCCCTCCCGCAAGCGGAGATAATCCGCGCCCTGCGCCGCCCCATAGCCTCCCCGCGCCTGTGCGACTTGGCCGCGGGCAAAAAACGGATCCTCATCCTGCTCGAGGATGCTAGCCGCCCGGCCCGGACCGCAGCGGTCGTCAGGGCAGTCTGCGGCGAGTTGGCCGCCGCCCGGCCTTCCCCGGCGCGGATCGAGATCCTCTTTGCCGGCGGGGCGCACGCGGGCCTCGAGGAGGCCAACATCGCGGCCAAGCTCCCGCCCGGCCTGGATCTGCCCGTTCATCACCACGACGCCCTGCGGCAGGGGGCTTACGCGGGCGCCTTGCCGCACGGCGGCACGATCCGCCTCAATCCCCTGCTCCTCGAGGCCGACCTGCGCATCGGCATCGGCACGGTCAATTTTCATCCCGCGGCGGGCTTTTCGGGCGGTGCCAAGCTGATCCTGCCCGGCGCGGCCGACCTCCACACCATCACCGCCCTTCACAGCCTGCCGCCGGCCGCCCGGGGCGCCGCATCCAATCCTTTGCGCGATGCGATGGAAGCGGCGGCTGCCTTTGCGCCCCTCGACTTTTACCTCGCCATGCTGGCGCGGCCGGATGGCGGCCTCGCGGGCTTGTGGGCCGGCGCGGCGGGAGCATGCGAGGCCGAAGCCAGGCGCCGTCTCCTCTCCTACGCCCTGCTGCCGCGGCCGGAGCCGGCGGGCTTTTGCCTGGTGGGCATGAAACCCTCGGACCAATCGCTCCTCGGTTTCTTCAAGGCGGTCGATCTCTGCCTGGATCTCCTGGCCCCGGATGGCGTGGGCGTCATCTTTGGCGCCTGCCCGGGAGGTGCCGGAAGACATCTCTGGCGTTGGCGGCCGGAAGTGATCGCGCGGACGAACCGGCGTTTGACCGCCGCCCTGGCCGGGCGGGTGTTATATCTCCTGGCTCCCGGCGTGACGCCGGAGGAAGCCCGGCGGCACCTGCCGGGAGAAGTCGTGCTCCTGCGGGACGGGAAGGAACTGGCCGGCCTGCGGCGCACCGCGCGTGAACCAACGTACCATGTCCCCTTTGGGCCTATGACGGCTTTCGCGTAAAAGCGGCAGGAAAAAGCCCCCTAGCGCGAGGGGGCTTTTGGTTTACCGCGGCAACTGCGCCTTTAAGCCGAGTTCTGTTTCCGCCTTAGCCCGTTCGGAGCTGCGGCGGACGGCAGCCATCTCTCTACGGCGCCGGTCGCCCGGCGCCTCCAGCGACCAACCCGAGGGAAGGACGGGCCATCCTGTCTCCCTCCTATTTGGTCTTGCTCCGGGCGGGGTTTGCCGAGCCGGCCCGTTACCGGGCCGCTGGTGCGCTCTTACCGCGCCTTTTCAGCATTGCCCCGGGCTTGCGCCCGGTCGGCGTCTCCTTTTCTGTGGCACTTTCCCTGGGGTCGCCCCCGCTGGACGTTATCCAGCGCCCTGCCCTGCGGAGCTCGGACTTTCCTCGGACGCGGCCTTGCGGCCACAGCGCCCGCGGCTGCCCGGCGCAGTTGCCCGTCAGGTTTGTGATCATACCATGTCCGCAAGGACCTGTCAACCATCGGCGATCGCTAGGAGTTTGTGCGACTAACCTGATTTATGGCATACGGAGCACAAATTCTGGTATCAAGTGCCACGCGGTACCACTGTATCTAGTGGTCCGTGGCATTACGCGCACAGGCTCCTAAGTGTCGTCGGTCTGTGATAATGTCACTCTATAAAGCGGCCGTGGAAGAATGTGGCATCATCGATTCAGCCCAGTAACAACCCGATCACCTCGGGTCCGGGCAACCCTCGCCATTCCCCGTTTGCCGCCTCGGCCTCGTTAAAAGCCCGGCCGCCCGGCCCCTCCTTTTCGCTGTCGTAGACCACGAACGGCACAGGCTCGCGGGTGTGGGTCCTGGCCTCGAGCGGGGTGTAGTGGTCCGGCATGACGAGCACCCGGTGGGGGCCCAAGGACTTCAGGCCCTGTACGATCGGCCCCACGATCCCGGCGTCGAAGAGTTCGATCGCCTTGATTTTGTTCACGAGCGATCCCTCGTGGCTCGCCTCATCCGGCGCCTCCACATGCACGTAGGCGAGATCGTGATCCGCCAGGGCTTGCAATGCGGCGGCGGCTTTGCCGGCCAGGTTGCTGTCAAGATAACCCGTGGCGCCCGGGACCCGCACGGGCGTCAGGCCCGCCAGGCGGCCCAGCCCGTTGACGAGATCAACGGCCGAGATGACGACGCCCGCCAGGCCGAAACGCGCGGGGATGGTTTCCAGCCTGGGCGCCCTGCCCTGGCCCCAAAACCAGATGGAATTGGCCGGCGCCTCGCCCCGCGCCGCCCGGGCCAGGTTGACGGGGTGGGAGTCGAGCACGGCCCAGGATGCCCGGATCAGCCCGCCGAGCGCCTCGGCGCCCGGACCGGACGGCCAGTGCGCCGCCATGGAGCCGCCGCTGAAATCGTGCGGGGGGTGGCAGACCGCGCCCGCGGGGCCGCGCCGCCAGACCATGAGATGGCGGTAACTGACGCCCGGGTAGAACTCAATGCCCCCGCCGCCAAGTTTCTCGTTCACCGCTTTTATAAGCTCGCCCGCTTCTTCGGAACTGATATGGCCAGCGCTGTAATCCGCCATGCGGTCGCCGTCCCGGGTCACCAGGTTGCAGCGAAAGGCCGTGTCCTCGGAGCCCAGCTCGATCCCCATGTTGGCCGCTTCTAGCGGACCGCGGCCGCAGGCGTGGCGCAGCGGATCGTAGCCCAGGATGGAAAGGTTGCCCACATCGCTGCCGGCCTCGGGCGCGGCGGCGGGGATGGTGACAGCCGTGCCCAGGCGGCCGCGGGCGGCCAGGGCGTCGAGATGCGGCGTGTCCGCCGCTTCCAGGGGCGTCCTGCCGCCGATCTCCGGCACGGGCCGGTCGGCCATGCCGTCGCCCACGATGATGGCGTATTTCATGCCTTCTTTCACCCCTCGCGCCCCAGCCGATAACGGAACCACGGCTCCTTAACGGTTCTCACGCGGTTCGCGCCCTGATTTGGTTTTGATCAAAGCCAGGTATTCTCCATCAGCTCAATCGTTTTCCTTCTTCCCAAACACGCCCTCTTGTCTAAAAGCGGTGTGAAAAAGGCCGATCACCATCAACCCAGGGTTGAAACCCTGGGGCGGCTTTGGTACATCCATGTACGTCGCACGCCCTTTAGCCCTTCCTGGGCGGGGGCGGCTTTGGTACATCCATGTACGTCGCACGCCCTTTAGCCCTTCCTGAGCAGGGCTACATAGGAAAACCATTCTCAAACCCGTACGTCCTTGTACGGGTTCGGTGAAACTATCCGGCGGATTTCCTCAGCGTACTCTGCGTCTTGTCCGGGTACGCTTACGAGCCTTTGCGTGAAAGCGGTGTAGGATTTATAAAAGAGGAGAAGGAATGACCGTGCTGCTCGCGGAACTGCTGGATGTGGTGAGGAGTAAAAACGCCGGGCCTTACGAGCTGACCTTCGACCTCATCTTCCGCCGCGCCGCCGATTATCGCCGTATCAAGGCCGGCGGCTTGATCGACGAGGCGCTGGTCGCCGGACTCTACCGTCTCGAACGCCGGGACGTGCTCGGCATCCACTACTACGATCCGGCCTCGGCCGTCAAGGTCACCATCAGGCGGTCCCGCGCCGCGGGCGATCCCGGCGAGACGGACGTCTACGGCGCCCAGCAGCACGCGCCCTGGCTCACCCTGGAGATTCCCTGATCTTTTCTCTTGACCACACGCGGGGGCTGCCCCGCGAGAAACCGACGGAGGTGTGCCACAATGGCGGATTGTCAGAACACGGCCAGGAACAAGCAGAACTGCACCTGCAAGAGCACTGACTGCAAACGTCACGGCGTGTGCTGCGAATGCATCCTCTACCACAGGAAAAACGGGGGGCGCCCGGACTGTCTGAGATAACCTCTACCGCCGGATTGGGGAGGAGACG
>JBLNBS010000053.1:0-79818 GCA_050260175.1 Patescibacteria group bacterium | reverse complement strand
CATCAGGGGGGTGATGAAGTCGCCCCAGGCCCATTGGAAGATGAAAACGGCGACCACGGCCACTGCCGGCCCGGACAGGGGGAGAAAGATACGGTAGAAGGTCTGGAACCAGTTGCATCCGTCAAGCGTGGCCGATTCCTCAAGTTCTCTGGGGATACCGGCGAAAAACTGCCGGTAGAGGAAGATGCTGAACGGGCTCCCGGAAAGGCCCCAGAACACCCAGAGCCAGTAAGTGTCGACCAGGCGGAGCCGGCTGAACATGATGTACGTGGGGATGATGGTGACGATATACGGGAGCATCATCGTGGAAAGCATGAGGACGAAGAAGAAGTTGCGGCCGGGCGCGCGCAGCCTGGCGAAGCCATACCCCACCAAGGCGCTGGAAAACGTGTACAAGCCGACGCTGATGGTGGCGACAATCATGGAATTGCCCAGATATTTAAGGTAATTGATCCAAGTCAGGGCCCGGATGTAATTGACCCACTGGGGAATCCTGGGGAAGAAATGGAACGGATACTCGTTGTGTTCAGTACGGAACTTGAGCGAGGTGACGATCATCCAGAGAAACGGGAAGAGAAAGGCCATGGTCAGGACGATCAACAGCCCATAGAGTGCTATCCTGGCCCAGCGGCGGCTCATGACGGGGGAAAGGACTCCGCTCATTTGCCTTTTCCCTCCTGATCGACCTCGTAATGAACCCAATA
Organism: Patescibacteria group bacterium; assembly: GCA_050260175.1. Lineage (GTDB taxonomy): Bacteria > Bacillota > UBA4882 > JAAYXC01 > JAAYXC01 > JBLNBS01. The sequence continues at coordinate 79,114 of JBLNBS010000053.1, read as the reverse complement.
GGCGCCGCTCTTGAAGAGTACCAGCGTAAAGAGGAGAACCACGAGGAAAAGGACCCAGAGTAGAGCAGTACCATAGCCGAACCGGTTAAAGGCGAAGATCTGGTTGTAGGCGTGGATGACGAAGAGATAATTGCTCCGCGGCGGGACCGCGCCGAAGGCCGTCCCGCCCGCGGGGGTCGGCGTCAGCAGGAGCGGCTGCGCGAATGTCTGGAGCGCGCCGATGACCCCCATGATCAATTGGAAGAAGAGGACCGGCGTCATCAACGGCACGGTGATATGGCGGAAGATCCGCCAGGCGCCGGCCCCGTCCAGGGCGGCGGCCTCCTTGAGTTCGGCCGGTATTCCCTGCAGGCCGGCCAGATAGATTACCATGCCGCCCCCGATCATCCCCCAGAGGGCCATGACGACGAGCACAATCATGCAGCCATCGCTGCTCAACCAGGCCACGGCGGTGCCCGGCCGGAAGAGGCTGATAAGCGCGTTGACGGGTCCGCCGTCGCGGTCGAAAAGAAAGCGGAACATCAGCGCCATCACGACTACCGGCATGATGGAGGGCAGATAAAAAGCAGTGCGGAAAAAGCCGAGCGCCTTAACCCTCTGATTGAGTAGGGTGGCCAGGAGGAAGCCGCCGATGACCGCCAGCGGCACGGTGAAGACCGTCATCACCGCCGTACGGTACAAACCCCACCAGGCATCCTTGTCGCCCAGGATCGTCCGGTAGTTGGACATGCCGATCCAACGGTAGTCCGGGTCAAGGCCGTCGTAATTGGTGAGGCTGGTCAGAAAGCCGATAATCAGCGGCAGGAGAGACATGAAGACGAATCCGATGAGCCAGGGCGAGATGGCGATGTAAAACGGCATCGCCTTCCGAAAAGCCCGGCGTCCGTTAACCGGAGTCCTTGGAGCCTTGGCGCCGGTCATAACCTCCATTCTGGCATCATCCTTTCCTTCCCGGGATGCGGGAGGAGGGCTGACAGGCCCCCCTCCCGCTCAAACCGGCGCTCAATCGCCCAGGCGCGCGACGCCTTCGGCGATCGCCCGGTTGACCTCGTCCTCGATGGCCTTCAAGGCCGCGTCCAAGGTCTCCGCCCCCCGCAAGACGTTCTCCCAGTGCTTGTTGAAGGCGGAATCCACGGCGTTGCGGTCGAGGTAAGGATTATTGGGCAGGATGGTGAAATACTTCATCTCGCCCTGGACCACGTCGTAATTGGACTTGGCGAACGGCGTGCCCTGGGGCATCAGGCTGAACATGGACTTGGAGGTCGGCACCCCCCAGCCGGTCGCGGCCCTGTTCCGGGCGGCGCTCTTCCCCATGTACCATTCGAAGACCTGCCAGGCTTCCTTGGGATGCTTCGTCTTCTTGGAGATCACGTAGCCGGTGGCGGTAATGCAGGGGCTCAGCCGCTTCTTGCCCCAGACCGGCGCGGGCGCCATCCCGACCTCCGGGGTGATGTCGCTCTCGGCCATGGCGCCGAACCAATACCCATATTGCTGCACGGCGATCTTGCCGGCGACGAAAAGCGCGCCGTCCCAGTCGGAGGGCGGGTCGAGCGGGTTGGGGATCGCGTGCGCCTTGGCCAGATCAATATACCAGTTGAGCGCCTTTTTGACCTCGGTGTTGTTGACCAGGTTGATGCGCTTGAAATCATTGCTGTAGATTGAGACGCCGTTGCTGGCGCACATGAACTTCAGATATTGCTCGCCCCAGCCGTCGGTCAACGGGAAGGAACTGCCGCCGTAGACGATGACCCGATCCCCCTCGCGCTTGGTCAGTTTTTTTTGCATCTCGGCGAATTGGGTGTATGTCATGGGCACCGTGGCGCTGGGGTATGGTATTCCCGCGTCTTTCAACATCTTCTTGTTATAGAAGATGGTCATGTCGGGCGACCAGTCCTTGGGCATCCCGTAGATCGCGCCCTTGCCCTGCCTCTTGCCGTCGAATTTGTACAGATCGGCGACGGGCGAAAGATCCGAGAGCTTCAGGACGTCGCTGGCTCTGAAGTACGGCGTCAGATCCAGGAGGAGTTTCCTGGCGGCCAGCATCGGCACGGAGGAGCCGTAGACCCGGAGCAGATCCGGCGGATCACCGGCGGCGTTCATAGCGAAATACCGGGTCATATCGGCCTCGACGTACTGGATCTCGATGTTCGGATTCTCTTTCTTGAAGGTGTCGTTCAGGAAATCGCCGGCCTCGTTGTTCTTGCCCATGATCGAGATGGTGACCTTGCCCGCGGCCGCGAGCGGCGCGGGCATCAGGGCCAAGAGCAGAGCGACGGCCGCACCGAGGCATACGAGGGCAATTACGCGCTTCGACATGTTAGAAGCATCTCCCCTCTTTTCTCTGGTCTCACCGGGGCGTCTCCGCTGAGCCGGGATCACCTCCCCTTTTAGAAGATCAGTTGCTTCTTCTACCTTCCGGCCTGCGAGCGTCCATATTCCCCTAACCCGGCGGGGGGGCCGGTCGAACTCCGCACGACCAATTCCGGCAGGTAGGGATAGATCTTCCGCCCCTCGTTGGCGATCTTCCCCTGAATCTGGCCGAGCAGGAGGCTGGCGGCCAGCCGCCCCGCGTCCTGCTTGGGATGGACCAGGCTCGTCAGGCGCACCGGGTGCAGATGCGCCAGGACCGAATCGTCGAAGCCGACCACGGAGACATCCTCGGGAATGGACAGCCCGGCCTCCCAGATCGCCCGGTAGCCGTCGACCGCCGTCTCGTCGTTGTAGTAGAAGATGGCGGTCGGGCGCCGCGGCCCCAGGGCCAGCAATTCCTTGGTCTGCAGGTAGCCGGCGGGCACCTTGGACTCCGGTTCCCGGAACGAGCGGACCAGCGCTTGATCGAGCGGCACCCCCGCCTCCTCCAGGGCCCGCTGGTAGCCGCGGTACCGGTTGACGGCGGGCAGATGCACTTCCTTGTAGACCATGGCGATTCGGCGGTGGCCCAGGCCAAGCAGGTATTTGGCCGCGGTATAGCCCCCCTCCTCGTCCTGGAGGACGATGGCCGGGGCGGGCAGCCCCGGATCGGCGTCGAGAAAGACCACGGGCGTCCCGGCGTCGATCAGGGCCCGGAACTGGTCCAGGTTGGGATTGGGCAGGGCGCTCATGGTGGGCTCCACGACGATGCCCCGCACGCCGTTTTCCTTGAGACGCTGGAGCACCCGCCCCTCCTGGCGGAACGAGTGGTTGGAGTGAGCCAGCACCAACTGGTACCCGGCTTCCTGCGCGATCTCGTCGATCCCGCGGACGATCTCGGGGAAGATGTAGGTGTTGATCGCCGGGCTCAACAGCGCGATGGTGCGCCTCTCCCCCTGATCCCTGGCGGGAGTCGGGCAGAAGAACGTCCCCCGACCCTGCTCCCGGCGGAGCCATCCCTCGTTGACCAGTTCCGTCAGAGCTTGGCGCACCGTGAAACGGCTGGCTCCGAACTGCTGCATCAACTCCGTCTCCGTCGGAATGACGCCGCCCACCGGGTACCGCCCCGATCTCAGCCCGTCCATGAGCGCTTCCTTGATCTTGGTGTACTTCGGTTGCCTGCCGGTCTCCGCCATGATCTTCCTCCTCAGCTGCATCAGTGCTGAATATTGATCCGTACATTTCCGCCGCACTCCCGCATCCCAAGATAGAGGCCCGGTCAGGTTGAACGCGGGACGGAGGTATGGTTCCATTATACGGATCTATGTATGAATTTGTCCGTATATTTCATCTTTCTACCCATCCGATTGAACTCCTTCTTTTGATGAAAAAATCTTGATATCCATATCGAGCAGGCGCTTCGGCCCGGAAGAGCCGTTGGCAAAGAGATCCGGACAAATCTCTGGATACTTGTCCGCCGGCATGGCCGAGCGGGCGCTCCATCACCATAGCGCTCATGACATTGAAAAGGTTTGCCGTTACGCGCCGTGGACCACGATGGTCGCCGTCCATATGGAGGCCATCAATCACTGCTTGCTCGGTCGGGAAGAGTTGCGGCGGTTCGCAAAGGAGAGGGGGCTGGAAGTGAGGGTGTCAGAGGATGGGGAGACGGTGGAGTCATGATCCCAATTCGTCGAGAAGCGAATCTTCGACCAGACTTATTTCGACAAACCTTTCTCAGCGCCGGAAACGCGGAAGTTGAGCGCCAAGGCCGCCCTGGCCACGGAGCAACGGATACCCGGCCTCGGCAACGGCGTCCTGCAGGGCATTCTCTATATTGCCAAGATCTACCCCAAGCAAAAACTGGCTTCCCTCCAGGACGGCCGGATGGACGTCGAGGCTTTGAAGACCGGCGTTCTTCTTTGGCTGCATCCCCGTGGATCTTTACGGTGGGCGTCGCACCCGAGGCAGCCGTCGACTTTCAAGTTCATTGCCCCCCGATCCGACGCAGTGGAACCTATGGGATTCTCAACATATCGGTTGCCCATGCCGATTCCGCAAGCAGGGACACAACCCCGATAACAGCAGGACGATGGCGGCCAGCAAGAGAGAACACCCCAGCCAACCGATGGTCCGCGGGAAGACCGCGGATATGAACAGGTAGTCCTGGTTCGCCGCCCACCAGAGACCGGCGCCCAAGGCGGCGGCCAAGCAGCCCTCGGTCGCGCGCGGGAGCCGGGAGGCCTTGGCCAGCGGCGCCAACCGGCGCCTTCCCGCGGCAAGCCCCTTCCCCAGCCGCCATATCTGCCATAATGCCAATGCAAAAAGCAGGCCGATCGCGGCCCATAACATCCTGGTCGCCAGGAGGATTCTCTCCATGCCGAGCGGGGGCAGACCGTTCCATCGCGCCCAATCGCTCAGGACATGGGCAAAAAACGGCCAACTGCGTTGGCTGTTCGTGAGGATGACGATGCCGTCGCCCGTCTCGGGCACGAAATGGAAGTGGGTCATCCACCCGGAACCCTGGCCTCCGTGCGCGACCGCCGTCTTGCCGTCGGAAAGCTTCTCGATGAAGTGCCCCAAGCCGTAAGCATCGAAGGCAAGGCCGTAATAGCCGGTCAGTTTCACCATTGGCGCATGGAGCTCCCGGATGCTCCGGTCGCTGAGCACTTCATGCCGTTCGCGGGCAAAGCTCGGCATGCCCGCGGCGACGAAGGCGGCGATGTCCCCCACAGTGGCGAAGAGGCCGCCCGAGGCTTTCCCGGGATAGACGTAGACCGGTATGGGGTTGCCTTGGACATCGTGCCCGTCGGGCACCGCCGGGGTCAGATCCTCGCTCCAGACGAAACTGGAATTCCGCATGCCCAGGGGGCTCAAGACCTCCGCCGCCATGTATTCGGCGAAATCGCGGCCCGTGACCTCTTCGATCAGCAGCTCGAGCAGGTCGAAGCCCGTGTTGGAATAGGAAAACGACGAGCCGGGCTCCTGCCGGAGCACGGCTTCCTTGGTCAAACTCTCCTCCAGGGAAGGGATCTCTCCCCCCGGCGCGTAGCGTACGCCGATCGTCCCCAGGGGCATGCCGGCGTTGTGACTGAGCAGCCGCCTGACGGTCACGTTCTCCGCCGAGAACCGCGATTCCGGGAAGACCCAGTTTTTTATGTACGTTCCCACCGGCTTGTCCAGCTCTATCTGGCCTTGCTCAACCAGTTTCATGATACCCCAGGCGGTGACCGATTTGGAGATGGACTCCACCCGGCAATGGGTATCGACGGTCATTTTTCTCCTTGTCCCGAGGTCGGCGTAGCCGTAAGCCTGGGACCAGACCGTCTTGCCTTGCTGGATGAGGGCCAGGCTGACTCCTGGAATACCGTAGGTTTTCATCAAAACGGGAATACGCGCTTCAAGACGATTGGTGATGGATTCTTCCGGGAGGGAGTATTGCCTGTCGCCGCTGGAGCGAAGAGCGATGGATGCGACAAATGAGAGATAGGCCAGGAGTACGATCAGCAATGCCGCCCAGAATACGTTGGTGGGGTTCAGCGAGATCGCCTTTCTGATTGCCACTTTTGCCTCCCGCTTTCGCGCATTTCGCATTTTCCTTTTGTGATTCGACCTTTGCCATACGACGCGGCCGGCTGAGACCTTCAATCCCCGCCGCTCGTCCTCCTTGCCCAATCCCGCTTTGCGGGCGTATGCAATGGCCTGACGGCGGGTTTCGAGCTGGAGCTGGCGCAGGATCTCGGCCATCTGGTATTTGACCGTCCGTTCGCTGATATACAGCAACGGCCACCGCCACCGTGGTGCCCCGCCCCGGCGCAGTCTCGATCCGGACCTCGCCGCCGATCTGCGCGGCGCGCTCCCGCATCACCTCCAGCCCGAAAGCGGACCGGCCCGCCGCGAGCTTGGCGGGATCGAAGCCCACTCCGTCATCGGCGACCGAGATCAAGATCCGGTCATCGTCTCTACGATCCGCGACGGCCCAGGTTGAGTCGAGGCCGGTGAGCTTCAGGAGGGCATCAATGGCTTGCGGTGCATACGCGGGCCGAAACATCGCGTAATCACGAGCTTTCCTGGTATATGCACCGGTGGGATTCGTGCCGGCCCCGGCCGCCTCGACGCGCTGATGGATGAGCGTGGTCACGGCACGATCAGGATCTCCACCCGCCGGTTCTTGGCCCGCCCCGCTTCCGTACCATTATCCGCCACGGGCCGGGTTTCCCCGTAACCGATGACTTCAAAGCGGGTGTTCCTGGGCACATTCGCCTTGACGAGCGCCTCCTTGACGGCGCGGGCGCGGTTCTCCGACAGCTTTTGGTTGTCCTGCTCGCTTCCGATATTGTCCGTGTGCCCCTCGATGCGGACCAGGCAGCCCGGGTACATGGCGATGATCTCGGCCGTGTTCTTGATGCTCTGCGCGGCCGCGGGCTTGATCTCGAACTTGTTGGAATCGAACAGGAGTTGCGCGTCCAACTGGACGAGGATCCCATCCCGCGTCGCCTTTGCGCTGACGCTGTTCAACGCCGCGGAGACACCGACGGAGAAATCATCCAGGGAGAAGATCTTCTCCTTTTCCCCGGGCGCCTTGATAAAGAGCCGCAAGCCGACCTCGGTGGCCGGTCCCTGGAAATACCAAACCTTGATGGTGTGCCGGCCCTTGCCCAGTTGCTGCTCGGCATCGGCGGAGGTCATGTCGTGGACGCCGTCGTTATTGATGATCTCCTCGTTATCGATCCACAGGCGGCTGCCGTCGTCGGACTCGAGCCGCCATTGGTACAGGCCGGGTTTTGTGATCTCAAACGTGCCCGTGTAGATCAGGCCGAACCACTCGAACCGATCCGTGACGCCCGGAAATCCCTCTGTGAAATCACGGGCGGGAATATCCAGTTTTTTCGTGTAGATGACGCCCCGGGGCTCTTGTTGCTCGAGATCGGCGGGCATCTCGTAGGTTTCTTCGGGCAGGTAGTAAATCAAGCCTTTCAAATTGAGTAAACCCGGATCTTTGACGCCGAAATTCGATTCCGCCGCCAATAATGTCAGCGAAAGGAGAAACATCAGGGGAATGAGGAATAAATAACGTTTCATAACATAATCTCCTTTATAATTATTAAATTTTGAGCGATCTTTGGACAGAGAGCATCCACATCAACTGTGACCGCTCGCTACCCAAATTCTTGCCGCAACCCAAAAATCCTTCCGGAGTCTGGTGAATACGAACAACTGCAAGCGGTGCGATCGATCGGTCAATGGCAGTCAGTCCACATCCTCCTCGCTGTAGACAGCCAACCCCTCCAGCTCCAGCAGGGCCGCGGTCACGCCCTTGCCGGGGGTTCCCCCGTTGATCCGCCGCACGCCGCAGGAGGGGCTCCCCTCTTTTAGCAAAGCGGCGGCGGCGCCGTGCCGCTTGGCCTCGGCCAGCGCCAGTTCGGCACCGTAGACGAAAGCTCCGGTCAGGTCGCGCCCCTCCCGGTCGACGACCTTTGCCCGGCCGTTCAGGACGGCCGCGCCGTCGCCCCCCACGATCTCCGCCGGCGGCCGCGGCGCGCCGAGGCCCCCCAGCATTTCCGGGCAGACCGGGATCGCACGGCCTTCGGCCGCGAGCCTGGCCACGCCTTCATGCCGGCAGTGGCTCCTGTCGTAGCGGCAGGCCTCGCCCAGCAGGCAGGCGCTGACCAGGATGGGTCCCGAGGTGTGTTTACGTAGCTGTTCGTTCATGCGCGTACCTCCATGCCGCGGTTCTCATTAGATGCGTTGTGAAAAAGTCTGAATCCCTGTTCCGGACCTCACCATTCGCGCCGCCCTCTCCCGGTGGGAGAGGGCAAAACCAACGGGGTCTAAAGCCCAAGGGCTCCCCTCTCCCCATGGGCTCCATGGGAGAAGGGTTGGGGGTGAGGGGTCACGGCTCGACCACGAGATCGGCCAGGGCCGGCCGCCTGGCGATCAGCTTCTGTTCCGCGAGAAAGCTGATGACTGCGCCCAGCTCGCGGCGCATCTCCGTGGCGGGGATCTCCAGGAACCGGTACTTGGCCGCGATCTTGCGCACCAGTTCGGGCGGGAGGCCGGTTTCCCCGGCGGCTTCGTCTACGGCCTCGTCCATGTGCTCCGCCAGGTAGCGCCCGGCGCGGGAGACCGCGCCAAGGAAGGCCCGGACAAGGGCCGGCTCCCCGCGCCACAGCTCACCGCGCACGCTCGTCACCGTCAAACCGCCGATCAGGCCCGTGCCGTCCCTGAGCAGCCGCACCTTGCCCCCGGCCAAAACCCTGCTGAGCACCGGCTCGACCAGGACCGCCCCGTCCAGCCGACCGGCGGCGACGGCGGCGGCCGCGTCCGGCACGGCCATGTTCACCACTTCCAGTTTAGCCAAGGACAGGCCCTCCGTAGCCAAAAAACGCGCCAGGAGATAATGGGCCGTGGTCCCCACCGGCAGACCGATCCTCTTCCCGGCCAGGCCCGCCGCGCCGGTTGCTCCGCCGGTTGCCGGCACGACGAGGGCAAAGGCACCCGGAGCCACGCTGTAAGGCGCCACGACGACCAGGTCGTTGCCTGCGGCTTTTGCCACCACTGCGGACGTTTCGCCCATGACCGCGGCGATATCCAGCGCGCCGGCGGCCATGGCCTCGGACATCAGGGGGCCGGTCTGCAGGTTGGAGACCCACTCCACCCGCCAGCCAAGGGCTGCCGCGGCTTCCTCCAGATAACCCCGCCGCCGCAGGATGATGGACGGCAGATTCAGGGGCATGGGGTTGTACGAGACTCTCAGGACCTGCGCACGGCCTGCCAGGCACAGGCCGGCCAGGGCCGGGAGCGCGAAAAGAAGCAGGCTAAAGAACACACCCTTGCGCATATCAAAACCTCCCGAGCTTTTGCGTAGTGCATCAGGGTTGAGACGTGGAGATCGCGTCGCCCGGATCCGGAGCGGAGGATTCCCGGGCGCGTCTCAGAGCGGCCAGTAACACCGCCCTGGCCGCGGCTGCGTCCGGCGCGAGCCGGTCGCGCGGCCGGGCCGCCGCCACCCGCTGTTCCGCCACGATCCTGCCGGGGCGCGGCGAGAGGATCAGGATGCGATCGGCCAGGTAGAGTGCTTCGTCGGGATCGTGGGTAACGAGCAGCACCGCCGGCTGTTCCTCGCGCCAGAGCGACGCCAGGCGTTCCTCCAGGTCCGTGCGGCCGAAATAATCCATGCCGGCCAGCGGCTCATCCAGCAAGAGCAGCTCCGGCCGGCCGATCAGGGCGCGGGCAAGCGAGACGCGGTGTGCCATACCGCCCGAGAGGGCGGCGGGCCGGTACGATTCGAATCCCAAAAGCCCCAGGGCTGCCAGTAATTCGCCGGCCCGCGCCCGGTGCGCGGCCGTGACCGGGCCGTCCACGCCAAAAAGCACGTTCCCCAGGCAGTCCCGCCAGGGCAGGAGCCGCGGCTCCTGAAACGCCATGCCCACGCGCGACGGGCGCTCGATCCTGCCGGAGGCGGGCGCGAGCAGCCCCGCCGCCAGGCGGAGGAGCGTCGTCTTGCCGCAGCCGCTCGGTCCCAGGATCGCCACGACCTCACCCGGCGCCACCGCGAGGTCGAGCGCCGCGAGCACGGGGAGCCTGCCGAAACCGTGGCTGACCCCGGCGAAACGCAGGCTAACCACGGCTTGCCTCCTGCCGCCGGGCCCAGGGCACGGCCCTCTCCGCAGCCGAGAGCGCCCGGTCGAGCAGGATACCCGCCGCGCCGATGCAGAGCACGCCGGCCAGCATAGCGTCGGTCCGGCCGAACCCGCGCGCCTCGACGATCAGGGCTCCCAGACCCCTGGCGGCGGCCAGCATCTCCGCGACCACCAGGGATCGCCAGCCGTAACCCACGCCCAGCCTGAGCCCTGTCATGAGAGCGGGCAGGGCGGAGGGCAGGATCACACGGCGCAAAACCGCCCCGGGCTTGCGCAAATACAGCCGGCCGGCCTCGACGAGCAGGGGATCGGCCTGCTCCGCGCCGAGTTCCGCCGCGAGGAAGACCGGGAAGAACGAGGCGTAGAAGATCACCACCAACTTGGATGCTTCGCCAAGGCCGAACCAGAGGATGAAGAGCGGCACCAGCGCCACCGCGGGCACCTGGCGGAAAAAATCCAGCGTGCCGCGGCTGGCCCGGGTGAACCAGGCCGATCTGCCGGCCAGGATTCCCAGAGGCACGCCGCAAGCCGCGGCCAGGAGGAAACCCGCGCAGACCCGGGCCAGGCTGAGCAGGAGCCCCCCGGCCAGGCGGCCGCTCCGCGCGAGTTCCAGCAGGGCCCGCCAGACATCCGCCGGCCCCGGCAGGAGGAAGGCGTCCCCGGCACGCCCGGCCGCGATGGCCCAGGCCGCGAGGAGAACGAGGGGCACGGCCGGCGGCCCGGCGGCGCGGGCCAGCTTTGGCAAGACGGCTTGTTTCATGCGAGCGGCGCGATCGGCGGCATCGCGCGTTTGTGCCCGCTCGCCTGCCTGAGCCGCTCGATGCGGGCGGCGGCCTCTGGTTCGACCTCGGCCCCGAGGAGGTAGCGGTCGATGGTCTCGTACGACAGGCCCAGTTCGCGCTCGTCGGTCTGGCCGGGCCAGAGCCCGGCCGAGGGCGGCTTGTCGAGCACCCTGGCGGGCAGGCCGAGCGCCCTGCCCAACTCGCGCACCCTCCCCTTGGTGAGCGCGCCCAGGGGCAGGAGATCGACCCCGCTGTCGCCGTATTTCGTGAAATAGCCCACGGTAAGCTCGTCCAGGTTGCCCGTGCCCACCACCAGGTAGTTCAACTTGTTGGCCCAGGCATAAAGCGTGACCATGCGCAGGCGCGATTTGACGTTGGCCGTGACGACGCGGGGCAGGGCCCAGGCGTCGGGGCCGAAGGCCGCCTGCAGGAGGCCCCGGTAAACCTGCGTCAGGTCGAGGCGCAAAAGCGGGAGCCCGACCGCCTCGGCCGCTGCCTCCGCGTCCGCCAGATCCGCCGGATCGCTCTCGCAATCCAGAAAAAGCCCCCGGGCGCGATCCGCGAAGCACCTCCGGCAAAGCCCGGCCACCACGGCGGAGTCCAGCCCGCCGCTCATGCCAAAGACCACGCCCTCCCTGCCCGCCTGGCGTACCTGATCCCCCAGCCACGCCACGAGCCCCGCCAGGGCTGATTCCGCCTCCCACACGCTGGTCTGCCCCCTTACAGAATTGCATCGGGTTGTCGTTCTTGGGTGCCGCATCCGTCTCCTGACTTCCCGCCGCGGGCTTAGGAGCCGTGGACCGCGGCAAGAACAGGCCGCCGGAGGGATGCGGCGACTCCGGCTGGAACTGGCGCGCCGCCTTCGTACAGGCATCGGTTTTAGAACCGTCATCGCAAGGGCCGGAACTCGATCCACCCCCGCCAGGTCCCGCCTGGGGCCAGATCCAAAAGCCCGGTCCGCTCCCGGGGGAGCGGCAGGTTGGGCGCGTCGGTGAGGCAGGTGTAGGGTTCGAGACAGATGTATGGGGCGCCGGGCCCGGGGCCGCTCCAGACCACCCAGTGCATAAAGGAGCGATCCGAGGCGAATTCCACGCCGCGGCCGGATTTGCCGTGCCACAGCCGGGCCGCGATCTCAGCCGCGCCAGGCGCCAGATCGGTATAGATGTCATCCAGCCCGAGATCCGCGACGGGGCTGGCCTCGAGCCGGTCCGTGCCGGACAGGGGCAGCAGGCGGCCGGTGGGAAAACGCTCCTCCAATTCCCATCTGGCCGCCGCGGGCAGGCTCAGGCGGTAATCCTCCTTTACCGCCCCATCCGAGATCGGCAGGCGGAAATAGGTGTGGTACCCCAGACCGAAGGGAAAAGGCCCCGGGCCCCCGTTTTCCGCTTCGGCCAGGATGGAGAGGGTCCCCCCGCGCAGCCTGAAGGTGAGGGCCAGGCTGAAGTCGTGGGGAAAGACCCGGCTAAAGCCGGGGTGCTCGCGGCCGGCCATGATCGTGCGCACCCACGCCCCCTCGGCTTCACTCGCCCCCCGGCCGCCGACGCGCCAGGGGAGGCTGTGAACCAGGCCGTGGATGTGATGCGGCGGGCTGTTGATCGGCAGGTCGTAGGCCGCGCCGGCGTAAGTGAAACGCCCATGCCGGATGCGGTTGGGCGGCAGCAGCACGGGATTGCCGTAGCCCACGGGCGCTGAGATGAGTTCCGCCAGGGCACGGGGCTTGTGCAGATACTCGACCCCGCCCGCCGTATCGCGAAACGAGATCAGGTTGCTCCCCACGCCCGGCACGATGACGGCGGTGAGGCCGGCAGCCCGATCCGCCAGCCCCACCGTGGCCTCTCCGTCGAAATCGCCCGTCTCCAGAACGTATCTTTTCTCGCTCATCCCCATTTCCCCTTGCCCTGGTGGCCCGCGATCTCGGCCTTGATCATGCCCTGGATCACGGCGGCGTGCTCGAGCGCGTTTTTGAATAGAGCCGCGCAGCCGGGATCCAGGTTATCCTCCACACCCTGCCGGCCGATCTCGCCCACCTCGTTCATGAGCGCGTGGAGCCGCATGTGGAGGGAGTTGGCGAACCTGGCCCGCGCCAAGAGGGCCGCCGCCTCCGCCTGGAGCTCGGCGAACATCTCCTTTGCCGCCCCGCACTTGGGACAGCGGTCGGGAGGGGCGTCGCCGTCATGGACGTACCCGCAGACACCGCAGCGCCATTTCTTCATCGTCCAACACCCTTTCCAAGATCAGAGAGCTTCCCCGCGCGGTTCGAAGAAAGCCCTGGGGTGGGCGCAAACCGGGCATTTCTCCGGCGGCTCCTTGCCGGCATGCACGTAGCCGCAGTTACGGCAGTGCCACTTTTTTTCCTCGGCGCGGCTAAAGACGGTGCCCTCCTCGACCCGGCGCAACAGCTCGCGGTAGCGGGCCTCGTGCTCCGCCTCGACGGAGGCCACGCCGTGAAAGAAAGCCGCGATCTCGTGAAATCCTTCCTCGCGGGCCATGCGTTCGAAATCCTTGTACATGGCGGTCCATTCCTGCTTTTCCCCGGCCGCGGCCTCCGCGAGGTTGGCGGCGGTGTCGCCGATGCCGCCCAGGAATTTCAGGACCACCTTGGCGTGTTCCTTCTCGTTGTCCGCGGTTTCCAAAAATACCCCGGCGATCTGCTCAAACCCTTCTTTCCTGGCCGCGCCGGCAAAATAGGTATACCTGTTCCTGGCCTGCGACTCGCCGGCGAATGCCTGCCGCAGATTGGCTTCGGTCCTGCTGCCCTTGAGATCCATGCTCGATCGACTCCTTTTTTTTATCTTTACCCTGTATGCCAGGGGGTCACGAGACAATGCACCGGCCATGATCGTGGGGACTCAGGCGGTTTCCGGCTCAAACCTGCCTGGGCGGGCCTCCCAGACGCCGGTAGAGCTGCTCCCCGGGGCAGGCCGGTTCGTGCAGCCTGCCGCAGTAGAGGCAGATCTTTTTCAACGCTCCCGGATCATGCAGGGCGGCCGCGAGGAAAGAATCCAACGCACGGTGCAAATCCTCCCGCTCGCGTTCTGTCAGGCGGGCAAGAACGCGGCCCAGCGCTTCCTCGCGGCCGGCATCGGCCGCGGCCAGCAGTCTCTCCCCCTCGCGCGTCAGGGTAAGCTTTTTTTCCCGGCGGTCGGCCGTGCCGGCCGTCCTGCCGACCAGGCCCTTGCGGACCAGGCGGTCGATGAGCTTGGTGGCCGCGGCATTGCTGACGTTCAGCGCCTCCGCCAGGGCTCCCGGCGTCGGTTCCTCGTGCAGGCCGATGAAGCGCAGGGTAAAGTATTGCACCGGTGAAAGGGATAGATCGCCCGGCGCCGCCGCGAGGAGCAGGTCGACCGCCCGGGCGAAGAGCCAGATGATCCTTTGATCTTGGCGTGAGTTCATCTTGCACCTCATTATTTTACTATGTTAAATAATAACACAGGATACCCCTCCTGTCACGGGCCATCCTGAATCATGCGCGGCCGTTCATGGCGATATGCAAAAGCTACCGAGGCATGACGGGTGTTTTCTTCGCGAGGCTATCTCTTGTGCGGCGGTTTGATCGGCGGCAGGACGAAATCCTTCAGGCTCTGCCAGAAAGAAGTCCCGGCCGCGGTCTCCTGCTGTTCGCTCCGTTCCCTCCCCCCCCCGTCCGGAGGCATCAGGGTGAGAATCTGCACGAGGGATGCCAGGCCGTATTCAATGGCCTCGCCGCTCACCTCGATCTTGGCATGCCTAGACCCTGCCAGGGAAAAATCCTCCACGTGCAACCTTTTGCTCAAGAGGAGCACGGCCAGGAGGGTATCCAGGCCCTGGTCCAGCAGCATGGATGGATCGAAGGGAGCATACTCGGGTTCACGGGCGGCCATCTCAAACCCCTCCAAAACTACCATATGCATCCCGTTCGTCCGGCGCATCCGGCCGGATTCAGCGCGCAGGGGGCTTATGGCACGGAGGGGCGAGGGTATATCGCTTTGCCCGGCGTGAAGATGGCTCATGCAAAGCCGCGGCAAGAACAGATTTGTAGTTGCGTTCTTTTTCGCGCGGGAAAGGATCGCTTGTATGTCTATACGGGGTATCAGTGAAAGAACCCGGTGAGGGTGACGAGTTCCACGCCGGCCGCGGCGAACTCGGGCAGGAAGGTCCGCAGGGCTTTCAGGGTGTTGGGGCGGTTGGCGTGGCAGATGCCCACCGCGCGTCCGCGCGCATGCGCCATGCGGATCAGCTGGCGCAGCAGGCCGTGAATCTCAGCTACCGTCGCGCCCTCCGGATCGAGAAAGACGTCGCGCTCGGCGCAGTCAAGGCCGGCCTGGCGGGCAAGCCTGCCGGCTTGCGAGCCGGGCCAGGTGCGGCTGTCGAGAAAGAAGAGGCCCCTTTGCTTGAGCACGGCCAGGATGAGCCGCATCAGGTCCTCATCCGCGGTGCCGAGCGAACCCATGTGGTTGTTGACCCCCACCGCTCCGGGCACGGCGGCCAGATCGGCCTCGAACTGGGCGACGATGCGCTCGTCCGGCCAATCCCCGCGGAGCACGCCCGGCCCCGGGTCGTCCCCCCCGCGCGCCTCCAGGGGCAGATGCAGGATGACATCGTGCCCGGCGGCTCTTGCCCGCCCGGTATAAGCATGGGCGTAGCGCGTAAAGGGGAGAATGGCCACGGTCAGCGGTATGTCAAGGGCAAAGAACTCCTCCGTCCCCGGCAGCGTGCCCACGTCGTCGAGCACGATGGCCACGCGCGGCCGCGATGGCCCGGGTTTTGCGCGCCTGCGCGCCGGTTGCGGCCGGGGAGGCTTCAGGGCGGGCAGGACAGCCTTCGGCCTGGCGGCCGCCGGGCCGCGCGCGGGCGGGCTCGCGGCCAACGCAAGGAGGCAGTTCTCTCCTTCCTCTCCACCAAAGTGTAGCATGAGGTAGATGTCCCTGCCGCGGTACTCCCACGCCGATCCGAGGAGGGCGGCACCGTGCCGCCGCGCCAGCAGGGCCAGCGCCGTTGCGGCTTCTTGCAGGCGCGCCGCCGCACGGCCCTCCGGCGTCTCGAGACGCCAGGTGATAGAGGATGATGTGTTCCTGTGCCGTGCCGTGGGGAACAGGCTGTAAGGCCGCCTGATCATGACGAATCCGCGCCGCCGGAGGGCATCGCCCAGCGCCGGCGCCAATCGGGGAGCCGGCGACACATGCCGCCGCAGCACCCCGCCGCCGGCCGCGACCGGGCGATCCTGCACGCCCGTGGCGGAGAGAAAGAGGAGAAAGATCAGATAGAGGGCCAAGAGATGCCGCGTTTCGCGGTTCATCGGGTTCATGGCGGGATGGTTCTCTGTCTTGGCAAAAAGTGCCAGGGACCCACATCGACCTGGGCCGGCTCATCCGGGTCCGGGGCGGGAATGATGCCCAACCTGTTCGCGCCGCCGCGCATTTCATGGCGTCGTTCGGGCCCCCCGGCCGGCGGCAAGGTGGTGATCTCGGCGAGCACGGCAGCCTCGTCGAGCGCGGCCACGAGCTCGCCTTTGGACCTGACCTGGCGGCCGTTGACGGCGGTGATGACCTGCCCCGCGCGCAACCCCGCCCCGGCCGCCCGCGAGCCGGGCATGACCGCCAGGATCGTCACGCCCGCGGGATGGCTGCCAAAGGCCGGCTTGCCATACAGCTCCATGCGGCGAGAAAGGTAGAGAACCAGTTCGTGGCCGGCGGGGGAAAAGAGCGCCGCGGCCCAGGCGAGGGCGGGATATCTGCCGGCGGCCACCGCCAGCGCCATGAGCGTGACGCTGTAGAGAGCGAGCAGCCCGGACGTTCTTAGGGCCTTTGCCCTGGGGCTGCCGGTCAACGCCAGATCGCCGTAACCCAGTGCGGCGGCCGCCGGGATGTAGATCCCAACCAGGACCCCCGGGGGTACGCCGGCCAGAGTGGCCGCGATCAGCGGCCACCAGCCCGGGGTGGCGTACGTCTTGCCCGTGATGCCGGTACCGTCGATCATCGTGAGCAAAAGGAGGGGCACGGGCCAGATCCGCTGCAGGAGATAGCCTCCCACGGTCCCCTCCGGGCGGCGGAGATAAACGGGCAGGGCCTGTTGATCTCCGTCCAAAAGGATCAGGACGCTCTCCGTGACGTGCAGGACGCCGATCAGCGCCATCAGCCCGGTGACGTGTATCTTTGGCACGCCGGTGGCCAGGGAGACGAGGGCGAGCAATCCCCCGGCATAGGAAAGACAGAGGTAGCGCAGGTCGAGGAGGGTGAGGAGCAACGCCAGGAACAGGACGTAGATGAAACCGTGGGGATTGATGGAGATGCCTAGAAAAAGCAGGATGAAGCTCCCGAGGTAGCCCGCGAGGATCCCTGCGATCGCGCTGCCGGCCACCTCCCGCCAGAAGGGTGTCCGGCACTGGCCGAGGATGCGCTTTTCCACGGCGCGGCGGCGGGAGATGAGGAACGAGACGATGACGAGGAAGACTAGGGAGCGGATGACGGCCAACGGCAGCGCGTCAAAGACAAGGCGGGCCACGGTGGCAAAGAAACTCATCCAGCAATAACCCCCACTGCTCAGGAAGCTGTCTTGGCCCGCACAAGCCGCGCGCGGAGGATCGCGATCGCCCGCTCGCGCTGGAGGCGCTCGAGACGCTGCAGATCTTCCAGCCTGCCCTCCTTGAGCGCGCGCGCCATGGCTCCCGGGAGATCCACCACAACGTCGGGCTCCACGCCGACCTTGTTGATGGAGCGTCCGCCGGCCGTCAGGTACTTGGCGATGGTCACGGACAGGGCCGCACCGCCGCTGATGGGCACGATCTCCTGCACGACCCCCTTGCCGAATGTCCTCGTGCCGACGAGCGTCGCCGCGTGCCGGTCCTTGAGCGCGCCGGCTACAATCTCCGAGGCGCTGGCGGACCACTCGTTGACGAGAACGACCAGCGGGTAGCGCCGGAGGCGGTTTTTGGGCGCGTAAAAGGGCTTGCGATCCCCGTCGCGCCTGACCATGTACAGAACCACCCCTCCGTCCAGGAACTTGCCCGCCACGTAGACGGCGGAATCCAACAGGCCGCCGGGATTGTAACGCAGATCGAGGATCAGGCCGCGCACGGCGTTCCGCTCCGCATCCCGCAAGGCATCCTCGAGCTCGGCCGCGGTCCGTTCGGCGAACTGCGACAAGGTGATGATCTCGATCCGCCCGGCCTCGGAATCTTCCACCATTTCCCATTCCACGCTGGGCAGCCTGATGTTGGCGCGTTTGATCCTGACCTCAAAAAGGTGCGCCGCGTTGCCCGCGCCGCGGCTGATGGTCAGGCGCACGTATGTCCCGGCGGGGCCCCTGATGGCGGCCACCGCTTCCTCCACGGTCATCTTGCTCGTCTGCCTGCCGTTGACCTTGATGATGCGGTCACCCCGGCGCAGGCCGGCTGCCTCTCCGGGGGAACCCTTGAGCGCCTTCATGATCACGAGGGACTTGCCCTGCGTGTTCAGGGTGATACCCACGCCCCCCATGGTGCCCTGGGTCTGCGAGCGCAGCTCGCGGTATTCGGGGGGGGTCAGATAACGCGTGTAGGGATCGTGCAGGGCGGAGAGCATGCCGTCGATGGTGCCCGTTCGCAGGTAGGATCGGAACAGATCCACGGCCGAGACGCGTTCCACGAAACGGAGTTTGACCTGGGCCAGGACTTGGATGGCCTGGTCCAACTGGTTGTATCGCCGGCCGGCGCCGATCAGGACGATCGCCGTGCAGGTCAGGATGAGCAGGATAATGGGGACCAGGTAACGCCGACCATGTCGCCTCAGCATGCTGCCCCCCTTTGGCCGCGCGCGGCCCAAAAACCGGCGCGGCGTTGTCCTGCCGGGATGGCAAGCGGGCCGCGGACGGTGGGATGCACCGTATTCCCGGTCATTAATATTGGCTCCTCCCCGCAAGTAGACCCCCGGAGTTTATACAGCCGGCGCCTCTTTGGCATGGGAACATAAGGAATCAAGCATATTCGCGGAGGAACTTCTTGACGGAGAGCAGGCTCCCGGCCAGGCCAAAGAAGACGCCCGCCGGGAAGATGGTCAGGAGCAACTGGTCGTTGACGCGCATCTCGGGGGCGAGGGGAATGACCCCCAACTGATGCACTGATTTGAAGAGGAAGTAATACCCTTTGGAAAGCACGGCTGTGCCAAGGCATGCGCCGATCAGGCCCAAGAGCAAACCCTCGAGAATGAATGGCCAGCGTATAAACCAGTTGGTCGCCCCGACCAGTTTCATGATCTCGATCTCGCGCCGCCTGGCAAAAACAGTCAGCCGGATGGTATTGACGACGATGTAGAGCACGCCCAGCGAGACCACGAGGATGAGGGAGACACCGATCACCCAGCAGACCTGGGCCACCAGGACCAGGGTGCGGATGAAGTCGCGGTAAACGACCTCCTCCACCCCGGGCAGGGCGTTCAACTTTTTGATCAGGCTGTCGATCCTCGCCCCCCTGTCAAGCTGCACCACGAGCGCATCGGGGAGCGGGTTGTCGCCCAGGCCGGAAAAGAGCTTTGGCACATCCCAGGTGCGCTCGACCTGGGCGGCCGCCTCCTCCTTGGAGACGAACCTCACCCGGCGCACACCCTGCCGCCGGTAGCCCGCGATCTCCTCGCGCAGCCCCATGGCCTCTTCGACCGAAGTATCCGGGGAGAGAAAGATCCTGAGCTGGATCTCGGACTTGGCCCTCTCCACCAGGTAGTTCAGGTTTGTGACGAGGATCATGAAGATCCCCATGATCAAAAGGGAGATGAGAATCGTGGACGCGGCCGCCAGGGCCATGAGCCCGTTTCGGCCCAAACCCCTACCCGCCTCACGCAGGAAATAGAGGAAGGTTCTACCCCTCAACCGCGTAAACTCCCTTCTGTTCGTCCCTGACCACGCGCCCCGCGTCCAGCGCAATCACCCGGCGCCGCATGCGGTTGACGATTTCCTTGTTGTGGGTGGCCATGACCACCGTCGTGCCGCGCTTGTTGATCTCGAGGAGCAGGTCCATGATCCCCCAGGAAGTGTCCGGATCCAGGTTGCCGGTGGGTTCGTCGGCCAAAAGAAGCAGCGGCCGGTTGACGATGGCGCGGGCCAGGGAGACCCGCTGTTGTTCGCCGCCTGACAACTCGGCCGGCCGCAGGTTGGCCCGGTCGGCCAGGCCCACCAGGTCCAGCACGGCCGGTACCTGCCGTGAAATCTCGCGCTGGGAGGCCTCGGTGGCCTCGAGCGCGAAGGCGATGTTCTCGTGCACCGTCTTGTTGGGCAAAAGCTTGTAATCCTGGAAGATGACGCCGATATTGCGCCGGAAATATGGGATCTCGCGCTGCCGCAAAAGGGCGACGTTCCTGCGGCCGACGATGACCGTGCCTTCCGTGGGCAGTTCCCAGCGGATCACCATCTTGATGAACGTGGACTTGCCGGCGCCGCTCGGCCCCACCAGGAAGACGAACTCGCCCTTGGCGATGGAGAGCGTCACGTTGGCCAGGGCCACAACCCCGTTGCCGTATATCTTGGAGAGATTGTGCATCTGGATCAAATGCCGACACCGCCGTCGCCGTAGATTTCAAGAACGATCCCTGGGGCTTGTCCGCTGAACCTGCGGGATGGGCGGCCAAGGCTCCCGGCGCGGGCGTGAGCCCGGGAGCCTGTACGATGCCACCCCTGCATCATCCATGCCTGTTCCGCCCTGAGGCGCGTGGCGCCGGTGTTTCCAGCCGGCCTTCCAGCCTCTAGTTCGACAGGGGGGGGCGAACTCCTCCCGGTAAAAACCGGCCATTTGCCGATGGTTCTGGGCTAGACTCTCTTTTTCCCGCCCGCCGTGCCGATGCGCCGGGGGTCGGGGTACCGGCGGCCGCGGTGGGGGAGGGCGCAATGTCCAGCCTACGCAGCCATCCCGGCTGCTACGGCGGAGTAGGCTATTGCTCACCCACACAGGATACGCGGCTCCGGCTCTCCTACTCCTGCTCCGGCGGCTGCGGCGCGGACTGCTCGCGCCGGTAGGAGCAGAGGTAACGGCGGCCGTCATGCCGCACACCGTCGCGGATGAAGGGTGTCACGGATAGCAGCCTGAAGTCCAGGCGGATGAAACCCTTGAGGTCGTTCACCTTTTGCAGCTCAAAGACGGCCACCCGCTTGAGGGTACGGCCTGCCGTCAGGATCTCCCCCGGCGTGCCCGGTCCAAGTTCCCCGGAGACAAGAAGGGCCAGGGTCTCGGGTTCCACCTGGTCGCGGGCAAAGGAAAGGTGCAGCATGTGGCCGCTCCCCAGGGCTTTGAGCGTCTCGACCACCCAGGCATTTTGGACTAATAGCTCCAATGTTCCGTCTTGCGGCAATGCCCTCGCCCCCTCTCCCGCTGCATCATCCTATGGCGGCGGGGGGCGGGCGGCGACAAGGAACGGTGCCGGAATTTTCGAAGGTGCTTTTGAAATCCCGGAAAAAAGGCGCGGGCCGCAAAGGCCCGCGCCCGTGCCCGGCGAAAGGGCGATCAGAGGATGGCGTTGTCGGTCTTCTTGTCGAAGAGGTGGATTTTCTTGGTGTTGAAGACCACCTGGTGCTGCGCGCCGTCCTGGGCCTTGGTGTGGGCCTCGACGCGGGCGGTAAAGCTCGTATTAGGCGTGGACATGTAGAGGTAGATCTCGGAGCCGATCAGCTCCATGATGTCCACCATGGCCGTGACGACGTCCTCTTCCTTGGCGTCCGGCACTGAAGCACGGTCGAAGATGTTCTCCGGACGGATGCCGACGGTGACCTCCTGCCCGATGTACTTGCCGATGCTCTTGAATTTGCCCTCGGGGATGTACAGCCGGTAGCTCTCGAAGTCGGCGTAGATCCTGTTGCCGTCCTGCTTGAGCACGGCGTTCATGGTATTCATCGGCGGCGTGCCGATAAAGGTGGCCACGAAGAGGTTGATCGGGTTGTCGTAAACGTCCAGGGGGCTGCCGACCTGCTGGATGATGCCGTCGTTGATGACGGCCATGCGGTCCGCCATGGTCATGGCCTCGACCTGGTCGTGGGTCACGTAGATGATGGTGGTCTGCAACCTGTTGTGGAGCTTGCTGATCTCGCCGCGCATCTGGGCGCGCAGCTTGGCGTCGAGGTTGCTCAGCGGTTCGTCCATGAGGAAGACCTTGGGCTCGCGGACGATGGCGCGGCCAAGGGCCACGCGCTGCCGCTGGCCGCCGGAGAGGGCCTTGGGCTTGCGGTCCAGCAGATGCTCGATGTCCAGGATGCGGGCCGCTTCCTTGACCCGGCGGTCGATCTCGGCCTTGGGGAACTTTCGGAGCTTCAAGCCGAAGGCCATGTTGTTGTAGACGTCCATGTGGGGATAGAGGGCGTAGCTCTGGAAGACCATGGCGATGTCGCGATCCTTGGGCGGGACGTCGTTGACCAGGGTGTCGCCGATGTAGATGTTGCCCTGGGTGATCTCCTCGAGGCCCGCGACCATCCTGAGGGTGGTCGACTTGCCGCAGCCCGACGGGCCGACGAGGACGACGAATTCGCGGTCCTTGATCTCCAGGTTCGCGTCGTTCACGGCCACGATGCCGTTGGGGAACTTTTTGGTCACGTGATCCAGGATAACCTTTGCCATAACCCGTCCTCCCTTGGTTTGATCCGGATTGATCGACAGCCTATTCTTCTACGTCAATCTGTAATTTCCTTCTTTGCAAAAACAAAAAAGGGGGCGTGGAGGCGTGAGGCATGAGGCGTGAGGCGTGGAAGCATAGGGCGTGAGGCATGGGGTTAGAGTCATGTGCCGCGGGTAGCGGGTCAAGAGTGGCGGGTGAGTTCAATGCCGGCGCCTTGGGCAAAAACGTGCCTCGTTTGTGAAGACCGGATGTCTTGAAGCCATCAAGCGACGAGAAACCGACGACGAGCTGCGAGCCCTATGTACGCGAGGGGCGGGGGCCCCCCGCATGGAACCGTGGCTTAGAAGTTGATCCCGGCGGTGGCGCCGACGGTGGTGTAGGGGTTGCCGTTGTCCACCTTGTAGCCGGCGTTCAGACCGAGGGTGAGGCCCTTGGTCAGCTCGAGGTCGTAGCCGCCGTTCACGCGGATGACGGTGTGGTCGCCAGTGTTGATGCCGTTTTCGACGCGATCGGTCACCATTTCGTAGGAGGCGCCGCCGTGCAGGTTGCCAAAGGCGGCGCTGACGCCGGCCTGCTTGATCTCGCCGACCGCGAGGTCGTCAACGTCCCAGTAGTTCTGGCCGTACATGCCGTTCACCTTGATGCCGGGCATGATCTCGTACTCGGCGCTGCCGACGATCTCGTCGTAGGCCAGGTTGCCCTTGAGGCCGAGGGCCAGGTTCTCGATGCCGGTATAGGTCGCGCTGTAGCCGACGGCGGGATCCCATCCGGCCGCGCGCTCGGCCGCCACGCCGACCGTGGCGTCAAGTCCCTCCATGGGCTTGAGGCTGGCGGAGGCGCCGACGGCAGCGATCTCGCTCACGTTCTCCATCTGCATGCCGCCGGAGAGTTTGATCCCCGCGAGCTCGTTGTCGATCTGGACGTTGATCGGGCGATCCTCGTCGCCGTTGTTGAATCCTTCCCAGTAGATGCCGTTGCTCTCGCCGAAAGCCATGTCGAAGGCGCCGAGCTTCACGGTGCCGACCGGGGTGTTCTTGGCCTGGATCCAGGCCTCGCTCAGGTCGGGCATGGCATTCGTTTTAACGGGCGGCAGGTAACCGTCATCGGCCGCCGGATCCTGCTCGAAACCGAGCCGGAAGGAGACGTCGTCGCTGACGTTGCCGTTCAGGTTCACGCCCCAACCGCTGGAAGCGTTCTCGTACACGCTGGGCGTGTCGTAGGAGTAGCCGAAGTTCAGGGTGCCGCCGACGTTGGCCGCCGCGAAGGCCGGAGCCGTCACGGCCAGGATCATCACGCCGACCATTGCTGCGATGATGTGCTTCTTCATCAACATGTTTCCTCCTTGGATTCTTGCTCTGTGCGTTGAGCCTTTGGAGGAGCCGGCCCGGCGGTCCGCGTCCGCGAAACAACGCCAAGTTACGTTTCCCGGCCCGCCGGATCGCGGGATCCGCCTCCTCTTGGGAAGCACGCAAAAATCTTCCGGATTCACCTCCTTTCTCTCCCCGTCCCTGCATACAAGCCCGTCATGGCTCAGTGACCGGAGCCTTGGCAGGCGGTCGAGCGCTGCGAGAGGAGCGGCTTGCTCCTCGCTTTGTTACGCCAGCATAGTTCGCGCCCCCGAGCTAAAGTCCTGCTAAACACGGGTTTGTACATAGTGGGAGGGGAGGAAGGGGTTTGAGAGGTTGGAAGATGGAGGTTGGAGGATAGCCAACGACGCCCTAAAGGACGCCGCTAATCTCACGAAAGACCATGCATGGCCCTGGGATTGGATGGATCGGTTCCATCCATGGATGGGTTCTTCTAACTTCCAACCTCCAACTTCTAACCTCTATCCTCCAGGATGAACCTCCTGACCGCCTCCGCCACGCCGTCGCGGCCGCTCGGCGCCACCACGCGCGCCGCGGCCGCCAGGACCTCGGGGGCGGCATTGCCCACCGCCACCCCAATCCCGGCCCAGGCCAGCATTCCGAGGTCGTTCGGGCCGTCGCCCACGGCCATGGTTTCGTCGCGGGCGATGCCGAGCCCGGAAGCGAGCCGGGCCAAAGCGGCCCCCTTGGTGACGCCGGGCGCCATGATCTCGAGGTAGGCGGGCTTGGAGGGAACGATCTCCGCCCGCCCGCGGAACTCCTCCCCGAGCCGGAGGCGGAGCGCCGTTACGGTCTCGGGCCTGCCGATCGCCAGGAGCTTGGTGGGCCGCCGCCTCCCCAGGAACGCCCCGAGATCGCCGACGGGGATCGCGCGCACGCGGGTGTTGGCGGCGTACGCGGCGGCGCGCTCATCCAGACGGGCCACGTACAGCTCGTCCTCGAGGTAGAGGTTGACCGTCACGTCGTACCGGGCCAGGCGGGCGAGGAGTGCCCGGGCAACGCCGTTGGCCAGGGGCTGATGCCAGAGTGGCGGGCCGGACAGCGGCCGCGCTAGGGCGCCGTTGTACGCGATCACGGGGAGCGTGAGCGCAAGTTCCTCGGCATACGGCCGCGCGGATTGGTACATGCGGCCCGTGGCGAGGGCGACCATTACCCCCCGCCCGGCCGCGAGCAGCAGGGCCTCGCGGTTGGCGGGCGAGATCGTCTGATCCCCGCCTAACAGAGTGTCGTCGAGATCCACGAGGAGGAGCTTGATCGGCATGTCCGCTCAGGCGCCCGCGCCTTCGCCGACCCTGATGGAACCGCAGTTCGTGCGCAGCTCGAGTTCGAGGCGCCGCGTGCTCGCGGCAAAGCCGGGGCTCTCGGCGGAGAGGAACCCCCGTCCGACGGCGCGCGTCTCCTCCAGCACGGCAAAACCCGGTCCGCACGAGATGCTGCCGAGGCCCGCCTCGGCCCGCAGCCTGCATCCCAGGCCGGAAGCGGCGGGCACGATGACGTTGATGGCGCCGAGATCCGTCTCCAGGCGGTGGCTGCCGCCCGCGCCAGGCGCCGGCCGGTGGTGGATGCGGCCGCAGTTGGTCCTCACCCGCAGATCCCCGGCGGCGAGGCCGCTCAGGTCCACCGCGCCCGCGGCGGACTCGATGGACAGGCTGCCCGCCTCGACGTCCCTAGCCCTGACGCTGCCCGCATCCGTGGACAGGCGCCCCCCGGTCACGGACAGGCCCTCGATCTCCAGCCTGCCCGCGTTGGAGCGCAGGTTCAGCCGGTAGCGTCTGGCCCGAGGCAGGACGATCTCCGCCCGCACGATGCCGTTGCCCCTGACATGCAGCCGCCCGCCGTCCGCCTCGATGGCCGGCCCCCCTTCGGCGCCGAAACGCTGCCTGACGCTGACGGAGAATCCCTGTTCCGTTCCTCCGCGCAGCGAAAACGAGCCCGCCTCGCAGGAGCAGGCCACCTCCACCTCGTCCTGGTCGAATCCGCCCGCGCGCTCGGTCACGGTCTCGCGGCCGTCAAAACACTCGGAGAGCCAGCGCAGGGCCGGCACGCGTCCCTCCCTGATCTCCTCGGAGACCCTGGCGCCGAACTCCGCGCCCCAGGAGGCCATCCGGCCGGCAAAATCCGTGATGCCGTCGATCCAGCCGCTGCCGGCGCCGGCGCGTTGGCCCGCCCCCCGGGCCGCCTCCGGCCCCGGGCCGTCCAGGGCGTCCAGGAGCGACGCCGCCTCCTCCGGGGTGATCTTGCCCTCCGCCAGCATGCGCAGGATCGCCTCGCGCTCCTCTTTCATACGGGACACTCCTTTTACTGAATCCTGTAAATCCCGATGCGCCATGATCAAATCAGCTGCCGA
Source organism: Patescibacteria group bacterium (assembly GCA_050260175.1). Classification (GTDB taxonomy): domain Bacteria; phylum Bacillota; class UBA4882; order JAAYXC01; family JAAYXC01; genus JBLNBS01. The sequence continues at coordinate 53,083 of JBLNBS010000053.1, read as the reverse complement.
TAATCATGTGATATATCGCATTCGTTTTCGTGTATATCGCGGTGTTTTGCGAATAACAGACTCCTCATTCGTCATGGCCGGAATCGCTCTTGCGCATGGTTTGCCGGCTTTTGAGGCCGTCCAGGATCGCCTCCCCTTCCTCGACGCTGATCTCGCCGGCGCGGATCCGGGCCAGGACGGCCAGCCTCTCGTCCCCCCCGGCCGTTTGCGCGTGCCGGAAGGGTGCCTGGTCCGCCGCGGGCACACGGGCCACGCGCGGCGACCTGTCATCCCGCCCGACCAAGGCCGCCAGGCCCGCCAGGATCAGCACCACGGGCCAGAACTGGCGCCATCCTCCCGGCAGGTTGCCCGTGGTCAGGGCGAGCAGGAACCCCCCGCCGCCGACGAGGACGATCGCCCAGGGCAGGCTCGGGCCGTCGCCAAAGAGGCTCACAATGCCCAGCAGAATGAGCCCCGCGGGCCAGGCCTGGCGCAGAGACCAGGGCAATACCCGCAGGGTGAAGAAGAGGAGAAAAATGCCGACCAGGATGAGAAAACCGCCCCCGCCGCGCAGGCCGCGCCAGCCGTGCTCGATGAGGTCGAGGAGCCCCAAAAGCACGAGGACGAGCGGCCACATCCTTGCCCAGTCCCAGGAGTATCCGGAGGCGAGCAAAAAAAGCAGCCCAAGCCCCACGAGAATCAAAAGGATGCCAAAGCCAATCCTGCGGCTCATACGGCATTACCTCCCCATCTGCCGGGTTATATCCCTGATCAGCCCCGCCGCCTCGGCGGCGCCGATCTCGCCCTTTTCCAGGCGGGACAGGATCGCCAGGCGCGCGGCGGTAAGGTCCCCGGTTTGCCCGTCCGAATCCAGGGCCGCGATAAGCTGATCCAGGCGCGCCCTGACCGTGGGATACGAAAGGCCCAATTCCCGCTCGGCCTCCCGGATGTTGCCGCGGCAGCGTACAAAGAGGAGGAGGAAGCGCTGCATGTCCCTTGGCAGACGGGCCAGGGGTCCTAGGACGAACCGCCCCCTGATCGACGCCTGGCACGCCGGGCAGACGAGCTCGGTGACGACCGGTTCGCGGTTGCATGCCGGACAGAGATTGGGCATCTCGCGCAGATCGGCGGCCTGGGGCGCACTCTCCTCGGCCATGGGCTGATCCCTTCCTCAAAAACATTGTACCATCCCAGGGATAAAATTTCAATCTCCAAATCAAGAATATTTAACTCGAACTAATCATCTTTCACGGCGCAGTCCATCGTGGACCGCCTGGGCCGCCTGCCTGGTCATACCCTCGACCTCCGCCAGTTCCTCAACCGTCGCCTCCATGATCTTTTGCACCGAGCCGAACCGGCGCAGGAGGGCCTGCTTGCGCCTGGGGCCGATGCCGCCGATCCCGTCCAGGGCCGAGGCGCTGGTCCGCCTGTCCCGGAGCGCGCGGTGATAGGTCAGGGCAAAGCGATGCGCCTCGTCCCTGACGCGCTGCACGAGGCGGAGCGCCTCGGACTGCCGCGGCAGGACGAGCGGCGCGGCCCGGCCGGGCAGATGGATCTCCTCGTTCTCCTTGGCCAGACCGATGGCATGGGGCTGCGCGCCGATGCCGCGCAGCGCGTCCAGTACCGCGTTGAGCTGGCCCTTGCCGCCGTCGATCAGGAGGAGATCGGGAAAGTCGGCAAAGCCGCTCCGTTCCCCCCCGTCCCGGCAGGCCGCGCCGCGCCGGAACCGCCTCATGACGGCCTCCTGCAGCATGGCATAGTCGTTGGCCCCCTCCACCGTCCTGATGCGAAACCGCCGGTATTCCCCGGGCGCAGGCCTGCCGTCGAGAAAGACCGCCATGGAGGCCACGGCCTGCTGGCCCTGGATGTTGCTGATGTCGAACGCCTCGATCCTGCGGGGCGGCCCGGGAAGATCCAGCTTTTGCGCCAACTCCAACAGGGCCGCTGCCGCGCGTTCCCCGGCATACGATCGTCTGACCCTCTCCTGCTCCTCCAGGAGGGCGGCATTCTCCATGGCCATCTGCACCAGGGCCTTTTTTTCGCCGCGCTTGGGGACGAGGAGGCGGACCCTACCCCCCCTTTTGGCCTCGAGCCAGGCCGTGACGGCCTCCCGGTCCTCTAGGGGTTCGGGCAGGAGCAGGGTGGGCGGGATCTCGGGGACGGAGGCGTAGTACTGGAGGATGAAGGCCTGCAGGATGGCGGCGGCGGTCCCGATCCCTTCGGTGAGAAGGAAGTGCTCGCGGCCCAGGAGCTTGCCCCGGCGGACGGGGAAGACCTGCACCAGGGCGCCCTCGGCGCCCACGGCCAGCCCCAGCACGTCAAAGTCCTCGCCGCCGGGTGAGACCACCTTTTGCCGCTCCGCCACCTTGCGCACGTCGGCCAGGCGGTCGCGGACGGCCGCCGCCCGCTCGTAGTCGAGCGCTGCCGCGGCGCGCCCCATCTCGTCCTCGAGCTGCCGGGCCAGCTCGTCCTGCCTGCCGTCCAAAAAGAGGCAGACCTGCCCGATCATGGCCCGGTACTCCTCTTTTGACACAGCGCCCACGCAGGGCGCCAGGCAGCGATGGATGTGGTGGTTGAGACACGGCCTATCCACCCTGTCCACGCCGATCCTGCGCCGGCAGCCACGGATGGGGAAGAGCCGGCGCAGGAGCCGCAGCGTGTCGCGGAGCGCGCCGGAATCGGTGTAGGGGCCGAAGTAGCGCGCCCCGTCGTCCTTGGCCCTCCTCACGATGAGCAGTTCGGGGAAATCGTCCCGCCAGGTCACTTTAAGCAGAGGGTACTGCTTGTCGTCGCGCAGCTTGACGTTGTACCTGGGGCGGTGCTCCTTGATCAGGTTCGACTCGAGCGCCAATGCCTCCACCTCGGAGGCGGTGGCGATGAACTCGAAACGGTCGATCTGGCCGACCATGAGACGGATGCGGGGATCCAGGGGACGGGAGTCCTGGAAATACGAACGCACCCTGCTTCGGAGGGAACGGGCCTTGCCGACGTAGATGACGTCCCCCTCCGCGTTGCGCATGAGGTAGACGCCGGGCTTGGCCGGGAGGACCCTGAGATCGGCCTCGGTCACCAAGGGATCACCCCATCGATTCGCCCTTAGTCTTTACCATCCGCCGCCGCCCCCGCCGCCTCCTCCTCCGCCGGAAAACCCGCCCCCTCCACCGCCCGACGACGAGCCCGGCGGTGTCGACGAGGCGGAGATGGCGCCGGCAAATGATCCGCCGACGGACGAGGCGAACTCGCCGGGACGCGCGCTGTGCCAACGGGTGCCGTAGTACCACGCGGGTTGGTATTCGCGCCCGCCGGCCGCGGAGCGGGCCAGCACGCCGGCAAAGCGTTCGGCCCAGCGCTGCTCCACGTCGAGGGCCAGCGCGTACGGGAGGTATTTTTCGAAAAGCGCCGGCGTCTCCTCGGGGGGATTCAGGAGGTTCAGGCGGTCCTTTTCCGCCACGGAGAGATACATTTTGAAGCCCTCGATCTCGTCCATCACCCGGCGCCCTGCCCGGGTGGGCGCCTTGAGCAGGCGGTAAAAAACGATGTTCACGGCGGCGAGGAGGGCCGCCTCCAGGAAGAGGAACGGGGCGGCCAGCGTGCCCGCGGACATGCTCATGAGGCCGAAGACGAAGAGGAGGGCCGAGGCCAGGATCCCCAGGCCGAAATACCCGCTGTTCGTATTGAAGAGGGTCTTTTGGAACTTGGCCTTGAGGTAGCTCCGGAGCTGGTTGATGACGTCGGCCACGGCCGCGTGGTTCGCCTGGGTAAAGCTGAAGGCGTCGCCGTCCCGGAAGAGCCTCGCCGCCACCTTGGCCTCGGCCGGGGTGAGCGCGTCCTCCCGGCCCGGCACCCTGGTGACGGTGAAGACCTTGTCCTCCTCGCGGATAGTGGCGCAGCCCTTGACGGCCATGTTGATGATGGTGGCGGCCATGATCTTTTGGTCGTAACCCATCCTGGCGACGTAGCGTACGGACGCGGGCGAGAAGCCCTCGGGCGGCGCGAAACGGGGGATGATCGTGCCGCGCGCCGGATCGCGCCCGACCTTGCGCCAGGCCGCGAGGTAAAAGAACAGGATGCCCGCGAGGCCCAGGATGGCGACGACGAGGCCAAAATTGTCCCTGAGCAGCCAGCCTAGCTTGCGTGCGTTGCCGGGCGGCGCGATGAGGCCCTTGCGCCAGGAGAGGACGATGGTCAGGCCCTCGTACGGCGCGAGGAACGTCGTGGCGGTGTATGAGGCGCGGCCGCCCTCCTCGAGCGCGCAGTGCACGTCTTGCACGGTCGAGCCCTGCGGCCCGGTGTAGCCATAGGCCGAGATGAGGTCGTCCAGGGTGGCCCCGGGCACGCTCACCACGGCCGTGGCCGCGTCGATGGGAAAGCTCCAGCCGTTACCGACGGCATTCCAGTACAATTCGTCGTGATCGTCAAAAAAACCGAGCTGGCGGTCTGTGCGATAGGTCAGGGTGTAGGTGTACCGGCCCGGCGGCAGGATGACCTCCTCCCGGCCGATATAGACGCGCTTGCCGTTCGCGTGGTCCGTGACGCGGTAATGCTCGGGCTGGCCGTCGCGCAGGGCCTCTACCATCTGAAAGTCCACGATGTAACGGTTTCCCATCCGGTCGCGGTAGCGGGTGGGGAAATCCCGGTAGATGCCGCGTCGGATCTCGATGCCCTCGCTCTGGACCCGGATGGTCTCGCGCACGATCATGGAGGCGTCCTTTTGGATCGCGATCTCGCTATGATAGGACAGGATGCGCTCGCCGCCGTCCGCGCCGGCGGGCGGGGCGAGGGCGAGGAGCAGGGGAAGGAGCAGGACGGGGAAGAGGAGCGGTTTTTTCAAGGAGGATCACCGCCTTCATTGTCGACATGATCCACAACCCCACGAAAAGAAATGTAGGCGCCCGTTCCTTTACAGGGGCGAGGCAGCTTGCTCCGCCGTGGCAGCCGCGGCTGCGTAGTCCGGACGTCTCGCCCCTTCTAGTCTAGAAGTGGAACGTATACGCCGCCTTTCGCGACATACCCTCTCATCGCCGTCATTCAAACTTTACGGCCGGCGTCTCGCGCTCGGTCGCGGACTCCAGCTCGAAGAAGTCAGCGGCGCGGAAGCCGTTCTGGGCCGCCACCACGCGGCTCGGGAAAGATTCCACCAGAACGTTGAAATCGCGCGCCGTGCCGTTGTAGTAGCGCCGGGCCAGCTGCAACTCGGACTCGATGCCCGCGAGCTGCTGTTGGAGGTCGAGGAAGTTCGTGTTGGCCTTGAGCTCGGGATAGGCCTCGGCCACGGCGAACAGGGTGCGCAGGCCCGCCGTGAGGGCGGTTTCCGCCGCCGTCCGTTCCTTGACATCACCCGCGGCGATGGAGCGGCTACGCAGTTCGCTGATGTCCGTAAAGACCTTTTGTTCGTGACGGCTGTACCCCTTGACGGTCTCGACCAGGTTCGGGATGAGATCGTGCCTGCGCTTGAGCTGCACGTCGATGCCGCTCCAGGCCTCGGTGAGCATGGTCTTGGACCGGACGAGCCGGTTGTAGGTCGCGATGTACCAGAGCACGGCAACGGTGACGAGGACGAGGATCAGGACGAGGATGGGCATTTATGCAGCCTCCTTTGCAACCTCCGCTTGCGATAGCTTTCTGTCAAACCAGAGGTTTTCCTGCTGGCTTCAACCGCGCTTCGCGGTTCCTTATCCGCCTCTGGAAGCGGTCGTGCGATTGCCCATCCCGGAGGCGCGATACAAGCCCCGATGCGGCAAAGCCATACCCCCATAAAAAAACCCCCTCCCAATCGAGGAGGGGGTGGGATGGGGGAGGGGTGGGAGCTTACTGGCATTCGTCCGCGCCGCAGTCCACGCGCCCGCCGAGCACGCGCGCCTGGCCGTCGATATCCGTCTCGCCGGTCCCGGGGATGAAGGATGGATCGCCGGCGTTGATGGCGGCCGAGCCCGCCTGGATGTGGAGGTCGGGTGCGGGCATGGCGCCGTTCACGAAGAGCGGGTTGCCGAAGACGGAGTTTGCGTCGTTGCCCGTGCCCGACTTGTAAGCCGCAAAGCCGGTATAGGTCTTCTTGAGCCAGGTGAACCTGGCCGCGGTGACTCCGGCCTCGCAATACCAGGTGTTGTAGTCGATCGTGTTGGCAAAGACGAGGCGCGAGGAGAAAAAGCAGCTCAACAGGACGTTCTGGCCGGTTGCATAAAAGATGTTGTTTTTGACCGTGCAGTTGTCCGCGACCTGGACGGAGAGTTCGCCGTAGCCCTGGTTCATGGTGTCATTCTTGTAGCAGGTGTTGTTCAGGAAGAGGCAGTTGCGGACCTTGCCCACGCTGCCGCTGTAGCCGCCGAAGATGAGCCCCACCTTGTCGTTGTTATAGATGAGGTTGTCGCGGACGATGACCCCCGTGGTCACAAAACCCTTGTTCTCGCAGCCCACCTCGAGACCGAGGTCGTTCTCATGGCTGATATTCCTCTCCAGGGTGATGTAGCACCCGCCGTCGACGTAGATGCCGCCGGCCCATCCCCCGCCGTAGCTCGACCGGGCCCGGCAAACCGTGTTGCCGCTGCAGAGGCCGTTCCTGGCAATGTCCAGCGATTTGTCGGGGCATTTGCCCTCGCCGCCGATGAAGTCGATGCCGATGTTGTTCACGTCGTGGACGTTGTTGTTCGTGACCTCGAAGAACTCCACGTTGCCGTTCAACACCAGCCCTTCGCTCGTGCCGAGCTCACAGTTGTAAATCTCGTTGCCGTCGATGATGACGTGGTTAATCGAGGCAGCGGCGCTGGTGCCGTATACGGCGATGCCGTGAGCGTCCTGGCTGGAGCGGATGTCGTGGATCTTGCAGCCGCGGATCTCGATGTAGCTCCCAAAACCCGTGACGAAGAAGGCCTTGGGGAAAGAACCGTAGTTGTTGTCGCAGACCTCGAGGCCGATGACCTTAAGGTAGTTCTTGTCCTTGATGTAAAAGATGTCGTCCCCCGCCAGGCCCGCGCCGCTGACGACGACCCGGTCGGTACCGTAGTTCTGGATGGTGATGTAGCCGCCGGCGGCCGAGCCCGAGACGTTGACCGCCACTTTCTCGTTATATGTGCCCGCCATGATGTAGACGGTGTCGCCCGGCTGCAGCGTATTGCAGGCCTTCTGAATCGTCCGCCAGGGCTGGGCTTGGGTTCCCGGATTGCCGTCATTGCCGGTGGTGGAGACATAATAGACCCCCGCGGCGTGGATCGTCGCCATGGCGCCGAAGATCAACGCAAATGCCATGATTACCGGGATTACCCTCCAGATCGTCAGTCGCATCATTGTCTCCCCTTTCATTATTGCCGGACAATCACACCGGGCAGATAGGATCCCCTAGGATCCCCGCCGCCGTCTCCGCAAGCGGCCTCGATCACCCCCCTGCTTGAACAGGGATTTTGAAAGTGAACGTCTTGTCTGCAGTTAGCCATGCCCTTGGCGCCGGCTTGCACGGCGGCTAAATAACGGACAAGGGCACTTCCGCGACTCAAGGTGATGTTCGGCTGTTTGGTAAAACGTTTGACCACCGGTGCCCAAAATCCTGCTTCGATCACAAATTTTGTTGATACTAATAAGATCAGTATGCTAAAAACTGTAACCCGCGACAGAAAAACTACAAAGATCCAGGTGATGACACTAAATTTTCAGGTGTTTGAACTGCGGGAGGTGGTCGCGATTCTGGTCCAGCATGGTCTGGACCATCTCCTTGATCTCGGCCAAGCTGAGAACGGCGGCTGTGAGCGGGTCATTGGCGATTGCCTGGAAAACGAGGCGCGGATTGCCGGCTATGGCCGCCTCCACGGCCATCTCCTCGATGGATGCGTTGAGGCTGGTCAGAGCGGCGCATTGCGGCGGCAGAGCACCGACATGCACTGCGTTGAAGCCCTTGCGGTTGGCAAAGACCGGCACCTCCACGCAGGCGTCCCGCGGCAGATTAGTGATGAGGCCGTCATTGGGGACGTTGCCGTTGAATTCATAAGGTTCTCCACCCTGCAGGGCGTTGATGATGTATGCCGCGTATTCGCGCCCGCGCGCGAGCGGGAGCGCGGCTTCCCCGGCGAACCATTCCTTCGCCTCGTCACGCCAGGTATGCTCGGTTTTTTCATATTCCTTAAGGATGTGGGCGTATGCGCCGGGATTCCAACCGGTGCCGCGGGTGCAGTATTTTTCGATCAGATCGGGCCGCTTGCGGAACCAGGGGTTATACTCGGAGTTATGCCCGCTGGACTCGGTCACATAGTAGTCGAGGTGCAGGAACATTTCATTGCGCACGATCTCCTGCCTGTATATATCCTGGTTTTCCATGACGGCCTTGCGGATCAAGGGATAAGCGTCTTTCCCCTGCCATTCGTACCTAAGATACCAGGCCTGATGATTGATGCCCGCGCAGGTATAGGTGATCTCCTCCATGGGCGCTCCGATCCAGCCGGCCAGCATTTCGGCGGTCCCCTGGACACTGTGGCAGAGGCCGGTCACGCGTACGGAGGTTTCCCTCTGTATGGCCCGGCAGATCATGGCCATGGGGTTGGTGTAGTTGAGGAGGAAGGCCTCGGGGCAATGGCGCTCCATGTCGCGGCAGATGTCGAGCATGACCGGGATGGTGCGCAGGGCGCGGAAGATACCCGAGGGGCCCCTGGTGTCGCCGACATTGATGTCCACGCCGTAGCGCTTGGGGATCTCGATGTCGTGGCGCCAGACGCCGATTCCGCCCGCAAGAATCGTGCACAGGACCGCGTCCGCTCCCCGCAGGGCTTCCGTCCGGTCCATGGTGGCCGCCACTTTCGCCGGGTAACCTCCCATGTCCACGATGCGCTCCACGGCCTTCCTGGCGAACTCCAGCCGTTCGGCGTCGATGTCCATCAGGATCAGCGTGGAGTCACGCAGGAGGGGAAAGGTCAGGATATCGCGCACCAAACCTCTGGTAAAGCCGAGGCTGCCGGCGCCGATGAAAACGATCCTTGCCATCAGCCAATCCTCCCTTGAGCCGCGGGCACCCGTGTTATGAGAGAGCGGAACCGCGGCCGAACGCCGCGGTTCCGCCGGCGAAAGACCGGGTTATTTGCCCGCGAGCAGCTTGTTCAGTTCGGGGACGAGGACCGCAAGCTCGGCCTGGGCCGTCTTCTTGTTCAACCAGATCAGATCCAGGCCCTGATTGAGGGTCGTGTTGAACTGGTCGAAACCCTCGAAACTGGGTTTGATGTGGGCGTATCGGAGAGCGTCGATAAAGATCTCGTGCGCGATCGGAGTCGCCTGCTTTAGGTAGACGTCGCTATTGGCGATCTTTTTCAGGACCGGACAGGCGAAACCGAGCTTGGTCAGTTCGGTCTGGCCCACGGGTCCGCAGACGTACTTGACGAATCGCCAGGATGCGTCCTTGATCTTGCTGGCCTTGGCGATGACGAGCCCCGCGCAGTTGACGGACGTGGCGCGGTTCTTGCCCTTGGGCAGGGGCGCCACGTCCCACGCAAAGGACGTGATCTGCGAGTATTCCGGCACCATCCAGTGCCCCGTGGTGGTCATGGCCGAGATGCCGGATTTGAAAGAGTCGCCGTACTGGGAGACGCGGCCGGCGTCCGGTATGACCCTGTCCTTCCAGATCAGATCCGCCAGGAACTGCAGCGCCTCAACGGCCGGAGCCTGGTCAAGCAGGCATTTGGTATAGTCCTTGTTGAGGATCTCACCGCCGTTTTGCCAGACGAGCGAGGACCAGATGAGCTCCATGTCGCTGGTGTCCAGCCAGGCACCCCATTTTTCCGGCTTGCCGTCCTTGTTGGCGTCGACGGTGAGTTTCTTCAAGGCCTGCCGGAAGGTCTCCCAGGTCCAGGTCCCGTCGGGTTCCTTGAGCCCGGCCGCCTTGAAGCGATCCTTATTGTAATAGAGGACGATGGTCTGGAAGTCGCGGGGCAGGCCGAAATACCCGTCGGGTTTCTTGTACGCCAAAAGCGTGACGGGATAGAAGTCGCTCAGGAATCCCTTTTCCTTGTCGATGAACGGGGAAAGATTGAGCAGGACGCCGCGGGAGTAATAGTCGGGGTAGAGCGGCGCATCCATGGCGAAGACATCCGGCGGATTGCCCCCGGCCAGTTGGGCCTGGAGCTTGCTCCAGTAGGTATCCCAGTCCACCACCGTCACCTTGACCTTTACGTCCTTGTTTGCCTTTTCGAAGGAGGCGACGATCTGCTTGTAGACTTTGAGTTCATCCGGGCTGCCCCACATCATGAAATTCAGGTTGGCCTTGGCGCCCAGGACCGAGACGGCGCTGACGGCCAGGGCCAGGAGTAGCAAACCTGGAATCAGGTACCGCTTCACGTTCCTACCCCCTTTGAAGTTTTTCGTTCAGGATTCGCAGGCCAAAGCGGCGAGGCGAACCACCTCCCCCCAAAAAGCCGTCCGGCTTATGCCTTGATGCCGGTCAGGGCAATCCCCTTGATGAAGTAACGCTGGGCAAAGACATAAACCGCCAGGATCGGGACGATGCTCACCATGGCGCCGGCCATCATCAGCGTCCAGCGCCCGGTATACTGGAATTGGAAGAAACTCAGACCCGTGGTGAGCGTGAGTTTTTCCAGGGTGTTCAGGTAGATCAGGGGGCCGAGCAGGTTGTTCCAGCTGCTCATGAAGGTGAAGATACCCAGGGTGGCCAGGGCGGGTCCTGACAAGGGCAGGAAGATACGGGCGTAGATCTGCCATGGGTTTGCCCCGTCGATGCGGGCGCTTTCCACAAGTTCGTGAGGGATGGTGAGAAAGAACTGCCGCAGGAGAAAGGTCCCGTAGGCGCCGCCGAGGAAGCTGAAGAGCCAGAGCGGGTAATGCGTGTCGATCATGCGCATGTACTTGAAGAGGATGAAGGTGGGGATCATGACCACGGGATAGGGGATCATCATGGTGGCCAGCAGGATCAAGAAAAGCGCGTTGCGCCCCCGGAAACGCAGCACGGAAAAGCCGAACGCCGCCATGGAGCAACTAAGGAGCGTGCCCGCGGTGTTGAGCACGGCCAGTTTCGTGCTGTTCAAAAAGAACAAGCCGAACGGCAGGGCGTTCCACATCTCGGCGAAGTTCCTCCACATGAGCCGGCGCGGAATCCAGACCGGCGGGAAGGCGAAGACCTCGTCCGGCGATTTGAGCGAGGTGGAGGCCATCCAGAGAAACGGCACGATCATGACGAAAGCCCCGGCGGCCAAGGCGAGATGGGTGATTACGATCCGCGCCGGCCGCGCCCGATCGCGTCGTTCGCGCCTTGACACTGCCGCATATGGTAGAATCCCCATCGGATCACCCCCTCATTGGTAGACGACCCAGCGATCCTGCAGCTTGAAGGAGATCCAGGTCAAAACGAAGATGAGGATGAACAGGATGTAGGACATGGCCGAGGCGTAGCCCATCTTAAAGTACTTGAAGCCGTTAAGGTAGAGGTAGTAGAAGATGGTGGTGGTGGCGTAGGCGGGGCCGCCCTTGGTCATGATGTAGGTTTGCTCGAAGACCTGCAGCGAGCCGATGAGGGACATGACGAGGACAAAGAAGATGCTGGGCGTGATGAGAGGCAGGGTCACGTGGGTGAACTGCCTGAAAGCTCCGGCTCCGTCTATCTTGGCCGCCTCGTAGTAGATGTCGGGGATGCCCTGCAGCCCCGCGAGGAAGATCACCATGTCGTAGCCCAGGCCCCACCAAATGCTGGTGATGATGACCGCCGGCATGGCCCAGACGGTGCTGGACAGCCAGTCAGGCCCCCTGACCCCGAACCAGCCCAGGACGTAATTGAGGAGGCCGAAGTCGGGGCTGTAGATCCAGGACCAGACCAAGGCGATGGCGGTCACCGAGGTGACCACGGGAGCGAAGAAAGCGGTGCGGTAGGCGAGGATGCCCTTGACCTTTTGGTTCATGGCCAGGGCGATGAGAAGCGAGGCAAAAGTGCCCACGGGTACGGAAACCGCCGTGTAATAGACGGTGTTGAGCATGCTCCTGGTAAAGAGGGGATCGCGAAACAGCTCGACGTAGTTCCTGCCGCCGACGTAGATCGCGGGCACGATCACATCCCATTTTGTAAAACTAATGCAAAGCGAGGCCACGACAGGACCCAGCGAGCCGAGGATGAGGCCGGCCGCCGTCGGGCCAATGAAGAGCAAGATCCACCTGAGTTCGGTGCGATTGAGGCCTCTCCGGCGCCGCCGGGCCGGTGTCAAGCCAGCCATTAAGGCCTTGCCCACGCCCATCCCCCCCAGCCGGGAGTGCGAGAATATATGCCTTTACCCGGTTCGCGGCCATCGCGGCACTGGGTCCGGCCGCCACGCCCGTCGCGGCGGCAGCCAGGATGGCCGTCAGCACGCGCGGATCGTCAAGCCTTTCCGGCCGGCGCCTGAGCCGTGGAACCCCGCACGAGCAACTCCACGTCGAAGATGATCTGCCGGGCCTGGCGCTTGCCCGGCGCGAGGATCCGCTGCAACTGCTCGGCCGCGGCCACGCCCATGTCCCACATGGGCAGCCTGACGGTGGTCAGGGGCGGCGTCAGGTACCTGGCCATGGGAATATCGTCGAAACCGACCACCGAGACATCGCGCGGTATTTCCAGGCCCGCGTGGCGCAGGCCGTTGATCGCGCCGATCGCCAGCAGGTCATCCCCGGCAAAGATGGCGGTCGGGGGATCGCTCTTGGCCATCAAGGCCACGGCGTGCTTGAATCCGTCGCTCTCCGAAAACTCGCCGACGACCGCCAGTTCAGGGGGGGCGGCCAAGCCGTGATCGGCCAGGGCCCGGTTGTAGCCGTTGAGTCTTTCCACGGCTGAGAAGAAACCGGTGTCGCCGTTGATCATGCCTATGCGCCGGTGCCCCCGTTCGATGAGGTGGGTAACGGCCATATATGCTCCGTTGAAGTCGTTGGCGCAGACGCTGTTCACACTATAACCGGGCGCGGACCATTCCATGGCCACGAAGGGATAACCCTCCCTGACCAACTCGGAAAGGATCCACTCATTCCGCTTGGGTCCAATCAGGATGGCCCCGTCAAAGAGATTCCCATGAAAGATGCGCTGATATCGCTGGCGATCGTCGGCTCCAGTCTGCCAGAGGTCCACCACGATGGTCTTGCCGCAGGCGCTCATCACCGAGGAGATGCCCGACAGGAGCACCGCGATCCAGGGTTCCGCGATCTGGCCGGCGGAAACGTTGAGGATGATCACGCCGATCGAATCCGTGCTGCGCCGCCGCAGGCTCCGCCCGACGGTATCCGGGGTAAAGCCGGACTCCTCGATGAGCCTGCGGACGCGCTCGGCTGTTTTGGGGCTGACGTGTCTCTCGTTGTTGTTGATCACGTTGGAGACCGTGGAAGGCGAGACATTGGCGGATTTGGCGATCTCGCGGATGGTGATGCGGCCCACGCTCATACCTCTTTCCTCGATGCATCGGGTGCAGGGATTCCATGCCGGTGGGATCGGCAGCCTTCCCGGTCCCAAAACGTTCCACCTGATGACGCGGACATGCAGGATCCTGGTGTAGCGGCGCAATCAAAGCATCTATCTTGTTCTCCGGCCCCGGCAATAATCCTGCCTGCCAGCGATCAAATTCGTACCGTTCTAGATGAAAACCGAGTAAATCCTCGTCGTTGTTGAATGTGGAACGATACACCATATTCCATTTTCCCCGTCTTTATCCCGGCCGGGTCGGGGCGGAACGAAGCCTCCCCTCGCGCCTCCTTGCCCGGGGCGGGGAGCTGTGTTATGCTCTGGAAAGAAACATCTGGGATAGGAGTTGATGACCATGGGCGCGGAAAGAGGCCCGGTGACCCTGGCCCTGCTGGGAGCGGGCAACCGCGGCGCCGACGCGTACGGGGAGTACGTCCTCGGCCACCCCGGGGAGTTCCGCTTTACGGCCGTGGCCGAGCCGCGCCGCGACCGGCGGGATTCGTTCGCGGCCCGGCACGGCATACCACCCGAAATGACCTTTGCCTCCTGGGAGGATCTCCTCTCCCGGCCCCGGCTGGCCGAGGGCTTGATCGTCGCCACCCAGGACAGGATGCATTACGATCCCGTCATGGCCGCCCTCGCCCAGGGCTACGGCGTGCTCTTGGAAAAACCTATGGCGCCGACCGCGGCGGAGTGTGTCGCCATGGCCGGGGCGGCGGCCCGTGCAGGGCGCCTGCTCATGATCTGCCACGTACTGCGCTACACCCCGTTTTTTGCCGCCATCAAAAAGCTCCTCGACGAGGGGCGCATCGGGCGGGTCGTTTCCATCCAGCACAACGAGAACGTGGGCTACTGGCACATGGCCCACAGCTACGTCCGGGGCAACTGGCGCCGGCGCGATGAGTCGAATCCCATGATCCTGGCAAAGAGCTGCCACGACATGGACATCCTCCTCTGGCTGGCGGGCGCCGACTGCGCGCGCCTGGCCTCATTCGGCTCCCTCTCTTTTTTCAAGCGTGAGAACGCGCCTCCCGGCGCGGCCGCGCGCTGCTTGGACGGCTGCCGGGCCGAGCCGGACTGCCCCTTCTCCGCGCGCCGCATTTACCTCGGAGAAAACACGGGCTGGCCCGTCTCGGTCATCAGCCTGGACACCTCGCTTGCGGCCAGGACCGCGGCCCTGCGTGAGGGGCCTTACGGGCGCTGCGTCTTTGCCTGCGACAACGACGTGGTGGACCACCAGGTCGCGGTGCTCGAATTCACGAACGGCGCGACGGCGGCGTTCACGATGTGCGGATTGACGCGGGAGATCTCGCGCACGATCAAGATCATGGGCACGGCCGGCGAGATCGCGGGCCACATGGAAAAGGGCGAGATCGTCCTGCGCGTTTTCGGCGGCGGGGAGGAGACCGTTCCCTTGGCCGGCGCCGCAGGCGGGCATGCGGGCGGGGACGGAGGCCTGATGCGCGCCTTTGCCGAGGCCCTGCGGGAGGGCCGGCCCGAGGCCGCGCTGACCTCGGCGGCCGTCTCGGTGCAGAGCCACCTCATGGCCTTTGCCGCCGAGGAGTCACGCCTGACCGGCCGGGTGGTGGAGATGGCGGATTTTGCCCGTGCCAATAGCCCGGCGTCACCGTGAGTAAAGTATCCGGGAGAATGACTTGGGTCTCGCGAAGAAGAAACCCTCTATCTCCCGGAGGGAGCAAGGGATGTTCGAGCAAGTCTCTTGGAAACACACGACGGTTGCCCCTCCGGGGGATAGGGGGTAAACCCGAGACACCGCCCGAACGGTCCTCTCTGGGCCGTGCAGGGATGTTCGAGGAAGTTTCTTGGAAACACGACAGTCGCCCCCTCCGGGGGATGGGAAGGAAGACCCGGCATGCAAGCGGAGAGGCCCAAGGCGCTCGTGCTTTTCTCTGGCGGGCTGGACAGCCTCCTGGCCATCGTCCTCCTGCAGGAGCAGGGGGTGGAGGTCGAGGCGGTCCACCTGGCGCTGCCTTTCATCAAGAGCGCCAAGGGCGGAGGGTTGGATGAGATCCGGGCCGCCGCGGCGCAACTTGGCGTGACCCCGCACATCCTGACCCCCGGCGAGGAACTGGCGGAGATCGTGGCCCACCCCAAGTTTGGGCATGGCAAGAACTTCAATCCCTGCCAGGACTGCCGGATCTACCAGTTAAAAAAAGCGGCCGGGCTGATGCCGGCCGTCGGCGCGTCCTTCTTGGCCACGGGCGAGGTCGTGGGGCAGAGGCCCATGTCGCAGAGGCGGGAAGCGCTTTTCATCACCGACCGCGAGGCCGGACTGAAAGGTCTAGTCCTGCGCCCTCTTTCCGCCCGCCTCCTGCCGCCGACCATTCCCGAGCAGCGCGGCTGGGTGGATCGCGAACGCCTGCTGGACCTGGCCGGACGGGGGCGCACGGTGCAGGAGGCCATGGCGCGCGCCAGGGGGCTCAGCTATCCCGCGCCGGCCGGCGGCTGCCTCCTGACGTACCGCGAGTACGCGGACCGCTACCGCAACCTGCTCGATCTCTTGGGGCGCGTGCCCCTGGAGGATATCCCCCTGGCCGCCCTGGGAAGGCACTTTCGCCCAAGCGCGCGGGCATCCGTCATCGTGGGCCGCAACCAAGAGGAAAACGCGGCGCTCGCCCGGCATTTCCGCCGGAGGCCCCTGGACCGCCGGCTCCTGCACGCGGCGGGCGTGCCTGGTCCTCTGACCCTGGTCCTCGGGGCGCCCGGCGAGGAGGACCTGCGCGCCGCGGCCGGCCTGACCGCGCGATACGCGGACCTGCCGGACGGTGCCGCGGCGCGGGTCAAGATCCTCTCCGCCGCAGGCGGCCGCCCCGTCAAGGAGGTTTTGAGCGTGCATCCCGTGCCGCCCGGGCTGATCGGACCCTGGCGGGTCAACAGGTGAGCCGCGGTGCCGGTATGGCGCCGCCGCCGGCAGCCGGCCGCAACAGAACGCCGGCGACGCCGGCCAGGATCCTCGCCCTGTCCGCGGGCAATGCCTCGGCAAAAGCGGTATAGAGCCTGTCCAGTCTCTCCCGTTCGTGCATGACCGATCCTCCTCGCATGCTTTCTACCGCTATCATATCATGCGAACTAGTGTTCGGTCAAGAGGCGAATCCAAAACATCCATCCGTCATCTCTTCCAAAAACGGTGTGAAAAGCGGATACAACGGGTGCCCGCGTCCGAGGCGGGCGCCCGGACGGGAGGCGGGCGCGGATGCGCAAGGTAATCTGGCTCGCGGTCGGACTGGCGGTGCTGGTCCTCGTGCTCCTGATGGCCGGGACGAGTTTCTTCACGGACTGGCTCTGGTTCCGGAGCATGGGTTTGACCGCGGTCTTCTGGACGGCCTTCGCCACCGGCTGGATCCTGCGGCTCCTGGCGTGGGCCGTAACCTTTACCTTCTTCTTCCTCAATTTCAGCCTGGCGCTGCGGGCACTGAGAGGCCCGCACCCCGCGGAGGAGCAAGGCGGCGTCTGGAGCCAGTTGCAACTTGACAGGATCCCCTGGGGCTGGGCCAATCTCGCCGTCAGCGCTCTCCTCGCCCTGCTGATCGGTTCGGCGCTCAACCCGGGCTGGGCTGCGGTGCAGCAGTTCCTGCATCCCGTCCGCATGGGCGTCGCCGACCCGATCCTGCATCGCGACGTGAGTTACTATCTCTTCCAGTTCCCGATCTGGCGGAGCCTCAACCGTCTGCTGCAAACCCTGCTCTGGATGGCCCTCCTGGGCACGGGCTTCGTTTACTGGGCTTCCCGGGCCTTCTGGCGCCAGGGCAGGACTTTCATCCTCCGGTCGCAGGCCAAGATCCATCTCACCATCCTGGCGGCCCTCCTCCTTGCCGCCAAGATCTGGGACTACGCCCTGGCGCGGCAGGGCCTGCTCCTCGCCGAGACGGGGCTCGTGACCGGCGTGGACTTTACGGCGGCCCACGTCCGCCTGCCGGTCTATACCGCCCTCTCCTGGATCGCCGCGGGGTGCGTGGCTGTCCTTGGCGTGGGGCTGTTCCGCCGCGGCGCCAGACTGCTCCTGGGCGGCGTCGCGCTGCTTTTGGCCTCCTCCTTTGTGCTGGGGAGCATCGCCCCGGGCGTGGTCAACGCCCTGGTCGTGGGGCCGAACAGGTACATCAGGGAAAAGCCGTACCTCGCCCGGCACATCGAGATGACGCGCAAGGCGTTCGGGCTCGACCGTTTTGTGACCAGGGATTATCCGCTCGGCCGCACCGCCGAAGCGCTCAGCCAGGACAGTCCCACCATCACCAACATGCGGCTCTGGGATTTCCGGACCCTGCAGCTCTCCTACGAGCAACTGCAGGCCCTGCGCCAGTATTACACCTTTAACGACATGGACATCGACCGCTACGTCATCGGCGGCCAAAAGCGCGAGGTCATGCTCGCCGCCAGGGAACTGGACACGTCCCAGCTGCAGGCGAACGCGCAGAACTGGGAGAATCTCCATCTCGCCTACACGCACGGCTACGGGCTGGTCCTGAACGGGGTCAGCGAGGTCAATCCCGAGGGGCAGCCGGTCTTTCTGGTCAGCGACATCCCGCCCCGCGTGGCCCCGGGCACCGGCCTCCCCCCCGTCACCCGCCCGCAGGTTTATTTCGGCGAGATCCAGAACGAGTACACCATCGCCCCCAACGCCCTGCACGAGTTCGACTACCCCACAGAGTCGGAACAGAACATCACCACGGATTACACCGGCAAGGACGGCGTGCCGCTTGACTCGTTCTGGGTACGTCTGCTCTTTGCCCTGCGTTTTGGGGATTTCAAATTCGTCCTCTCCGAATACATCACGCCCGAGAGCAAGGTGCAGCTCTACCGCCGCGTGGCCGACCGCGTCCGCAAGCTCGCCCCCTTTCTCGACTACGATCCCGATCCATACCTCGTGATGGCGGACGGACGGCTTTATTGGCTCATCGACGCCTACACCTACAGCGCCAACTACCCCTACGCGGCCCGCCACGCGGGGACCGGGATCAATTATGTCAGGAACTCGGTCAAGGCCGTGGTCGACGCCTACGACGGCACGGCCACCTTTTACGTGGTCGATCGGGAAGATCCGATCATCCGGGTCTGGCAGCGCGTCTTCCCCAGGCTCTTCACACCCGGGGACAGGATGCCGCAGAGCATCCGGGACCACCTGCGCTACCCCGAGCGGCTCTTCACCATCCAGCGCGACATGCTCCTCCTCTACCACATGCGGGACACCAAGACGTTCTTTCAAAAAGAGGACGCCTGGGCCGTGCCCACCGAGACCTACATGGGCCAGGAGGAGGAACTCGCTCCCTACTACCTCATGCTGCGCCTGCCGGGCGAGGCGGACGCCGAGTTCGTGCTCATGGAACCCCTTAAGCCCAGCGCGCCCAGGCGCAAGAACATGATCGCCTGGATGGCGGCACGTTGTGACGGGGAGAACTACGGACAGGTCCTGGTCTATCTCCTGCCCAAGGACCGCATCATCTACGGCCCCATCCAGGTGGAGGGCAGGATCGCCCAGAACCCCGAGATCTCAAAGCTCATGACGCTCTGGGGCCAGCAGCAGTCCTCGGTCATCCGCGGCAATCTCCTGGTCCTGCCCTTTGCCGGGGACTTTCTCTACGTGGAGCCGGTCTACATCGTCTCCGAGCAGGGCCAGCAGCCCGAGCTGAAACTCGTGGTCCTCGTCTACAAGAATAGTATCGCCTACGGCAGCAACCTGCAGGAGGCCCTGGCGCAGCTTACCGGGGCGGCGCCGCCGGCAACGCCGGCCGGTCCTGGCCCCGGCCAGGCGGCTGTCACGGAGGGCCTGACCCGGGATCAGCTCGTCCGCCTGCTCGAGGAGCTCGAACAGAGCATCCGGGCGCAGCAGGACGCCATCAGGCGCCAGCAGCAGATCCTGGCCGATCTGCGGAAGCAGGTGGGGAGGTAGATTTCGCAGCTCGTCGCTGGCCGCTCGTCGCTCGTGGATCAGCAAGACAGCGGCTGAATAGCCTCGGAGCCAGAGGGGCCCGGTTCCTGCACCAGATCTGCACGGGCAGCGCGGGGGCGCCGCTCGAGGACATCCTGGACCCGGACGGGGACGCCGTGGAGATCACGGCCTGCGGCCCGGGGCGCAAGGTGCTGGACCGCGTGGAGATTGGGGCTGCCGGGGAGAAGAAGGCGGCGTAAAACCCACCTCCACCACCGCGGCGGCGCCGTCGTCGGGCACGGACACCAAAAGCTCGCCCGCCACCGGGTCGTAGCGCCAAAAGGCGCCGGCCTTCTCCTTGTGCAGCTCGATCCCGTTCAGGAGCACCGCGGCCGGGGGCGTAGCCTGGGACTTGAAGACGAGGGCCAGGCGCTCGCGGGCCGTGGCGTAAGTGCCGGCCGCCTCCGCGATCGCGACCCGGATCAGATCGGGGCGCCAGGTCATGTCCACTTTGCGCAGGCGGTACACCCCGCGGTGATATGCAAAGCTCTTGCCGTCGTCCTCGTAGAGATCACAGACGCCGTCCGCGCCGGGATAGATGAGAAGCTCCAATTCCTTTTGCGCCAGGATCTCCTCCGCGTGCGCGGCCTCCGCGGCAAACGGGATGACGGCGCCGGCCCGGACGTAGAGCGGGAGGATCTCGAGCGGCGCCTCGGCTGCAAAGTGGAGGGGCCCACTTTTTTTCTCCCCGGTCCAAAAATCGAACCAGGTTCCGGCGGGCAGGTAGACCATGCGGTGCCGGGCGCCCGGCCGGCAGACCGGGGCGGCCATCAGGTCGGGTCCCACGAGGAACTGGTCGTGCAGGGCGTGGACGGCCTCGTCCTCCTGGTAGGCAAGGACGAGGGGCCGCAGGACGGGGAGCCCCGTCTCGGCGCAGGCGCGGAAAACCCCGTAGAGATAGGGCAGCAGCCGGTAACGGAGCCCGATGTACCGGCGGCAGATTTCCTCGCAGCGCGGGCCGAAGGCCCAGGGCTCTTGATCCGCGGCGCCGCAGTTGTGGTTGCGGCAGAAGGGCGAAAGGGCGCCGAACTGCATCCAGCGCACCAGCAGCTCGCCGTCGCAATCCCCGGAGAAGCCCCCAATATCCGTGCCGATGAAGGCGAGGCCCGAGAGCCCGGCATTGGCCAGCATGGGCAGGGCCATCTCCAGATGCTCCCACCAGGAGTGGTTGTCCCCGGTCCAGACCGCGGCGTAGCGCTGGATGCCCGCGAACCCGGCGCGCGTGAGGATGAACGGGCGTTCGTCCGGCCGCGCGGCCAGGAGGCCCGCGCGCGTGGCCTCGGCCATGAGCAGGCCGTATATGTTGTGCAGCTCCGCGTGGGATGCCGGCCGGCCGTCATTCTCAAAGATCGCGTCCGGATCGAGCGTGGGGCCTTCCCAATACTCGGGCTTGCGGTATTTCCCCAGGTCGGACGGCTCGTTCATGTCGTTCCAGATCCCGGCCACGCCCAGGTCGAGGAGGGCCCTCTGCTTATCCGCCCACCAGGCCCGCGTGGCGGAGCGGGAAAAGTCCGGCCAGACCGTCTCCCCGGGCCAGACCTTGCCCCGGTATACCGTGCCGTCCGGGCGCCTGACGAAATGCCCTCCCTCCGCGCCTTCGGCATAGACCCCGTCTTTTTCGTCCCTGACCACGCCGGGATCGACGATGGCCACGACCCTGATCCCCATGGCCGACAACTCCCGGGCCATGGCCTGGAAATCCGGAAAACGCTCCCTGTCCACACTGAAGACCCGGTAGGAATCCATGTAGTCGATATCGAGCCAGATCGCGTCGCAAGGGATGCCCCGCGCCCGGAACTCGCGGCCCAGCGCCAGGACCCGCTCCTGCGGGTAATAGCTCCACCGGCACTGGTGGTAACCCAGGGCCCAGAGCGGTGGCAGCTCCATGCGGCCGGTGAGGAGCGTGTAGCGCGAGACCACCTCGGGCAGGCCGGGACCGAGGATGAAATAGTAATCCAACCGGCCGCCGTCCGCGGTGTAGACGAGGTCGTCAGCCGCGGTCCGCCCCAGGTCGAAGACGCACCGCCAGGTGTTGTCGAAATAGAGGCCGTAGGCAACGCCGCCGTGCAGGCCGATGACGAAGGGCTGCGACTGGTAGAGGGCGTCCACCATGGGGGTGTGGACGTTCTCGTCCGTGTTCCAGCAGGTGTGGCGCTTGCCCCGCTTGTCAAGGAAACCCGTGCGTTCGCCCAGGCCATACAGGTGCTCGTCCGCCCGGAGCTTTTTTTTGCAGCTAACCTCTCCCCCGCGCCAGGCCATGCCGCCCTCGGGATCGTCGGCGCTGATGACCGCGCCGCAGGCATCGGTAAAGGCCAGCGCGGCGGTGGCCCTGTCCACCCTCACCACCAGCGCGCTCGTGGCGGCCATGATCTCCTCCCGGGTCTCTTCCACGGCCAAAAGCGCCGGCATCCAGGCCCCCGGCGCGATCCCGTGGGTGGAGTCACCACCGGGCGGCTTTTCCGGATCCAGGGTGACGCGCACGATCTCGGGCGACAGGGCGCGCAGGGCGATGAAGCCGTTGGCACAGGAAATGAGGAGGCAGCCGCGGCCGAGCTGGCTGACAGAGAGCACGCGGCCCGGGCGGCTGACGGCTTCCCCGGTTGGGCTGTCGGGCATGGTCTTCATCCCCCTTCGCATCGGGGCAGCATTTCGACACCGGGCCGTGTGTCCCTGCAGGACAGGCCGGGGCCGGTGGCGAATCCCTCGGTGGATCTCAAAAGCATCCTGATGGAGGGAAAGAGATGTCCGTAAAGGTGGAAAAGGTGGCATACGGGGGGTGGCAGAACTGCTACCGGGTGGCGAACGGCCGCCTGGAGCTGATCGTCACCGCCGACGTGGGGCCGCGGGTGATCCGCCTCGGCTTTGCGGGCGGGCCGAACGAGTTCTGCGAGTTCCCGGAGTACCTGGGGAGGACCGGGGGCTCGGAGTGGGTCAACTACGGAGGGCACAGGCTCTGGCACAGCCCGGAGACCAGGGCCCGCACCTACCAGCCTGACAACGACCCGGTGGCGGTGGAGATGACGGCCGCGGGTCTCAGGGCCGAGCAGCGGGTGGAAGCGGGCAGCGGCATCAAAAAAAGCATCGTCCTCACCATGGACCCGGAAAAACCCGCGGTCATCGTGGAGCATTACCTCAAGAACGAGGGACTCTGGCCCGTGGAGCTGTCGGTCTGGTGCCTCTCGGTCATGGCCCCGGGCGGCGTCAGCCTGGTGCCGCAGACCACGCACCGCGACGAGGAGGGGCTCCTCCCCAACCGTACCCTGACGCTCTGGCCTTATACCGAGATGTCCGATCCCCGCATCACCTGGGGCAGGGGCCTCGTGCGCCTGCGCCAGGACGAGAGCATGGGACCGGTCAAGTACGGCATGTCCGTGGCGGCGGGCTGGGGCGCCTATGCCAACCACGGCAACCTCTTTCTCAAGGAGTTCGCTTACGACGACGAGGCGGTCTACCCCGACGGGGGCTGCTCGGTGGAGGTCTACGCCTGCGAGCGCTTCCTCGAGCTGGAGACGCTCTCCCCGCTCTACCTCGTCGAGCCGGGCGAGACCGTCTCGCACACCGAGTCCTGGTCGTTGCATGCGGGCTTTAAGCTCCCGGACCGCGACGAAGAGGCGATCGCGGCCGTGGAGAAGCTGCTGGGGTAATCACGTTTAGCCGGTCCCGTGTAGGGGCCCAATACATTACGCCCGCCCTGGAAGACGTCCTGCAAGCGACATCCCTTTTACCTGAAGGGAGGATCCAACCGTGGAGATCATCGATCTCGCTCCCGGGCACGAATCCCTTTACTTTGTCTGCCTGGAGGATTGGTCCGAAGAGATCAGGGAGGCGGGCGGCCACAAGGAGGCCTGGTACAACGAGCACAAGGGGCGGGGGCTCAGGGTCAAGCTGGCACGCGACGACAAAGGCGAGATCGGCGGCATGATCCAGTACCTCCCCATCGAGCAAACGCACGTGTCAGGCAGGGGTCTCTATTTCATCCCCTGCATCTGGGTGCACGGCCACAAGCAGGGTAGGGGCGATTTCCGGGGCAGGGGCATGGGCGGGGCGCTCCTGCATGCCGCGGAGGAGGACGCCAGAGCGCTCGGCGCCGAGGGCATGGCCGCCTGGGGGTTGGCGCTGCCCGTTTTCATGCGGGCCTCCTGGTTCAGGCGGCACGGATACGCCGTGGCGGACAGGGACGGCATGGCCGTACTGCTCTGGAAGCCCTTTGTCCAAGGAGCCGCGCAGCCGAAGTGGGTAAAACGGAGAAAGAAGCCTGCCGCCGAGCCCGGGGTGGTCACCGTCTCGGCCTTCATCAACGGCTGGTGCCCGGCGCAGAACATGGTCTTCGAGCGGGCGCGCAGGGCCGCGGCGGAACTGGGGGAGAGGGTGAGGTTCCAGGCCTACCGCACCTCGGACCCGGCGGTCTTTGCGGAGTGGGGGATCGCGGACGGGCTCTACGTGGACGGGCGCCCCGTGCGCACCGGCCCGCCGCCCTCGTACGAAAAGATCAGGGGGATCATCGCGAAGCGGTTGAGAGCTTTGAAGTAGTCATACCGAGGGGGTGTCGTCATGTATTGTCCCCGCTGCCGCGCGGAATACGCGGAGGGCTGCACGCGCTGCTCCTCCTGCGACACAGACCTGGTCGAGGTGCTTCCCACCGCCGGGCCGCGCGCGGGATGGCGGCAGACCCTGCTGGCTCTGCCGGTCGAGAGATGGCTGAAGCTCGGGTCCGTGGTCTACGTCATCGTGGAGTCGCTGGCGGTCATCGCCGGCAAAAACGGCGCGGGCCTTCTGCGGACCATGCAAGGTCAACCTCCCGGGACGATGATCTACACCTGGGCCGCGGGCATCCTGTCCGCGATCATGTGGGGCCTGCTTTATTACGGGGTGGGTGAGATCATCGGCTTGCTAAAAAAGCTGGCGAAGTAGGGGTGGTGACCATGGCCGGGCGGACCCCCCTGATCTTCCGGCTGCGCCTGGAAAAATGGCTCGTCTTATGCGGCCTCGCTTATCTCGTTGTAGGCATCCTCTCAGGCCTCGTCGAGGGATGGGCGCAAATCCTGCAGAGCTCGCGGAGGGTGCCGGGCCCCGAGCCGGTCGGGTATCTAATCCTGTCCGCGGGAGCCTCCCTCTGGACCGATGTCATGAAAGCGGTCCTCTATGGCGCGCTCGGCGTCATTCTTCTCCTGGTCAAGCGATTATTGCCAAAAGCCGGCGACAGCGCCGCCACCCCGCAACTCGTTTGGGGTGGGGTCATAGGTCTGGTCATCGGCCTTTGGAACCTCGTGTTCTTCTTCACCCACCCGGACTGGATATGGATGTCTACAGTTCCCGCGGTTTCCCTATCGCCACCGCGGACGTTGATGAATGCCCTCGCCATCATGATGGTATTAAAGGCAGCTTTGCGTGCCGCGGCGATCGGCCTTGCCCTCTTCGGTCTGGCGCAGGTCGTCGCCGGCCTGGCCGGGGCGGCCGATCCGGCCAGGGGCGACGGTTGATCCTTTTCCCGAACCGCATGCGGGATGGGTATGGCCCATTGGTGATGGTTGCATATGCATCCCCCGGTTCATTCCCAGAGGCGAGGCATGCCTCGCCTCGCCCCTGCGAAAGACCGGTATGACCCACATGTTGTTTTTATAGCTGCTGGAGGATTTGGCTCGTAACCTGCTGCAACTGGTTCAGCTGTTGCTGGGCCTGGGCTTCCTTCTGGCTGATTTGCTGCAGGATCTGGGCGTTCTGCTGCTCCGACTGGGACATCTGGTTGCAGAGCTGGTTGATCTGCGTCAGGACCTGGCGAACCTGGTTGACATCCACCATTTTGCCTGCCTCCTTTCATCTGCCGCGTGACGCATCTAGTCTCCGCCCGTTCGCGCCCGGCTATGCCGCGTGCGAGCATCCCCTGGTCATATGGTAACGGATGCCGGGTTAGGTCGGTTCACGGAGGATCCCAAAGCTTTTCCAGATCGCAGCCGGTCAGTCATCATCCTCCACGCCGAGTATCTTCGCCAAGGCCTCCCACTCCGTCTGGGGCGGCAGGCAGGCCCGGTCTTTGCAGATGTAAAAGGCCGGCACGCCTCCCTGCATCTCCTTGCCCGCCAGCATCGCGGCGGCCGGATGGCCTGCCGTGTCCTCCCCGGCCCGCGACCCTGCCGTGACGAGGTGGGGGACGAACGCCCGGCGCAGGCGGCGCAGCGCCTCGCCATCGCCCGCGTCCCAGCCCGCCACCGCCGCCGTGACGGGGACGGCGCGCATCTCCAGGGCCGCGATGAGGGTGGCATAGCCGAAGGGGTCCTCGGCCATCCCCCGGGCATGGGCCGCGAGGATATCCTCCGCCTCGGCGTCGAGGCCGGCGTCCCCCGTCAGCGCGTGAAGGCGGACGAGGTTCTGGCAGTGGATCGCGGCCCCGGCGGGAATGGCATGATCGCGGGCGGACAGGGCCGGGGCAAAGATTTCCCCACCCGCGGCATTCAGGACGTAGCGCCCGTCCCCGCGCCGGAACTCCTCCGAAACGACCCTCTGCAGGGCCAGCGCCTCCTTGAGCCAGGCCGGGTCAAAATCGCTCTCGTAGAGATCGAGGAGGCCGGCGGTTAAAAAAGCGTAGTCGTCCAGCATAGCCGGGATCGCGGCCCGGCCGCCGGCGTGGATCCGGAAAAGGTGCGGCCCATCCGCCCGCATGGCGCCCAGGACAAAACGGGCGGCCCGCGCCGCCGCGTCCAGGGCGGCTTGGTCGTCCAGGGCCCGGCCCGCCCGGGCCAGACCCGAGATCGCGAGCCCGTTCCAGGCGGCGATGATCTTCTCGTCGCGCGCGGGCTTGACCCTCTCCTCCCTGGCCGCGAGGAGCAGGGCGCGCGCCCGTTCGAGGTCCGCCCGGACCTCGGGCTCGGGCCGGCCCAGCACGGCCGCGGCGTCCCTCACGCTCAGGGCCTGGCGGAGGACGCTGCCCCCCTCGAAGCCGCCCCGTTCCCCGAGCCCGTAAACCAGCTCGGCCACGGCAAAGAGGCGATCCTCCCCCAGCGCCTCCCGCGCCTCGCGCCGCGGCCAGGCGTAATACTTCCCTTCCTCGCCCTCGCTGTCCGCTTCCTGGGAGGCGTAAAAGGCCCCTTCGGGCGCGGTCAGCTCGCGTTTGAGGTAGGCCATGATGCCCCGGGCGACGGCGGCGGACTCCTCCTCGCCCGCGATCCGCCAGGCGTCGGTGTAGGCCCCGAGGAGCAGGGCCTGGTCGTAGAGCATCTTTTCGAAATGGGGCACATGCCACCGGTCGTCCGTGGCATAGCGGTGGAATCCCCCGCCGAGCTGATCGTGGATGCCGCCCCGCGCCATGCGGCGCAGGGTAAAAAGGGCCAGCTCCACCGGTTCTGCCTCGCCCCGCAACCTTCCATGGCTCATCATGAGCATGAGCGCGGGGACGCCCGGGAACTTTGGCGCCCGGCCGAAACCGCCGTGGCGCCGGTCGATGGCGGCGGCCAGAGCCCGCACGGCATCCTCCGCCACTTCCGGGCCGGGCGCGGCCTCCACTCCCCCCGCGGCCGGCGTTTCCTCCCCGGCCAGCATGCCGGCCAGGCGCCGCGCCGCCTCGCGAAGGTCGGCCGGCCTTTCGCGCCAGGCGCGGGCGGCCGCCTCCAGCACCTGCTTGAAACCCGGCCTGCCATAGGCGGGCTCGGGCGGGAAGTACGTGCCGCCGTAAAAGGGCTCGCCCCCGGGTGTCAGGAAGACCGAGAGCGGCCAGCCCCCCTGGCCTATCATGGCCTGGACGGCGGCCTGGTAGACCTGGTCGAGGTCCGGCCGCTCCTCCCGGTCCACCTTGACTGGGACGAAGTACTCGTTCAAGAGGCGCGCCGTCTCCGCGTCCTCGAACGATTCATGGGCCATGACGTGGCACCAGTGGCAGGCGGAGTAGCCGATGCTGAGAAAGACGGGCTTGTCCTCCCCGCGCGCCCTGGCTAAGGCCTCCTCGCCCCAGGGGTACCAGTCCACGGGATTTCCCGCGTGTTGGAGGAGGTAGGGGCTGGTCTCGCCCGCGAGGCGGTTCCTGGTTTGCAGCGGGGTGTCCAAGGCGTTTCGCTTCCTTTTTGATCTCGATTCGCAAAGGTAGTATGCGCAGCGGGCGGGGGATCGGGAGGCGGAGAGGCTAAACGTTCACGCCGATCTTGGGGATGGTCGAAGAAGAGGCCCTCTATCTCCCGGGGGGAGCAAGGGTTGGTCGATGAAGCCTAGACCGGTTGACTTAAAAGCCGATCAAGGATCCAATGGTGAAAAGGTTTTCGACCTATCGGTCCTGTGTAGTGGCGCAATATATTGCACCCCTCCTCCGTCAGGACAATTTAGCGGATCGCACGGGGATAGGGGGAACGACCAGGATCATTCAACGCAGGATATCCTCAATCCGGCGTGGAATTGTACCCGCCAATGCCAGATCTAAAGGAGTACTAGCTTTGATCCTCGATTTCCACGTCCATTGTTTCCCGGACGACCTCGCCCGGCGGGCGGTGCCCGCCATGGCGGCAAGGGCGGGGATCGGGACCGCGCTCGACGGCACCCTGGGCGCCCTGGCGGCGTCCATGGACAGGGCCGGGATCGACATCGCGGTCGTCCAGCCCATCGCCACCCGGCCGGGCCAGGAGAGGAGCGTCAACGGCTGGGCCGTGTCCATCCGCTCGGCGAGGATCCTGGCCTTTGGCAGCATCCACCCCGCCACCCCGGATTGGCGCGGCGAGATCGCGCGCCTCAAAGACCTGGGCCTCCTCGGCGTCAAGTTCCACCCGGACTACCAGGATTTCTTCGTCGACGACCCGGCCGTCTTCCCGCTCTACGAGGCCCTGTGCGAGGCGGGGCTTGCCATCCTCTTCCACGCCGGCGTGGACCTGGGGCTCCCCGAGCCGTGCCACTGCACGCCCGCCAGGCTGCGCCGCGCCATCGACGCCTTCCCCGGCGGCCGCTTCATCGCCGCGCACCTGGGCGGGTACCTCCTTTGGAAAGAAGCCCGGGAGCATCTCGTCGGCCGGCCGCTTTACCTCGACACCTCATACTGCTTTCACAAGCTCGGCGCCGAGGACATGCGGGAGATCATCCTGGCTCACGGGACGGACCGCATCCTCTTTGGTAGCGACTCGCCGTGGGGGGACCAGGGGGAGGCCGTGGCGCAGATCCGTGGGCTGGGATTGGCGGCGGCGGATGAGGAGGCGATCCTGGCGGGGAACGCGGGGCGGATGTTGGGGAGAGCGCTTTCGGTCATGCCGGGGTGAACTCTTATCACCCCTTCCGGCAGGAGCGTCTCGAAAACTCCAATGCCCTCCACCCCGGAGTAAACTCGGGGCTAATCTCACTAAACCCATCCCTGGGTGGGCCGGCCATCCGATCCTAGGGCCGTTCAAGGTCCTTGGTGAGAATAGCGGCGGTCTATAGGCCGCCGCCGGCTCGGTTCTCTCACCCCTTCACCTAGTCACCCCTTCACCCCGTCCCCCCGGCCCTAGATCCTCCCCCGCTCCTTCAACTCCAAATACCTGTTGACCACCGCCACGCTCATCTCCTCGGGCGGCACGTCCACGACCAGCACGCCGCGGCGCTCGAGAAAACGCCTGGCCCGTGCCCGGTCGGCCAGGACCTGCTCGGCCACGGCCTTGGTGTAGATGGTGCGGGCCTCGGCGATCTCCTCCCGCGCCGCCTCGTCCAGCAATGGGTCGCGCAGCGCCACGCAGAGGGGGATGTGGCGCGGCGCCAGGGCGGCCATGTGGGCCAGGAGCAGGCCTGAGACCTCCTCGTCGATGAGGTCGGTAAAGACGCAGACCAGGCCCCGCTTGTGGTTCTTGGCCGCAAAATGGGCGAAGGCCCTGGCGTAGTCGGACTCGACCATCTCCGCCTGCAGGGGGTAGAGGAACTCCGTGAGGCGCGCCACCTGGCCGCGGCCCTTGCCGGGCGCCAGGTAGCCCAGGATCTCCTCGCCGAATGCCATGGCCCCCACGCGGTCGCCCTTGCCAGCCGCCACGTAGGCCAGCATGAGGCCGGCGTTGATGGCGTGGTCCAGCCTGGCCATGCCGCGCGCCCGGGTGACCATCATCCTGCCGGTGTCAAAGAGCAGAAAGACGTTCTGCACCTGCTCGAGCTGGTACTCGTTGGTCTGCGGCCGGCCGCGCCGGGCCGTGGCCTTCCAGTTGATCCAGCGGTATTCGTCGCCCGGCACGTACTCCCGCACGCTCTCGAAATTCGTGCCCGTGCCGCGCAGCCTGGCAGCTCTCAAGCCCATGGCGGTCAGGCGGCCGGCCCGGGCCAAAAGCTCGAACTTTTTCACCATGAGCACGTCGGGGTAGACCTTGACCGCGGCCGCCGCCTCGTAGCGGGCCTGGCGGACGATGAGGCCCAGCCGCCCGCGGTAGCGCAGGTGCAGGCGGCCGAAATGGTGCAGCCCACGCCGCGGCGGCCGCACCGTGTAGGAGAGGAGCGCCGTCCGGCCCGGGGCGAGCACGGCCGTCATCGTGCCCCCGTCCCCGGCCTCGAACTCCGGCGGCGGCTCGTCCCGGACCAGGAGGCGGGTCCGGTATCCTGAGCGCGCGCCGGCGCGGTACTCCACCTCCACCGCCACCCGGTTGGGCTCGCCGAGCGAGAGCACCCCGTCCACGCGGCGCGTGAGGGTGAACCGGCGCGGCCGGGGAGTGAGGAAATAATCCAGGAGGCAGGCGCAGAAGAGCAGGCCGTCGTAGGCCAGGAGCAGGGCGGTGGGGGGCTGGCCCGCGCGGGCCCCGAGCAGGATAAAGGGCACTCCCAGGCCGGCCAGGGCCAAGAAACGCCAGGTAAAAAGGGAGCGCAGGACAAGGCCCAGGATGACCGGGGCGAGGATCAGGGCCAGGGGTGGCATGACCGTCACCTCGGCACTTTGATCTCTGCGATGATGCTCTTGATCGCGTCGTCCGCGCGCAGGCCCTCGATCTCGGCCTCGGGCCGCAGGATGAGCCGGTGGCGCAGGACGGGATAGGCCATGCGCTGCACGTCGTCGGGGACGACGAACTGCCGCCCGGCCACGGCCGCCGCCCCCTTGGCCGCCAGGAGCAGGTTGACGGCGGCCCTAGGGCTGCCGCCGAGGGCTACGTGGGGCCAGGCCCGCGTCGTGCGCACGATCTGGTTGAGGTAGCCGATGATGCCGTCCTCCACCACCACCGCGCGCAGTTCCGCGCGGCAACGAGCGATCGCCTCGCGATCCGCGATCCGCGCAAGTCCCGCCGTGGCGAGATCGCGGGGCCTAAAACCGCGCTGGTGGCGGCGGAGCAGGTCTTCCTCCTCCTCCACGCCGGGATATTGGATCAGCACCTTGAACATGAACCGGTCCAGCTCCGCCTCGGGCAGGGGATAGGTGCCCTCGTACTCCACGGGGTTCTGCGTGGCGATGACGGTAAAAAGGTCGCCCAGGGGATGCAGTTCGCCGTCGATGGTCACCTGCCGCTCCTCCATGGCCTCGAGGAGCGCCGCCTGGGTCTTGGGCGGGGTCCGGTTGATCTCGTCCGCCAACAACAGGTCGGTAAAGATCGGCCCCTTGCGCAGGCGGAACTCCCCGGCGTGCAGGTCGAAGATATTGGTGCCGATGACGTCGGCGGGCATCAGGTCCGGCGTGAACTGCACCCGCTTGAAATCCGCCCCGACGATCCCGGCCAGGGCCTTGACCATCAGCGTCTTGGCCACCCCGGGCACGCCTTCCAGCAGGAGGTGGCCCTCGGCCAGGAGGCCGATCAGGAGGCTCTCGACCGCCTCGTCCTGGCCCACGATCACCTTGGCCATCTCAGCGCGGACACCCGCGGCTAGCTCGGCAACGTAACCCATCTCTCAAGCTCCTTCCGGTAGTGGTCGATGCGCTTTGCCAGGGCTGCGAGCTCGGCGGGGGCGATCCGTTCCCGGGCCAGGGCCGCCCGGCACCGCGCGAGGAGCCCCCGCAGGTCCTCCGCGTCCGCGCCCAGGCGCGCCGCGGCCGCTCCGGCCAGGATCTCCGGGGCTGTTCTCGCGGAGAGGCCGGTCAGGAGGTAGAGGCGCTCCAGGAGCCCGTGGTAGAGGTGGTCCAGGGCCGCCGTGCCCGCCTGGACGCGCAGGTAGAGGTTGGCCAGGGAGTTGACGTACTCCGCGATCGTGCGACCCCCGGTCTCCGGCAGGGCGAGCGGGCGGCCGAACCGCCTGCCTGTCATGTAAAAATAGGCCGCCGCGAGGAGGAGCAGCTGCCACCAGACAGCCGAAATGATGGGCGGCAGGCCGGCCGGCGCCGCGTCGGCTTTTGCCGCCCGGCCGAAACCGAGGTGGTACTCGTCGAATTCCACCCGCCCTCCCCCGCTGGACTTGGCCAGGTTGAGCAGGAAGAGCGCGTGATCCGGGTGGAGTTTCAGCCGCTCGTTGGTCAGGAAGGCGGGATCCGCCGCCAGGACGACCCGGCCCCGTCCGTATGCGGCCAGGACGAGCGCGGCCCCGAACCTGTCCTCCGCCAAAGCCACGGGCGGCGTAAGGCCGCGGAAGGGTCCCACGCGGCGCAGCGGCGCGGCCATGTGAAAGCGCTCCACGCCCGCGGTCAGGCCGCACGGTACGAGGGGGCGGAACGGCTCGACCGTCGAGGCGCCGATGGCGGGTTTGCCCCCCACGGACCAGAGGCCCCAGGGATTGGCGCCGGCGATTAGCACTGTGCCGCCGCTCAATACCCACCGGCGCAGGGCGATTCTTTCCCGCGAGGTCACACCACGCGTGGGTTCCGTGACCACGAGGAGCCCCCCGGCGGGCGGCGGCTCTGTCCAGGCGGTCGTTTTTCTTTTGACCCGCAACCCGCTGTGGCCGAGGAAGAGGTAGGCCGCCTTGCAGCCATTGGGCGCGGCGGTGTAGGTGGAATGAGCGGCCGGCTTCCGGCGGTTGGTTCCCAGCGCGAGCGCCACGTAAGCGGCGATAGCCAGCACGGCCACGAGGATCAGCCAGAGCGCGCCCCTGCGGCTCACCGCGCCGCCCCCCTCGCCTCGTCAAAGAGTGTGCGCGCGCGCTCGTAGTCGCCGGCCCGGCAGTCGTCCTGGCCGTACCACTTGAGCTCGTATAGATCCGTAAAACTCCGGAAGACGGGGGAGAGCCGCCGGTGGCCCGCCTCGATCTCGCGGCGGTAGTCCCAGTTCGTCTTGGCCTTGGCGAGCTTGATCAGGCCCATCCGGTCCAGCTCCTGCAGGAGCGCCACGTAGAGCAGGCGCACCGCCTCGCGGAACCGCCCGTCCCGGGCCGCCTCCTCGGCCCGGCGGCGCAGATCCTCCCTACGCCCCCCCCGGCCGCCGGCCTGCGACGCGGCGTCCGTCCCCGCGCCGGTCTCGGCCGTGCCGCGCGGCCGCCCCCGGATGGCGAGGAAAACGAGGGCCAAAAGGAGCACGGCGCCCACGGCGGCCACGGCCACCACGATCCTGCCGGTCGCCGGAGCCGAGAACACGGCGTTGAGCCACCGCCTGAACAGGTCCATGATCCGCAGCCACAGCTTGCGCCACCACGGCTGGCGCTGGACGCGCCAGGCAAACTCCGGCCGCGAAAAGACGCGGCGCAGTTCCGCCCGTGCCCGCTCGGGATCGACGCCCGGGGGCGGGATCAGCGTGGCTCGCCGGTACGCCCCGATCCTGGCCATGAGGCCGGCGAGCATGCCTTGGCGCGCGGCCGGCTTGGCCTCCAGGATGCGGGCGCAGTCCCTGGCGAGCCAGGCCGTGTCCTCGGGTGACAACCCCGGCCCGGGCGAGGCGGCCAGTGCCGCGGCCCGACGCAGGGGCCCCAGGGAGGCGCCCCCCGTCCGCCGGCAGGCGTCCGCGGCCCGCCTGACGAACCGCTCCTCCCTGGCCAGCCACGCCCGGTAGTCGGCGGCGCGGTCGCCGGCCGCGGCCGGCCTGGCGCCGAGGCACCAAAGCAGGGCAAGGGCGGCCATGAACGTCATGACCCTGTACAAGTATGCAAACAGCTCCCAGAATCAGGATTCCGTACCGACGGTAGCTTGCTCGAGGTCGTAACCCTCCAATCGCACGCGCAGATCGTAGTAGATGAGCGTCCGCCCGATGGGATAGAGCGGGGCTAGAACGATACTGTAGATGGTGGTGAAAAACGAGATGAGGAAATATACCAGGGGATTCGCCCCGCTCATGGCCGAGATGAATCGGAGCAGATCCCTGCCGGCGCTCATACCCAGCGCGAATCCGACCACGAGCCAGAGGGCCGCGCCCACCACGCCCAGGATCAGAAAGAGCACGAGCATCACGCCGAGCACGCGCCAGAACTCCGCCTTGACCAGGTTAAAGCTGCGCTGGATGGCCTGCCCGACCCCGGCCCGTTCGATCAGGATGAGGGCGGTCAGGGGGGCGAAAAAGACCATCACCACCGGCGCGCCGATACAACAGCAACAGAAGCCGAGTACGGTCATGATGAGAAACAGGAGCCCGGCGCCGATGATCTGCCCCAGGCGCTCCTTGACCGCGGCCCAGGCCGCGTTGAGGGTGGGCTCCTCGCCGTGGCAGGCCATGGCGGCCTCCTTGGTCACGATGGCCTCGGTGGCCAGGTTGGCCAGGACAAAGAGGAGGGCCGGCACCTGGCCGAAGAGGGTCAGGCCCAGGGTGCCCAGGACCGCGCCGGGACTGGCGTCCCCGCCCATGTTGCCGAGGCGGAAGAGGGCGTACTGGCTCAGGGACTGGAGCCCGGCCTGAAGGAAACCGAGCGGAAGGAGGATGACGCCCACGCTCTTGACCAGCGTCCACCAGTGATTGCGATAGATTCTAAAGGCGGCGTCCACGATCTCGCCCACGCCGCGGGGGCGGAACTCATATGCCACGCCGTTCACTCCTTTATCGACGAGCCTGATATCACCAATCTATAGGCCCACCCCGGCGCCGCCCGCGGATCCATCCAGGGTGATGACGAGATCGGCGCCCTCCCGCCGCGCTTTGAGATCGAGAAAGTAGTAAGCCCACAAAAGCCCGCCCAGGGGAATGAAGAGCCTGTCTGCGGCCTCGGCCAGGGCGTTCTGCCAGAGGCCTGCCGGCCCGGTAAAAAGCACTGCCGGGCTCAGATTTACGAAGCCGCTGGTGATGGCCGAAGCCCCCGCCATGGCGGCGTTCATGGCTAGAGAAACCACGTAACCCATGAGGCTCAGGAGAACGAGAAGCAATAATGTCTTGCCCCTGGAGGACGAGATCGTGATCAGGGCGCGGCTGCGCCGCAGCGCCTCTCCCGCGCACAGATTCTCGTCCATCGCGGCCGGTACGGCCACCGCGTAATTGACGGCCAGGACGATCCCAGGCACCAGGCAGGCCATGAGGCCCAAACCGATCAGGAAGTCCTTGGCCAGGGCGACCGTAAAAAGGCGCCACCAGTGCCCGCGCAGGCGGGCAAAGACGGCTCCCGCCGTGGCCGGTTCGCCCCTGGCGGCGTTCAATACGGCGCGCGCGCAAACGATCTCGGCCAAGGCAAGAGGGAGCGCGGAAAGAAGGGTGAGCGCCAGGGCGAGCAGGAGGAGGTCGACCCGGACTATGAACGGGGCCCGCGCATCCTGCGCCAAGGCTGAAGCTCCCGCTGAGACGAGAGCGCTGGGCAGGCAAAAACACCCGTACGCCGCCAGGGAGGGGCCCCAAAACCGCCGGTAGCCGCGAAACGCCGCGTCCAGAAGATCACCCGCGCGCATGGGATGCCAATTCATGACGGCCACCCCGCCCCGTCCTCCGCTCCGTCGAAAGACTCGCCCACCCTGGCAATGGGCGCGGTATACTTCGCCGCCGCTCTTTGGCAATCCTGCACAGATTTGCCAAGCCAAATTCCGCCGGCAGTATCCAATCGACCGTTGAAATTGCCCATTTCATAAAGCGGAGGCACCCCGGTGTGAGGTGCCTCCTGGTTTTCGAGTCTTGGTATGTGAAGGTAGATGACGCGCCGCCCTGTTTACTTCTTCTTTGCCGGCCTTCCGGGCTTGCGCCTGTAAGTCCTGGGTTTCGGCGGCGCTTTCAGCTCGGTAAGCAGCTCCTGTACGTGTTCCACGCTCGTTCCCATTCTGTCCGCCGCCGCCTCCGCGCCGTTCTCCTCGATATAGGCGATGGCCAGCGTCTTCATCTGCCTGCGCACCGGGCCCACCTTGGCCCGCATCGCCGCCTGGGACGTGGGGAGATTCAGAGCGGCGCATCCCGCCCTGATGCCCTTGAAGCCGATGCGGAATTCCTCGTAGAGTTTTGGATTCTTGGCCTTCAGAGCCTTGGTGTCCAGATAACCTTCCTTGACATAGGGGGCCAAAAGATCCTTGAAGTAGCTGACTCTTGCCTCCCGAATCGCCCCTTCATACTTGGTCCGGTCCGTCCTGTACGCTCTTGGCATCCGAATACCACCTTTCTTTAAAGTACAGACGATCTTCTTCAGGTATTATACCACCATTCCGCGCGCTTTTGTTGATCAATTTACATCCGCTGTACTCGGGCCAAGAAAGTTGAATCGTACGAAGGGGTATCGTCATCGTTCGCGCTCCCTTGTCCTTGACCCACTCCAGGATCGCGATTGGGCGCCGGCCGCCAGGATATCGAAAAAAAACGGGGTGGTCATCTTGACCACCCCGTTGATCTTTGGCGGAGAGGGGGGGATTCGAACCCCCGCTGGCCTTACGACCACTAACGGTTTAGCAAACCGTCCCCTTCGACCGGCTTGGGTACCTCTCCGTAA
Source organism: Patescibacteria group bacterium (assembly GCA_050260175.1). Classification (GTDB taxonomy): domain Bacteria; phylum Bacillota; class UBA4882; order JAAYXC01; family JAAYXC01; genus JBLNBS01. Next base: position 17,126 of record JBLNBS010000053.1, on the reverse strand, counting down.
AAACCATGACTTTATAACTTTTCGACTTTTTGACTCTTTCCCCTGGAGTTTGTGCGACTAACTTGATTAATGGCATCCGGAGCACAAACTCTGGTATCAAGTGCCACGCGGTACCACTGTATCTAGTGGTCCGTGGCATTACGCGCACAGGCTCCTTGGCGGAGGAGGTGGGATTCGAACCCACGAGGCCTTGCAGCCTAACGGTTTTCAAGACCGTCTCCTTAAACCGCTCGGACACCCCTCCGATGCAGAATCATTTTAGCACGCGCCGGCCGCGCGTGTCAAGGCGCGGAGCCGCGCCGCCCGGGGTTTGAGTCTTTACCGACGCTTTCGGTAGAGGCGGTGTGAACAAGGGTGAGTTTATCACAACTTTTCCAGTGCGGACACGTAAAGTAAAAAACCACCTGGCGCTAGCGGGAGTTTGCGTTGCCCGCCCCTCCGGCTCATGGTATAATTGTCCTGTTAATCACGCCGCGGGCGGCAAGTTTCTTCACATCCCGGCGCCAGGGAGCCTGCGCCTGTAGCGCCATGGATCACCGGACACAGCTGAACGCGTGGCACTTATAACCGGAGTCAGTGCTCCGGGACCATGAATCGGGCCGGCTGCACAGACTCCAGGGGAGTGATGTCTCTCATGACCGTCGGATCCTATTTCGGCAAGGCCTGGGATCTGCTCTGGCGCTACCCTCTGGTCTTCATCCTCGGTGTCTTCCTCGTCAACATGATCTCCAGCGCCGCATCGGGCCTGCTCCTCGGGCCGGTGATGTGCAGCATCATGTTCGTGACGCTCAAGGCCCTGCGCGGCACCGCGCCGGAGTTCGGCGACATCTTCCGCGGTTTCGACCGTTTCGTGGACGCATTCCTGGCCGGGCTCATCGTCAGCCTGATCCTGGGTGTCTCCTTCATCCTCTGCTTCCTGCCCGGGCTCTTTCTCTATCCGTTCTTCGTCCTTACATACGCTTTTGTCATCGACGGGGGCCTCTCCTGGGACAAGGCCATCTCGGCCTCGTGGCAGACGGCCAGCAGGCATTACGGTAAATTCCTGGGCTTTTCCGTCCTGAGCTTTTTGATCGGCATCTCGGGCATCCTCGTCTGCTGCGTCGGGGTCCTCGTCACGGCCAGCATCGCCACGATGGCCGGGGCGGTGTTGTACGCGGACATGACCGGGACGCTGTCCGCGCCGGCCGGGGCCGTGCCGCCGCCGACACCCGCGCAGGCCTGAGAGCGCGAGGCAGACCTACTGGCTTCCGGGAGGCTTTCCCCATGACATGGTGGCCGTGCAGGCTCGTCTTCATACCCGGGCGCCGGCGCCCGACCACCGATCAGCTTACCGTCCTGGCCCTCGGGGCGCTTGCTACGCTGGCGCCCTTTTTTTTGCGCCCCGAGCCGGCCCTGGTGGGCACGCACACCCAGCTCCTGCTGCCGCCCTGCCTGCTCTATACGCTGACCTCCGTGCCCTGCCCCACCTGCGGCATGACCACGAGCTTTAGCCTGATGGCCCACGGCCGCCTGCTCCCTGCCCTGCTCGCCCATCCACTGGGCGCGCCCTTCTATCTCTATCTCGCCGGCCTCACCCTGGTCATGCTCGGCGCCACGCTGGCCGGGCGGGCGGTCGCTGTCCGCGTGCAGGCGAACCTGCCCCAGATGGCCGCGGCTTCCGCGCTCTGTTGGCTTGCCAAGCTTGTTGTCTGGTACCTGGTCTGACCGGCCAAAGGGAAGGATCGGCCCCGGCCGGCAGTGACATGATCCATCTCATCCCGGCATATGCACCACGGCCAGGGTATGGGGAGGCACATCCAGGCAAAACTCCGCCGCCGGGGCCCTCCTGGCGGTCTCGGCCAGAACGGGTTGGTCCCGGCCGTAGAGCGAAACCGTCATCCACCCCGCCGGCGGCGCGTAGCCGGCCAGCGCGATATCGGCGGTAAAGCGCCGCGCTGGATCCCGGTTGATGAGCACAAGCAGGATGCCGTTCGCCCCGGCCACGGCGCGGCAGGAAAGCTCAGGGGCGTCGCTTGCGCAGGCGACGAGGTTTCCCGCGGCGCCGGCCCAAGCCTTGAGGCCCCAATAGGCCGGGCGCGCTGCGCCGGGATCCGCCCCGGTGCCGAAGAGGCCGTATGTGCCGCCCGTGGACAGGACGTCCATCTGCGAGCAAAAAAGCCCCGCCGCGTCAACTCCCGCCGCGGCCATGGCGCCGATGGCGTCCGCCGTAAAAAGCCCGTTGACTGCGGAAAGGGTTTGCGGGCCGGGATTGTAGCTGACCGAGCCCCAGCCGGTGATGATGATCTCCACCTTACGCCCGGGCGCGGCCTCGGCGAGCCACTGGCGGAGATCGGCGATGAGCCCGCCCAGGCAGCCGGGGGCCGCGAGAAGGGCCGCGTCGCTCTCCCCCCCGGGATCCTGGGGATAATAGGAGAGTGCCACCCAATCCACGATATCGCCGATGTAGGCCAACACGGTCCTTGTCCACCAGGGATCATAGACGGTCACCGGCGCCCCGACCTTGATCGCGGGATCCGCCGCTTTCATGGCCTGGTGGTAGGCGCGGAAACGGGCGGCATACTCTCCGGGAGCGGCGTGGCCGGCCCAGGCGCCGTATTCCTCGTCGCCGACCTCCCAGTAGGCCGCACCCCAGCCGCATTCGCGGTTCGCCGCCACCCAGGCCGCGGCTTTGGCCGGATCGTTCGCGCCGTAATCGGCGATGCACATCCTCACTGCGGCGCCGGCGGCGTCTGCCAGGGCGGCGAATTGATCCGGGCCGATCTGCGAGGGCCGGGACGCCTGCCAATCGTAGCTCCCGTCCGACGCCTCCAGCCCTCCCGGGAATTCGAGAAAGGTTACCTCGGCATCGCGCCAATGCGCCGCCATGATCGAGAGCGACGCCGGATTCTCCCATGAACCCACCATGACCCCGCGCAGGCGGGGTTCAAAGGCCCGCCCGATCGCGCCGAGGTCCACCTCCACGCGCGCGCTTGCCGCGGCCGGTACCCCGGGCCCGCACCCAGCGGCCGCGATCGCCAGCACGCAAAGCAGACAGGCAAGCAAACGGACCATGGCATTCAGCACATCCTCTCGTTGGGAAGTGCTTCAGCGGCCATGGTCCATTTCCTGTCAGGGGAAAAATGGTAAAAGGTTTCAGCTTGTCATAACAAAATACCCTTCTTATAATGAGGGGGAAGCAGCCGCCGGCCGCGTAAAGCCGGGCGCAGTCTCCGCCGCCGGGTGGGGAACGGGGCTGCCGCCCAGGGCATGGAGAACCGCGGCGGTCTCCTGGAGTTGCGCGAGTTCCATGCGGATGCGGTGCAGGTTGTCCAGCATATCCTCCACGGCGGCGGCCGCGTTCCGGGCTTCTGCCACGCCCGCCGTGTTACGGGCCTCAATGTTGTTGGCGGAGGCGACGACGAGGTCGCTGCCCTGCGCCAACCGTTGCAGGGTGCCGGCGATATCGGCGATATGCGCGTGTATTTCCTGCTCCGCGGCGGCGAATTGGGTGAACGCCTCGTGAACCTCGCCGATGGCCGAAAGGCCCGCGGCCACCTGCGTACCCCCCCGCTCGACGGCGGATGCGGCGGTGGCGGTCTGCGCCTGGATCTCGGCGATCAGCGCGGTGATGCTCTCGGCGGCCTGGGTGGCCTGCGTGGCCAGGTCGCGGACGGAGAGGGCGACGATCTGGAAGCCGCGGCCCTCCTCGCCCGCGCGGGCCGCCTCGATCGAGGCGTTAAGGGCCAGGAGCTTGGTTTGCCGGGCGATATTCGTGATGACCTTGACGATCTGGCCCACGGCGATGGATTGTTCGCTGAGGCTCGCCAGCAGGCCGCGGCTTTCCTCCGCAGCGCGCTCGATGATTGACATCTGCCCGGCGGCTTGGGCCAAGGCCGCTTTGCCGGCCTGGCCGATGCGGTCCATTTCCTCGGTGGCCCTCGCCACTTCGCCGACCTCGCCGGCCAGGGAGCGGATCTGTTCCGCCATGCCGACGATGACGGGGACAGCCTCGCGAATCTGGTTCAAGTTCTCGTCGGAGTTGCGCGACAGCCCCCCGCCGACCTCCGCGGCCTTGACACCCACCTGCTCTGAGACGGCCGCCAAGCCGCTCAGGCGGCCGGCGGTCGAAACGAGCGCGCCGGCGGCCTTGGTCGTTTCACCCATCATTTTTGCCAGGCGGGAAAGGATCGCGTTCTGTTCCTCCGCCCCGACCAGATCGATCATGGCCCGGCGGAAACGGATGGTCAGGCCGAAGAGGGGCGCGGTGACGGCGAGGAGGTTGACGCCCCTGAAGATGAGGTCGCCCAGCAGGTTGTGCACGGTGACGTACTCCGTGTATTTGACCGGGCGGTTGGGCATGGCCAGGGCATACAAGAGGCCCATGAGCACGAGCGCCGCCAGGCTGGCGTAACCCGTCAGCTCTGGCGTGACGTACGCGCAGGAGATGATGACCGGAAAGAGCCACAGGAACTCGATGAAGCGGCCGATCTCCCAGTAATTGATATAGAGAGCGGTCACCCCCGCGAGGCAGGCGGCGACGATAAGGTACTTGAACCACGGCCCCGTGCGATTCAGGGCGATGAGCAGGGTCGGCAGGGCCAACAGCACGCTGGCCACGCCAAAGGGAGCCAGATACTGGACGATGGGAGTGCTGAAAAAGCCCAGCAATCGCACGACCAGTATCAGGACGAAGAAGCCGATGCAATAGCGCATGACGCGCGCCAGGAGCAGATTGGTCTGTTCCTCGTTGCGGCGCAAGATCGGGTTATCTGCCATGGATCCCCCTCCCCGCAGAGCCACTTCCCGTCTTTTTCGACAGGAGGATGGATATTCCTGCAGATCCGGGGCCGTACATATCACGCCTGACATCGGCCGGCCCGTTTCCACCTCGGATTCTGACAAGAGGCCCGGGCCCGTCTTTTGGGGGAGGTGAACGCCATGCGTTTCTTCTTCATCTTGTTCGCCCTGCTCGCCGCCGGTCTCCCCGGCCGCGCCGCGGAGATCGCACGGGTGCCGGAGAGCCGTGTCCTCGCGGTCCTTTCCAGCCTTCCCGGGCCCGAGGGAGCCCGTTCCTGGCTCGCCGGCCGGCGCGACGAGGTCGTGCGGCTGATGTCCACGCCGCACCGGCGGACGGCCAGGCTCCGGGAGGGGCTGCGCCTCATGGCGGAAGCCGGGGTCCACGCGGCCGCGGTCGGCGGCGCGACGGACCCGGCGCGCGGTTTTGTCATCTATTCCCCGGAGACGACCCTGCGGCTGTTTCTGCTCGACCGGGCACGGAACCTATACGAGGCCGCCCTGGACACCGCGCGTCCGGAAAGCCTCCCCTCGCTCGACGAGCTCTACAGCATAGGCGGCCAGGCCTTGACCACCACGGAGGAGGAGAAATATCCCGACGCGCGGCGGGCGGCCGCCGTCCTGCGCGCCCTGCCCGTGCCCGACGCGGCCCTGCGGGGGTACAAGGTCTTCCTGCTGCCTTTCGCCATGGGGGATGTGAGCGGCCAGGGCGGTCCGGGATACACATTCCTGGCGGCCGAACCCCGCCACGAGCGGCTGATCGAAAACCAGCTCGAGGTCACGCTGACGCACGAGTTCGGCCATTACGTGCACCTCGCGGGCATGCCGCGCGAGACCGCCAAAGGCAGGCGGCTCTGGGACGAATACCTCGAGTTGCGGGGGCTCATCTGGCGCGAGGACGGCCCGGTCAAGACCCAGGACTGGGCCCGGTCCTCCGAGGAGACTTTCGCCGAGGACTTTCGCTTGCTCTTTGGGGGCCTTGCTGCCGCGGGGGAGCCCAGTGCCGCCCGGGCCGGAGACCCGCGCTCGAGCCGCGAAACAGCGCGCGGCCTGCGCTATTTGATGTCGGCCGCGGCCGCGCGGGCCAAACCGCGTCGGGCATACCGCCCCTGGCCGGAGCCTGTCCAGGCGCGGTATGACGCGGGCATGCTCCTTCTCCGCACGCCGGTGCCCGTTCTGGCCCTTCTGCTGGCGGCCGTCCCAATCAGCCGGGGCCGGCGCGGTAAAGCCCAAGGGGGGCAAAAACATCACCCCCTTTCTCCCCTTCAAGGATGAGGGGGAGGGCCTCCTTCGGGGCGGTTCGTATTGCGCGAACCGCACCGGAGGAAGCCGGGGGTGATTTTACGGCCGGTGCCGGGACGCTGCCTCATCTCATTTTGGCAATGGCATCCCTCAAAGCGTTCAGATCGCGTATGCAGCCGCTCTTGTTCCTTGCCCGTACATCCTTTTGCAGCTTGGCATAGTTCGCATCAAAACTTGCCATCTCCGTCGCGGACATCGTGCCCGTCTTGCGCGGCTTGAAACGCGTCCAGACTCCGCCCAGGCTGTTCGCCTCGCGGGTGGCGGCGGCCCAGTCGTTCCCGTTCACGGCGGTCCTGCATCTGCTCTCCGCCCGGCGGAGCGTGTTGGTGTCCGCCGCCGTCAGGCCCGGTAACCGCTTGGTCGGCGCCGGGCGTAGCGGCGTCCTCGTCCGCCTGCCCGTGGGGCTCGGCCGCGTGGGGCTGGGCCTCGTCTGGGGCGCTTGTGGATTGAGCAGGTTGCACCCGGGAGCCAACGCGGTGAGAATAAAGGATAGTACCAACGCAATCGCCATATGGCGTCGGGAAAGCATCTCACCCATCTCTTTTCGTTCACCCCCCTCCGCACCGGCTCTTTGGCACGTTTCGCTCTCGTGCCACCCATACTCTGCCCGTGCCGCGCGGGTTTCAAAGTAGGATTTATCAGGCAGGAACGGAGCCGGTTGGCGGAGACGCCTGTAGACGGTATCCGGCCGCGTATAGTTTGCCTCTCCCCCGTCAAGACTGGAAAGTAGTGACAGGGGGATGCACGTCCGTGTCAAAAGTATCACGGTGCGCCCGTCAGGCATTGCGGCTCGCCCTGATCCTGGCCCTGATCCCGGCCTTCGGCTGGCACTCCGGCAGGGCCGCGGACGGTTCGTGCTTTTCGGTGCCCCGGGCGCCGGCCGGGCAGGTTTTGGATCGTCTGGCAGCGGCATACGGCCCGCTCTCGCCCATCGAGGGCGAGGTCGCGGCCGTCGGCGAGACGGCGTGCCGGCTCGAGCGCGGGGGAGTGGAGCTGGTTTTCGCCTGGGCGCCGGGGAGCGTCGTCTTTGCCAACGGGCTGCCCGCATGCCCCCAGGCCATACGGCCCGTGACGGCCGGTGCCCGTTTTTGGGCCAGGATCTGGCTGGACGCGGGCGGCGCCGCGCACCTGGCCGAAGCGGTTTACTGCGGCGGGGAACTCCTGCTTACCGGCGTGGAAGGGGCGGAACTCTCCGGGATCGCGCCCGAGACCGGCGGCCTGATCCGTCTCACTCTGTCGGATGGCTGCCTCGTTCCGCCGCTTCATCCCGGCCAATCGGTCTACGTTCTCCTCGACCTGGAAAACCGCGTGCGGTGGCTGCGCGTGTTCTCCTGATAAAGGCAGGAAATGCCCGGCCCGGCGTCGAAATGCGCCCACTGCGAAAGGGGGCGCCGCGTTTGCCTCCAGTCAGGGTCCTGGTGGTGGACGATTCGGCCTTTATGCGCCAGGTCATCTCGCGCATGCTCGAAAAAGACCCCGGGCTCTGCGTGGTCGGCACGGCCCGCGACGGCCTGGACGGTCTGGCCAAACTGGCCAAGTTCGCTCCCGATGTCGTGACGCTGGACCTCGAGATGCCCAGGATGGACGGTTTGACCTTTCTCGCCGAGGCCATGGGGAGAAAGGCGGTTCCCGTAATCATCGTCAGCTCCTGGGCCAAGGCCGGCGCGCAGCAGACCTTGCGCGCCCTGGAACTCGGGGCCGTCGATTTCGTGACCAAGCCGGTGGCGGTGCCCTCCGAGGCGATGTGGGACATCGCCCCGGAGCTCGTGGCCAAGATCAAAGCCGCGGCCCTGGCCAGGCTGCCGGTGGGGCCGGCCGCGGAACCCGCCGCGCGCAGGTCTGTCGTGGCCGTGCCGCAGGCCGCCGCCAGGGCGGCCATCTGCTGCATCGCGGCTTCCACCGGCGGCCCCCGCGGCTTGCAGAGCATCGTTTCCCGCCTTCCCGCCGGCTTTCCCGCTGGCGTCCTTTTGGTGCAGCATCTCCCGGTGGGCTTCTCGCGGGCTTTTGCCGACAGGCTGGGCGAAACCGCGGCCCTGCCGGTCAAGGAGGCGGCCGACGGAGACGAGCTTGTTCCCGGGCGGGTGTACGTCGCCCCTGCCGGCATGCAGACCAGGGTGGCGGGCGCCGAAGGGCGGCTGTATCTGGAGGTGGGCACCGAGCCGGCTTCGATCTTCCGGCCCTCGGCCGACGTCACCTTTGGCTCGATCGCGGAGAGTTGCGGCGCCGGCGCCTTGGGGATCCTCCTGAGCGGCATGGGGCAGGACGGTGCCCGCGGCTTGCTGGCCCTGCGCGAGAGAGGCGCCAGGACGGTGGCTGAGGCGGAAGAGACCTGCATAATCTATGGCATGCCCCGGGCGGCCGTGGAGTTGGGGGCCGCGGAGTTCATCCTGCCCCTCTGGCAGATACCCGAGGCGGTCGTCTCGCTGGCGGGGCCGGCCCGGGACTGCCCCTGAACCGGGGGAGGCGAACCCTGCCGCGGCTTGGCGCGGGCGCGCATGGCGGCGGGTTCAACATCGTACAAACCGGAATTTCGAGAGCGCAAGCTTTACCCGAAGCTTGCTGCGTCTTTGGCACGTGAGGTGCGGCCAAAGGTTCGAGTACATTTGGCGCAGGCATGGCGACCAAAGCCGCAGGCAGTAAAGGTACTTTCGAAATCCGGGTAAAAAGGATTTTGCTGCCGGGCGGCGAACTGATGCCGAGAAAGGGAGGGCGGCATACTTTGCTCCTCTCCACGAGCCGCACGGTCGCGCTTCGGTGTCCGTTGTGCGGGAGATTCCAGATACATACGTTCTCCCTTTTTTCCTTCGTGCGGGGGCGCCCCCTCGCCATCACCTGTGGCTGCGGCTTCAACAAGATGACTATTTCGGCCGCGGCCCACAAAAACTATCGCATACAACTGGCCTGCCTGGCCTGCACCGGCACCCATCCCGTTTATCTGCGCCGCGGTGAGCTTTGGGGTGACGCCCTTCATCGTTTCCACTGTCCCGAGGTGGGAGCCGAAGTCGGCTATCTCGGCCCCGAACAGACCGTCCGCCGGGTGGCGGCCGAGGAACGGGACCGGCTGGACAGCATCGCCAACGATCTGGGCTTTGACGATTTCTTCATCCACCCCGAGATCATGTTGGGCACCTTGGCCCATCTGCATTTCTTGGCCGGCAGCAAAAACCTCGGTTGCCAGTGCGGCAATCAAGAGATCGAGGTCGACGTCTTCCCCGACAAACTCGAATTGCGCTGCATGTCCTGCGACAGCCTGCTGATCGTCTACGCCGAGACGCCGGAGGATTTGGCCGCCGTGAGGCGGATGCCCGGGATCACCATGTCCGAACGCGGCTTTGCCAGCATCGACGCGAGCAAGATGCGTTTGGAGCAGTGACCGGCCCCCTGCCTGCGAAGCCCCCTTCCATACCGCCCGCTAGAGGCCTGAGGAGAGTGACCCCATGGATCTTGCCACCCTGGAAAGCAAAACCCTGGCAGAGCTCCACGACATGGCCAGGGAGCTTTCGGTCGACAACTACAACCGCTTTCGCAAACGCGAGCTGATCTTCGAACTTCTCAAGGTCCTCGCCGCCAAGGAGGGCCTGCTCTTTTCCCAGGGCGTGCTCGAGATCTTGGCGGACGGCTTCGGTTTCCTGCGAGTTGACAACTACACGCCCGGGCCTGACGACATCTACGTATCCTCGTCGCAGATCAGGCGCTTCAACCTCCGCACCGGCGATCTGGTCTCGGGCCAGGTCAGACCCCCCAAGGACAACGAAAAGTACTTCGCCCTGCTCAAGGTCCAGGCGGTCAACCTGGGCGATCCCGAGCTTTTGCGGGACCGGGTCGTCTTTGAGGAACAGACCCCCATCTACCCCTATGAGAGGCTGCGCATGGAGGTCGACGGCAAGGAGATTACCATGCGCATCCTCGACGTGATGGCCCCCATCGGCAAAGGGCAGCGCGGCATGATCGTTTCCCCGCCCAAGGCCGGCAAGACCACCATCTTGAAGAAAATCGCCAACAGCATCAGCACCAACCATCCGGAAGTGGACCTGCTGGTTCTTCTCATCGACGAGCGCCCGGAAGAGGTTACCGATATGAGGCGTTCCGTGCGCGGCGAGGTCATTAGCTCCACATTCGACCAACCCTCGGAGAATCATGTCCGCGTGGCCGAGCTGGTGCTCGAGCGGGCCAAAAGGATGGTGGAGGGCGGGCGCGACGTCATGGTCCTGTTGGACAGCATCACCCGCCTGGCCAGGGCGTACAACCTGGTCGAACCGCCCAGCGGGCGGACGCTCTCGGGCGGCGTCGATCCCGGCGCCCTGCACAAGCCCAAACGGTTCTTTGGCGCGGCCCGCAAGATCGAGGAGGGCGGCAGCCTGACCATCATTGCCACCGCGCTCGTGGAGACGGGCAGCCGCATGGACGAGGTCATCTTCGAGGAATTCAAGGGCACGGGCAATATGGAGATCCATCTCGACCGCAAGCTGGCCGACCGCCGCATCTTCCCGGCGATCGACATCAACCGCTCCGGCACCCGCAAGGAGGAACTCCTGCTCAAGAACGACGAGCTGGAAATGACGTGGGTTTTCCGCAAGGTCCTCAGCAACCTCGGCGTGGCGGAGACGACCGAGCTATTGGTGGACAGGATGGCCGCCTCCCGTTCCAACCAGGAATTGAAAGAAATGGTCCTGAACTCGTCTTTTGCTGAGAATGTCCGCCGCCGCGCCGCGGATTGACCCGCGGCCGGCCGCGCTGTATCATAGGGGCCCCGCCGGCGGGACAAAATAGTCCCGACTGGAGGGGTCCTTTTGTTTCCTCAAAAGCGCGGGGCAAGGCTTGGCTGCCTCCTTTTGGTTCCACCGGCAATCCTCGGCTTGGCGATTTGCCTCCATCCCGCGGCCGATACGGCGGTCCGGCACCGGCCGGAAGCCGGTGGGCGCCGTGAATGGCAAGCCCCGGCGGCGATCGCGGTCCGCGCGACGGACGCCCGGACGGCGGCCGCGGCCGGCATACGCCGGGAGGGCCTGAGTACCCGCGTCTACATCGTGTGCCCGGGAGACACGTTCTGGGGAATAGCCCGCCGCCTGGGTGTGAGCCTGCGGGCGCTCCTGGCCGCCAACCGCCGCTACGATCCTCTGGCCCTGCCCGTCGGTGCGCGCCTCATCGTACCGCCCGGCGCCTCGTCGCGGGCCGCTGCGCGTCAACGCTTGAGCTGGCCTCTCGTGGGGAGGATCTCCTCGCGCTACGGCTGGCGCTGGGGGCGCCTGCACCAGGGCCTGGACATCGCGGCCGCGGCGGGCAGCATCGTGCGCGCCGCCGCGGCCGGCCGGGTCGTGTACGCGGGCTGGCGATCCGGCTACGGCCTGGTCGTCATCCTGGCTCATGCCGATGGCCTGCGCACGCTCTACGCCCACAATTCCGCCCTCCTGGTCGGTCCGGACGACCTGGTTGCCGCCGGGCAGGCCCTGGCCCGCGTGGGCGCCACGGGGAACGCCACCGGCAACCATCTCCACTTCGAGGTCATCAGGGACGGGGTGAACCTCGATCCCCTGGGGGTTTTGCCGTAAACCCACGTAGAAAACCTTTACCTGCCTCAACCATCGTGTACTCGATTGCGGGCGCGATTACGGATACGAGCCCGCTTCGCCGAACACGAGCATGAGCACGACTGAAACTTTACGCACAACCACCATCCGGCCTGGATTGCTTGCGATCCGGGCTTTTTTCTCGTTCTGTCACACCCAAGAATCCTGTATTCATACCGCATGAACGCAGGAGTCCCCTACCGCGGCGTAGAACCCAGCCGGACCGAAAGGAGCGATCTCAGTGAGCCATAGAGTTACCCTGATCCCGGGCGACGGCACCGGCCCGGAACTGGCCGAAGCCGCCCGCCTGGTGATCGATGCCACCGGTGTCCCCATCGATTGGGATGTCCAGGAGGCCGGGATCGATGTGATGGAAAAGGCGGGTACGCCCTTGCCCGACAACGTCCTGGCGTCCCTGCGCGCCAACGGGGTCGGCCTGAAAGGGCCCATCACCACGCCCATCGGCACGGGTTTCCGCAGCGTCAACGTGGCCCTACGGCATGCGCTCAACCTGTACGCCTGCGTGCGGCCGTGCCGGATCTACCCCGGCGTCCGCACCAGGTACGACCGGGTTGATCTGGTGATCGTGCGCGAAAACACAGAGGACCTGTACGCGGGCGTGGAATACGACGTGGACAGTCCCGAGGCCCTGCGCATCGCGGAGATGAGCGGGGGCAGGATCCGGCCGCACGCCGCCGTTTCCATCAAACCCATTACGTCCGAGGCCTCTTCGCGGATCGTCCGCTACGCCTTTGAATACGCCGTAAAAAACGGCAGGCGCAAGGTGACGGCCGTGGCCAAGGCCAATATCATGAAGTTCACGGACGGCCTCTTTTACCGCGCATCAAGGGCGGTGGCCGCGGAGTACGAGGGCCGCGTGGCGTACGACGAGATGCTCGTGGACGCCGTTTGCATGCAGCTCGTGCAGAGGCCCGAGAACTTCGACGTCCTGGTCATGCCCAACCTGTACGGCGACATTCTCTCCGACCTCTGCGCCGGGCTGGTCGGCGGCCTGGGCGTGGCCCCGGGGGCCAACATCGGCGACGGGGCCGCGCTCTTTGAACCGATCCACGGCTCGGCGCCCAAATACAAGGGGCAGAACAAGGTCAACCCCACAGCCATCATCCTCTCGGGTGCTCTCATGCTCCGCCATCTGGGCGAGACCAGGGCGGCGGACCGGCTGGAAGCCGCGGTGGCCAGGGTGCTGGCGGAGGGCAGGTATGTCACCTACGACATGAAGCCGCATCGCGACGACCCAACCGCCGTGGGCACGCGGGAGATGGCAGAGGCGATCGTCCGGGAACTGTAATTGCCTTCCGAGTTCAGGGGCGCAGCAAGATGCCATGGGACCCCGTGATCTCAGGGCTTTCAGCCCCGTGCGCCACGCCGGACCGCGGCGTGGCGGTCCATTTCGGCTGGTAGGTCGTGGACGGTACGGGCTGAAGGTCTTACACTTCTAGGTTCGCCGCCGCACATAATTCTAGTTCATAGGGAAATGGCCCGAGGTCGTACTCGGGCCATTTCTAATCTCGTGCGGATAAGCTGTTTCCCCATTTGCGCGAGGGCTTACTCCCACCTCCAGAAGATTACCGCCATGATCATGCTGACCACGAGCCAGGCCGCGAGGATGCCCGCGTCGAGGAGGAGAGGGAACTGCGGCGCCATGCCCACCATGGCCTGGCGCAGCGCATCACCCAGGTAGGTCAGGGGGATGGCCTTGATGACGGGCGCCAGGAACTTGGGCATGATCTCCACGGGGAAGAAGATGCCGGAGAGGAACATCATCGGAAACTGCACGAGCTGCACCAGGCCCTGGCCAGACTCGACCGTGCGCGAGAACGAGGTCAGCATATAGCCCATGCTGGTAAAGGTCATGGCGCCCAGGATCACGAGCCCGACGATCGTGGGCCAGAAACCGTTGATGTTGACGCCGAAGACGGCGATGCCGATGCCGACGATGATGCCGAGCTGGACCAGGGAGAGCAGGAGCCGCCCCAGCACCTCCGCGCCGAGCACGTAGAGCCGGGGCAGCGGCGTGGCGCCGAGGCCCTTGAGCACCTTTTGCTCTCTCAGGCTCAAAAGGTCAAAGGCGCCGAAGAGCCCCAGCTGCATGAGGGCCATGGCCAGGATGCCGGGGAGCAGGAAGTCGATATACTTGTGCTCCTCCGTCTGGTAAGGCTTGAGCGAGGCCTCCAGGAGGCGCGGGCGGCCGGCGATGCGCCGCTCGGCCTCGCCCAGCATCTCCGAGACGATGCTCTGGAGCATGCGGGCGTTCTGTTCCTTGCCCGCGTCGTAATGGATGGGCACCGTGACCTTGTCGCCGGCAAAAGCCCTGGCGCCGGCGCCCTGCGGGATCTCCACCACAATGGCGCGGTCACCCTTCTTGAGCGCCGCCAGTTCGTCCTCGAGCGTGCCCTCCGTCACCTTGAAGACCTTGACGGCTTTGAAGCCCGCGGCCATGCCCGAGGCCAGGTGATCGGCCTTGTCGTAAACGAGGCCGATATTGTATGTAGCGTCCTGGCTGCCGGAAAAGATCGCCCCAAAGAGCAGGATGAAGATGATGGGAAAGGCCAGGAACCAGAAGAGGGCCATATAGTCGCGGACCAGGCTCTTCAGGCCCGCCGTGAAGAGTTTGAAGAACGTCATTCCCTGATCCTCCTTCCCGTGAGCTTGAGAAAGACGTCCTCCAGCGTGGCGTGGCGCACGACGAGGTCCTCCACGGGGGCCTGGATCTCGCGGGAGTAACGCATGAGGGCGTCGATGCTGGCGGTGATGTCCGTGGAATACAGCGTCACCACGTTATCGCCGTTCTGCCGCACCTTGGTAACGCCGGGCAGGCCGCCCAGGGTTTGGTCGCGCGCGAGCTTGTCGCTCTCGAATTCCACGGCGCGCTGGTTGAAATGCTGGTCAATCAATGCGCGGGGCGAATCCATGGCGATGATCCGGCCGCGATCGATGATGGCCACGCGGTCGCAGAGCCTTTCGGCCTCCTCCATGTAGTGCGTGGTGAGGAAGACTGTCTTGCCCCGCTTTTTGAGCCCCAGAATCAGGTCCCACAAGCTCCGGCGGGCCTGGGGATCGAGCCCGGTGGTGGGTTCGTCGAGAAAGACGAGATCCGCGTCGCCCACCATGGTGAGGGCGATGGCCAGGCGCTGCTTTTGGCCACCCGAGAGTTTGCGCGTCTGGGTGCCTGCCTTTTCGGCCAGGCCCACCTGCTGCACGACCTGGACGGGGTCGAGGCGGCGCCGGTAAAAGCTGGCGAAGAGCCTCGCGCTCTCGAGCACGGTCAGCCGGGGATAGAGGGCGGCCTGCTGCAACTGGACGCCGATGCGATTCTTCAATTCGGCCTGGCGGCGGCCTGGATCCATGCCCAGGACGGAGACGTTCCCCCCGTCGCGCTGCCGCAGACCGGCCAGGATCTCCACGGTGGTGGTCTTGCCCGCGCCGTTTGGCCCGAGGAGGCCGAAGATCTCCCCTTCCTCGACGGCAAAGTTGATGCCATCCACCGCGCGCAGCTGGCCGTAGCTCTTGCTCAGATTCTCCACAAGGATGGCGGGCAACCGATCACACCCTTTCTCCCGGTGGCGGATAACACCACCATGCGTCATATGGTTTCTACAAACGCCGGAGACAACCGGAGGTTGCATCCGGGATCGAGCATATACCCGCCCCCGCCCGCCGTGCGCCGGTCCGCCGGCCGGATCGGCCATGGCCTAAAAGCCGGTCTTTGACCTGGCCGGTCGGCCAGGGCCCCGCGGGATTGTATCGGGGATAAATGTTTGACGTGCGCCGGGCGGCGTGCTAGATTAAATAGCAAAGCCTTGTAATCCGGCGCGACCCTCTCCGCAAGTTTCCGAGGATAAACGGGTGACCGTTGTCGCGCCGGCCGTATCATCCATCAATTCAAGGAGCTGAGTCCCATGTCCTCCCCCGTTTACCTGGCCGGAGCCGGCGTGGCCAAGCTGGAGGCTGATTCCACTCTACCGGCAAAGTTCAAGCGCCTGCTCGCCCGGTTTCCCCTGGCGGAGATGGCGGCCGACCAGGTAGTGGCCGTCAAGATGCACCTCGGGGGCAATCTCGGCTATACGACCATCCACCCGTTCTTTGTCCGCCTGCTTGTCGCCGCCCTGCGCGAGGCCGGCGGCCGGCCCTTTATCACCGACATCGCCTGGACCGTCCCCACCGCCAAGGAGCGAGGATACACCGAGGAGGTGACCGGCGCGCCGGTTTACGCCGCCACGGGGCTCAAGGACCGGTACCACTACCCGCACGCCGTCTCGTACAAGACCCTGAGCGAGGTCCAGGTGGCGGGGTACATCGAGGACGCCGACGTGCTCATCAACCTGTCCCACGTCAAGGGGCACGGCGCATGCGGTTACGGCGGCGCATGCAAGAACCTGGCCATGGGCTGCGTGACCGGCAAGACCCGCGCGGACCTCCACGCACTCGAGGGCGGACTGCGCTGGGAGGCGGACAAGTGCACCCATTGCAAAATGTGCATCGACGCCTGCCGGTACGGCGCCAACCGGTTCACGGACGAGGACGAGTACAGGATCTTTTACCACCACTGCGTCTATTGCCAGCACTGCGCCAACGCCTGCCCACAAAAGGCCATCACGCTCTCGGCAGAGTCCTTCCTGGTCTTTCAGGAGGGCATGGCCCTGGCGACCAGGACGGTCCTGGACACTTTTGCCCCGGACAAGGTCCTCCACATCAACTTCCTCACGGAGATCACCATGTTCTGCGACTGCTGGGGGTTTTCCACGCCGTCGCTCGTGCCCGACATCGGCATCGCGGCCTCCACGGATCTCGTGGCGCTGGAGCAGGCGTGCCTCGATCTGATCAAAAACGAGGACTTCATCCCTGGCAGCTTGCCCAAGGACAGGCGGCTCGTGGAGGGCGGGCATCTCCTGGAGCGCATCCATGCCAAGGACCCGTTCGTGCAGGTGAAGGCCCTGGAACGGCATGGCGTTGGATCCAGGGCATATGAACTCGTGGAGGTGGAATAGGGGGCGACGCCCCCTCAGCATCAGCTGCGAGGGGGCGTTCGGCGGCGCAGCAAAAATACGTTACAGGACCCTAACCATAAAACCGGGAATCACATCACATGATTTACATGATTGACTGGATTTAAAATTAAACATTATCGATAAAAAACGAATTCTCGAAAATCATGTTAATCATGTTAAATTGATTTTATTTGAGTGAAACGAATTACGCAGACTAGGAAATATACTAACCTGATTATGAAAGCTACCGCATCTCCTCCAGGTCGAGTACGAGGTTGAAGTCCTCCATGCCACCCGGTTTCTTCTCCGCGGCGGTGTCGATGACCCGCCATGTATTGAGCACACGGCCGTGCCCGTCCGTGGAATTAATCCCTTTACGCCTGGCCCGCCCCAGCGTCTTCAGGAGCTTGTGGTATTCGTCCGAGCCGATCGCGCTGAGGCCGACCCGGATGCGCTCCCTGACCGTTTCGGACCT
>JBLNBS010000052.1:0-17701 GCA_050260175.1 Patescibacteria group bacterium | reverse complement strand
ACGGCCTGGTCGAACTCGAGGAGAGCTTTTTCGGCCCGCCCGGGGAGGGCGGGCGCAGGGGCGATACGGAGCGCAGCAGGGTGCTGACCTTTCTCTCGCTCACGCCGGGGGGCAGGCCCCGCCGTCTCCGTCTCAGGGTCGTGCCGCGCTGCGACCGGGGCCACCTGCATGAGGCCGTGCAAGGCGCGGTGGCCCGGGGGGCAAAGCTGCGGACGAACGGGCTGCGGGGCTATCTCTCGCTTCCCGAGCGGGGTTTCGCGCACGAGCGGGTCATGGCGCGCGACGCCAAGGAGGAGGCGCGCTGGCTGCGTAGGGCGGTCTCGAACGCCAGGGCGCTGATCGCCGGCACGCACCACGGCGTGGACGAAAAGCATCTTCAGGCCTACCTCGACGAGTTCGCCTACCGCTTCAACAGGAGGGGGAGGCCGGATCTGATCTGCGAGCGCTGTATCGCGGCGGCGGCGGCTTGCCCGCCCTGGACCTACCGGGAGATCGTGGGGGCGGGCGGGTAGAGGGAAAACCCAAGCTAAAAGCAGTTTAAGTTTCCGGAGCAAAGGGGATACTTAATCAAAGCCGGGGCGGAACTCGAGCACGCGGCGGCAGGCCCGGCAGGCCGGCCAGGGTCCTCGCGGTCCGCCCCACCGCGTCCTCTTCCGCCCTGCCGTCAGTGAATGATCTCCGCGACCTCCTCCTGCGCGCGGAGCGGCGTCTCCTCCCCCTCCTCGGCCGGATGCCCCAGGGCCACGAGGGCGACGGGACGAAAGCTTTCCGGTAGGTTCGCGGCCTCCCGCACCGCCTCCTCGTCGAACGCCCCCACCCAAGCCGAGCCCAGCCCGTAGCCCGTGGCGGCCAGGAGCATGTTCTGCACGGCTGCTGCCGTGTCCTGGAGGCAGTACAGGCTTTCCCCGCGCCTGCCGTACGAAGCCGCGGACCGGCCGGGCTCCGCCGAGACCACGACGCAGACCGGCGCCTCGCCGAGGAACTCTTGGCCGTGCGCCGCCTCGGCCAGGCGACGCCTGACTTCGCCGTTCAGGACGACGGAAAAGTGCCAGGGCTGGATGTTGCCGGCGCTCGGCGCGCAGCGCGCCGCCTCGATCAGCCGCCCGATGGTCGCCTCGGGGAGCGGGTCGGCCGCGAATTTCCTGATCGTGCGCCTCTCCTTGATGGCGTCAATGACGTCCTTGGTCATCAATCCCACACCTCTCAAAACACCGGTAGAACCGGCCCTTATCTCACGCGGCATATTATGGGCCTAAAAAAGGGAGAACACGCGCATCCCCCGTTCGAATACCTTTACCGCCTGCCGTTTCAGTTGTCGTGCAGATCGAAAACCAAGGCGCAGCAGGCTTGGCACCAGGCTTTGCAATCCGGCTGAACTTTTTTCCTCGCCTCTTCGCGGCCTCGCGTGAGTCAGCGGGGCTCTTCCCGGGGTGTATACTGCCCCCGTCCTACATTCGTCCGGGCGGGATATCTCCGCCCCGGACTTGGGTAAAATCACTCTTGTTTGCAAACGTCATCATCCCTTCACGGAGTGGAGCCTTTGCAGCAGAGCGAAGCTTGCTGCGGCTTTGGCCTCGATGGGCATAACGGCCAAAGCCGCAGGTAAAAAGTACTCTCGAAATCCTGGCGCAAAGCAAAGGAGGAGTTCGTGGGATGGAGCGGGTGACCGTCTACACCACGCCGACCTGCCCCTGGTGCACCGAGGTCAAGAACCTGCTGCAACAAAAGGGGATCGAGTATCGCGAGGTGGATGTGGCCGGCGACCGGGAAGGGGCGCGGGAGATGCTGGAGCTCACGGGGCAGCGGAGTGTGCCCGTGACCCTGGTGGGCCGGGAGATCGTGGTGGGGTTCGACCGGGATAGATTGGAGAGCCTCCTGAGTTCCTGAACCGCCGGCTACGAGTGCCGGCAGGTTTCACGCCGGCCGTGTTCATGCGGCGCCGGGCGCACGATCGCGCGCAGGGCCGCGCGGCCGAGGTAGATGAGCCCGCCCAGGAACGGCACGAGCACGATGCACAGGGCCCATGCGTTCCTGGGCCTGCCCCTTTTTTCTAGGCGCAGGAGGGCAAAAAGAGCCAGCGACTTGGCGGCCGGGGCCGCCAGGACCAAAAGCAGCAGAATGGCGGCAATCCGCCGGATCCCGGTCATCGTTGCCGTCACCCGCCCGGTTGAAAGGGATCGGTTTCCCAACCCCGCTTTCGCCGCGGGCGGCCGCGATCCTTCCCGGGACGCGGTGGTGTCAGAGCGACTTGCCGGCCAGGGCAGCCACCGGCGCCAGTTCCCGCATGAAGAGGGCGAATTCGTCCAGATCGAGCGACTGCTCGCCGTCCGAGAGAGCCTCGGCCGGATTGGGGTGGACCTCGATGAGCAGGCCGTCGGCCCCCGCCATCACCGCGGCCTTGGCCATGGGCAGCACCAGGGAGCGTTTGCCCGTGCCGTGGCTTGGATCGACGACCACCGGCAGGTGGGTCAGGCTCTTGGCCAGCGCCACGGCGGCCAGGTCGAGGGTGTTGCGGGTGGCGGTTTCAAAGGTCCTGATGCCGCGCTCGCAGAGCACGACCTGCTCGTTGCCCTCGGCCAGGATGTATTCCGCGGACATCAGCCATTCCTCCACCGTGGCGGACAAGCCCCTTTTGAGCAGCACGGGCCGGCGCAGCTGCCCGACTGCGCGCAGGAGGCCGAAATTCTGCATGTTGCGCGCCCCGATCTGCAGGATGTCGGCCGTACCCGCCACGGTCTCAAGCTCGGGGAGGTTCAGCACCTCCGTGATGACGGGCAGCCCGGTCGCGGCCCGCGCCTCGGCCAGGATGGCCAGGCCCTCCTCCTGCAGGCCCTGAAAGCTGTACGGAGAGGTGCGCGGCTTGAAGGCCCCGCCCCGCAGGATGTGTCCGCCGGCCCCGGCGATGCCGCCGGCAGCGCGCAGGAGCTGTTCGCGGCTCTCGACCGCGCACGGTCCCGCCATGACGATCAGGGCCGGGCCGCCCAGTTCGTGCGGGCCCACCCGGATGCGGGTGCCGCCGGGTTTCCCCTCGCGGCTGGCCAGCTTGTACGGGTGCAGGATGGGGATGACCTGTTCCACGCCTGGCAGGGACTCGAGAGAATGGATGTCGATCAGCCGGCGGTCGCCGACGGCCCCGATGACGATCCGTTCCACGCCCACGATGGGATGGAGCTTGAAGCCCAGGTCGGTCAGGCGTTTCTCGATTCGCCGCCGGTCCTCAGCGGTGATGTCCTTGCGGGTGACGATGATCATGTCTGTACCTCCTCTTTTGAACAGGCAAATGGCTAGAGGTCAGAGGAAAAAGTAGAAAAGTAGCAAGAAGTGACAGCGCCAAAAAACGATAGACCTGGAACTTCCCAATCACCCTTTTCCCTTTCCCCTATTGCCTTTCCCCTTTTCCCTTTCCCCTTCTGCCTTTCCCCAAATAAAAAAACCCACATTCGTCGAGGGACGAAACGTGGGCTTCGCGGTGCCACCCTGGTTAACCCAGAAAAGGGTTCGCTCTCTGCGGGCACGGGGAGATCACTCCCGATGCCCTCTCCTCGCTAACGGTCGAGATCCGGCCCGGCCTACGCGCCCGGCGGCGCCGGGTTTCAGCTGGCGGCTCAGAAGGGAACTTGGCCGCGCCCTTTCCGGGACCGGCTTTCAGCCGCCTCGTGTATGAGGGCGGCCGGTCCTCTCTCTGCGTGCCGGACGGGGCTACTTTCCTTCGTCAACGCCTTTGGGTTCTGCTGTTTGGGTAATCGTATCAGACCGCGGGGGTAGATGTCAAGCGGATGCGATCTTCCCGGATCCATGCGAATGAAGGCGCGACAAAGGGAAGGGCGGCCTTGCGGCCGCCGGCAAAGGGGGATTACACCCTATCCAACGGTAAACCCGGCGATGAGTTCCCGGGGAACTTTTTATGCCGATGGGAGGGATTACGAACGGGTTTTTCAAGCAGCCGCTAGGCATGGAACGGGAGATGTGGTAGGATGGGGTTAAAGTGGAAAATGCTGCTGGAGGTGCCCCGCTATGGAGACCGTCCACATCCGGGTTTACTCGCCGTCAGGTTACCCCCTGGTCTACGACCCAAAAGAGCACGTCAACCGGATCAACCTCCTCGATACCGACAGCCAGCCGTTCCTAGACCGGATCGTGGAAAAGAAGACCGGCCACGTCTATTTTCTCGTTCCGCCCGGTAAATACTCCGTCACCGCCTACCTGGACGTGCCCGGCTTTGGCGCCAATTACCTCGTCGCGGACAACGCCGGCCTGGGCTACGAGGGCCCGTGCGATCTCAACCTCAACTGGGAGTGCGCCAGGTCCCGCGTTGCGCTGGTGGAACGCCTGGCGGACGCGTATGCCGCCCAGGGCTGGACGCCCAGCGGCGCGTTCGCGGCCGAACTCGACGAGGCAAGGGCGGCCCTGGCAAAGGCTGGGGCGGCCCCTGACGAGAGTACCCGCGCCCGCCTGGCGACGGCGGCCCTGAAACCGGCGATGTGGGCGGGCGAACGCCTGGCCGTGGAGCACGCCGAGTTCCTCATCAAGAAACGCCCACCCCGGACGGATTTCAAGCTCGGCTGCGGCGGGTTCTATCCGGAGGAATACGACGCGCATTTCGTCAAGGCCCTCGACATGGTGACGCTCCCTCTGTATTGGGGCAGGTTTGAGCCGGAGGACGGCAAGCCGGGATTCGACCGCGTGGATGCGCTCGTGGCTTTGGCCGAACGGCACGGGCTCATCCCCAAGGGGCATCCCCTCTCCTGGTATAACACCTCTCTCCCCGCGTGGATCGCCGACAAACCCCTCGAGGAGATCCTGGCCCGGCTCAGGCTCAGGATCAGGGAGATCCTGGCGCACTACCGCGGCCGCATCAAGGTCTACGACGTCATCAACGAGGCGCACGGGTGGGCGAACGACCTGCGCCTGACCCCGGAAGAAACCTGGTACGTCACGCGGGTGGCCGCCGAGGAGACCGCCGCGGCCGATCCCGGCGCGCAAAAGATCGTCAATGCCTGCATCGTCTTTGGCGACTACCGGGCCGCCGGGCTCAACGACCATACGGCCACCGTCCTGCCGATGCAGACGCCCTACGAGTATTTCAAGGACATCATCCGCGAGGGCGTGCCATTCGACGTCGTTGGCCTGCAGTTGTACAATCCCAGCCGCGACATGCTCGAACTCTCGCTCTGCCTGGACCGTTATGCCTCGTTGGGCAAGCCGATCCATCTCACGGAGCTGGGCGTGCCCTCGGATACGCAGGACGATCCGGGCGCCCACGCGCGCAACCTCGAAGTGGACATCAACGGCATGTTCTGGTACGCGGGGCTCTGGCACGGTGCCTGGGATGAGGTAAAACAGGCCGACTGGGTGCAACAGTTCTACACCATCTGCTACAGCAAACCCGCCGTCCAGGCCGTGGTCTGGTGGAGCTTCCGCGACACGCATCTCTTCCTGCCCCACAGCGGCTTCGAACGCCGGGACGGGAGCCCCAAGCCGGCGCTGGAGAGGCTTTTGGCCCTGCGTGAGCAATGGGGCATAGGGAAGTGAGATGAACCAAGTCGACCGCGGCGGGCGCGCCGATACCCAGTATTATCTGGCGCTTTGTTTCATCGTTCTGGCCGTACTCTTTTGGGGTTTCTCCTTCATCAGCACAAAGATCGTGCTGGACGAGATTCCCCCGGCCTCCATCGCCTTTTTTAGGCAGATCGTCTCCGTCGCGGTGCTCGCGGCCTGGGTGGCGGTCTCGCTGGCGCGCGGCGGATGGGCTCAATTGCACGCCGCCACCTGGCGGGACCTGTGGCTCGTCGCCGCTTCGGGGCTCTGCGGGATCGTGCTCTACTTCGTTTGCGAGAATACCGGTCTCCGCTACACCACGGCCGCCAACGCGTCGATGATCGTCTCGGCCGTGCCGATCTTCACCCTCTTTACCGAGGCCCTGTTTTTCAAGCTCAAGGTCACGGCCAGGATGGCGGCCTGCCTCGCCGTGTCGATCGCCGGCGTGTACCTCGTCATCACCGGCGGCGGGCGGCTCGATTTCTCCTCCGCCCATTTCCGGGGGAACCTATTGATGGTCGCGGCCATGGCCTGCTGGGTGGCGTACACCATCATCAACAAGAAGCTCACGGACAGGTACTCCAGCCTATTACTGACCTTTTCCCAGACCCTGGCCAGCATCTTTCTCTTCCTGCCGTTCATCCTCCAGGAGATCGGGCGGTGGCGCATGCCGTCCACCGCGCCCCTCCTGCACCTGCTCTATCTCGGCGTCTGCTGCTCCGCCCTGGGTTACATCTTTTACGTCTACGCCGTCAAGCGCCTGGGGGCCACGGTCTCCGCCGCCTTTCTCAACCTGGTGCCCGTCGTGACCGTGATCTGCGGCTACTTCATCCTCGGCGAGAGGGTGTCTTGGCCGCAGCTTGCCGGCATGGCCCTCATCCTAGCCAGCCTGTACGCGCTCAACATGAAGACGCGAAGCGGGCTGCCGCGTCGCCAGGCAGTGTAGATAGTCCCGGTTCATCTCCAGCACCCGCCAGGAGGCGGTGAAACCTTTTTGGCCGACGCGGCTGCTCTCAGGCAAGAAAGACCCGTCGAAACCTCATCTTCTCTTTTGTGAATCTGTATTTAATCTCCTGGCTCGTGGGCCGGCGACAGCCTGGCACAAGCCCCATGCTTGGTTACGATCCTCGTGACGGCGCACGGTTTCTGGGGATGAAGATGCACGTGCATGGTGCGGGGAGCCGGACTCGGCGGGCCGTCTTCGCCGTCGCCCTGCGGGCAGCGTTGCACCGCCGCCGAGGCGATGATCCCGGTACGCCAGGGGCCGCTGGAGTACCTCGCAGGCTCGGAGCCTTGGGACACGCGCGGTCTGCCGCTCATCAGCACGGAGTCGCGATGCGGGTAGACTGTTGCCGTTGCGTGAAACCGTGATCCGGGATCCACGGCCGGCCCGGCCTCGCTACTCCCGTAGTGAACATGGCTCCACTTATGCTTGGCATGCAGGACGCGCCCGGGGCTTTCCTTCTTTGATGCCGGTGCTTCGCGTTTGAGGGCAAGGATCGTGATCGCCTCGGTACGGCCCAGGGCGTCGGCAAAGCCGGCGAGCATCCGGCAGTATTGGAGAGGGTAGAGGAATGCCTTGCCGATGGCGCCCGGCTCCCCCTCCAGGCGGATGGTGTCCTTGCCCGGCTTGGCGTTGGCCTCAATGAACCAGATCTTGTCCTGCCTGTCGATGCCAAGGTCGATGCCGAGCTCGCCAAAGCCACCGTACTCGTCCTCGATGGCGCGGATGGCCATAAAGACGATCTCCTCGATCCGCGCCCTGAGATCTTCCAGGCGGGCTTCGTCATAGAGGAGCATGGTGCGGAAGAACTCGAGGAACCGGTGCACGGTCGAACCCGACCTGGTGCTGGTCACGGCGCAGCCGGCGCGGGCCACGCGCACGGGCATGCCGACGATGCGCCAGGCGCCGCCGGCGTCCCTGGCCGCCAGGACACGCAGGTCGATCAGCGCGTCCTGGTATGTCAGGAGGTCGATCCCTGCCTGGACCACGGTCTGCCGCCGGCCGAAAAAGTCCCGTATGACCGTTTCCAGGGAGGCCAGGTCGGGGCATGATCCATCCTGGAGTTCCGTGCGGCAGCAGTTGTAGGTATAGCCGTCCCGCCCCGCGATGACCCGCATGACATCCCGGCCGTTGCTGCCGAGCGTGGACTTGAGATAGACGCGGCCGTATTTACCCAGCATGGCCTCGAGATCCTCACGGCCCGCATACAGCGCGGTCTCCGGCAGATGATTGCCGAGCGGGGCGTGGCGCGACAAGCGCCGGTACAAATCCCATTTGTCGAAGTAGTGCTGACCGTTGAACCTCTTTATCCCGGGCAGGGCGTTCAGCTGCCGACGGAGATAGGCGGCCAGCGGCCTCTGCGCGGGCGTAAAACCGCCGCCGCGATCGTAGAGCACGTCGGGCAGGGGGAAGGGCCGCCGCCGCCACTCGTTGCGGCACCGGTCGTAATAGGCGCCGTTCACCTCCGGGGGCGACCAGGTCACGTCTTCGCTGGAAAAGATGTAGAGGATGCAGCCCGCCTGTTCGTTGGCCTTCATCAGCTCGACCAGGCGGAAACCGGCCCGTCCCTGGGCGGCGTGCCTGGCCGCGACCGGGTTGACGAAGACCCCGACGACCGGTCCCAGGCGTAGATCCGTCCCAGCGCGCACCACATTCGTCCTGAGGCCGCGCGGCAGGGCTAAAGCCCGCCTTACGTCCCGCGGCATGGCCAGGGATGACGGGCGGAGTTCGGGATTGACGGCCAAGCGCACCCGGATCGATCTCAACCCCGCCCGGAGACGGCACGCTTCACCGTCGCGCACGCCCAGCCTGCCCGCGAGATCGCTCGCGATCTCACAGGTGCGCAGGGGCGTCTTTGGGTGATATTCCTTGCCTTGCAAACCAGCTGCGCCTCCTTTTGAAACGGGTTTGGAAAACCCGGACCCACTGAACCACTGATTAGACAGATTACGCAGATAAGACCGGCTGATACTGCCTGATAATATATAAGAATTACACCCAGATCGTGAATCTGTCTTTTATCTATGACCTTCTGGATAACCTGTGTTTGATCGTTTCTTAGTTACGCCGCTTTCGAAATCTAGTTTAATGGTTTTCCGAAATCCGTGATTTAACCAACGAGCCAATAAGGACCGATGAAACCGGCGAGAAATCCGGCGTAGGCAAAGATGTTCCGGAATTGCGGATAGACCTGGTCCACGCCCTCCTCGAACGGCAGCGGATCCTTGTCCGGTTTCGCGTTCGCCTCGAGGAACCAGAGGCGGCCTTTTCCATCGAGCGCCAGATCGAGCCCGATCTCGCCGAAGGGGCCGTAGACATGTTCGATGTGCCGGGCGAGCACGAGGCTCAACGCGCACGCATCCTCGAATTTGTCCCGCGCCGCCTTGACGCTCCCGAGAATGCGGGGCATCAGCGCGCCGTATGGCGCGGCCCATCCATGCTGGCGCAGGTTGGTCATGGGCTGGTCGCCTTTCGCCACGCGGAGCATGATCTGCGGCGTGCTCCAGTCCCCGGTGGCGTCCTTTTGCACCAGCGACCGCATGTCCACGCAACTGCCCTTGTAATGCACGACCTCGATCCCGGCCTGTACGATCAATTCGTCCGTGTCAAAAAAACGTCGGATCAGCGAGGCGGCCTGATCCAGGCCCTCCACCACCGTCCTGCGCCGGCGCGTATGGCAGATATAGCGCCCGGATCCGACTGATTCGAGCGAGAGCACCTCCATGCCGCCGCTGCCATAAAACGATTTGACGAAGACCCGGGGATGGCGCCCGAGGAATTTTTCCAGGTCCGCCGGCCCCCGATAACGCGCGGTCTCGGGCAGGCAGCCGCGGACCCCGGCATGCGCCGCGAGACCCTGGTGAAGCCACCATTTATCAAGGTAATGACGGGTATTGATCGGCTTGACCCCGGGTTCCCGGCCGAACCGGTCGCGCGCCTCCGACACGAGCGTCCGATCCCGGTTATTGCCGTAAACGGCCCGGTCGTAGACGACACCTGGCAGGGGCAGGAGACGGCGCGACCAGCGGCCGCCGCCCCCGTCAGGCACCCATCCCTCCACGGACATGCGCTCCCAATCGATCCCGTCCGCGGTAAAGTAATAGACCGCTGCGCTTTCGGCCCGGGCGGCCCTGGCATGCAGCCGCGCACTCGTGGGGGCCTCGCCCTTGGCGACGGCCGCGAGGAAGGCGGGGCTGACGAGCACGCCCACGAGCGGGCCGAATTCGATCAGGCCCACGGCCTGATCCACGCGCAGGCGGCACGCCATCCCCGGCGCGAGCAGGAGATCGTCCAGCGCGGCGCGGGACATGCCGAGCGCCAAAGCCTCATCCGGCTCATCGCCTTCCGCGATCTCAAGCCTGGCCGTGGTCTGGCGCAGGCCGAACCGCACCGTGTAGTCCCGGCCGCGCACCAACAACTCCCGGCGGGCGAGGACACCCGGCGCGCGGATTACCCGGTTCCCCTCCGCCGCAAGCGGGATCAAACGGACATGCCGCATCTATTCTCCTCCGGCGCGCCCGGTTCCCGGCGGACCGTTGGGCACCCGGACCAGGCGTCCCTCCCAGGTCCGCAGGACGTAGGAATCCGTGGTTCTCGAGACGATGTAAGAGGGCAATAGAGGCACCTTGCCCAGGCCCCCGGGCGCGTTCACGACATAGCTCGGGATGGCAAGGCCCGAGGTCCTGCCGCGCAAGTCGTCCATGATCTCCAGCCCCTTGTCGATCGTGGTCGCGAAATGGCAGGCGCCGCGCACGGGTTTGGCATGGAAGAGGTAGTATGGCCTGACGCGCAGCTTCAGCAGTTCGTGCAGCAACCGGCGCATGACGTAGGGATCGTCGTTCACGCCGCGCAGGAGGACGGACTGATTACCCAGGACCACGCCGGCGTCGGCCAGCCGTCGGCAGGCCCGCGACGACTCGGCCGTCACCTCTAGCGGGCTGTTGAACTGCGTATTCAGGTAGATCGGCTGGTGGGTCCGGAGGATCCGGCAGAGATCGTCCGTGACGCGCTGGGGCAGGGTGACCGGCATGCGGGAGCCGATGCGTTTTATCTCGACATGAGGAATGGCATCCAAGCCATCGAGCAGCCATGCCAGGGTCTCATCCGGCAGGGCGAGCGGATCGCCCCCGGTAATCAGGACGTCCCGGATCTCGGGATTGGCGGCGATATAGCCGAGCGCTGCCTCGAATTCCTCCCGGCGGGTATCCTGCTCCGACGAGCCGGCCACACAACGGCGCTGGCAGTGCCGGCAGTACATGGCGCAGGCATTGGTAACCTTGACGATCAACCTGTCGGGGTAACGCCTGACCACCAACGGACAGGGCGAGCAACCCCGTTCGTCCATGGGATCCGTCTCGCCCCGTGCGTCCGTGATCTCCTCCAGGCTTGGCACAGCCTGCAAACGTAGAGGATCCCGCCCTGAGATCGGATCGAGCAGCGCGGCGAAATAGGGCGTGATCGCCCAGCGGATACCGGCCAGGGTCTCGTCCACGATCCGCGGGTGCAATGCAAGCCCGAGCACTCCGGAAAGGATGGCGAGCCGGTCGATCCGGTGCGCCATCTGCCAGCGCCAGTCTTGCCAGTCGGCGTCCGATGCGCCATAATATTCCTGCAGCCGTTTTCGCTGCGCTTCGAATGACGTCTGCCTGGCGCGGCCTATAGGGATGCCATCCCTGGCGGCCAGGTATCCCTCCGCCGCCTGCTTTAGCGCCTGGAAGCGTCCGCCTGTCCCGGCTGCCGGGGGTTCAGCCATTGGTCACCGCCGCCCATCTCCAGTCACCAATATATGCGTACATGGCCCGGGACGGAGCCCATCCGCCGGCGGCTGGTCGATGCCGAGGGCAGGCAGGTGACTTTTACCGGGACGCGGCATTTCAGGGCTGCGGCGGTCATCCCCGGCGTCATGCCGGGATTGCCGGATGTGGATGTTCAGCGTTGCAACGTCCTGTTCGAAAACGATCTGGCTGTCGTGGGAGGAAGATTGACCGGTAAGGTGCACCCGATCGAGCCGATCATCGATGGACTTTGCGGGACAAACCAGTTATCATACGATCGCGGGGAGCGGGGGAGTCGTCCCCCGGGTTCCAGCCCGGCTACAAGGAGGAGCTGCTTTGGACTTTACATCGATCGTGGTTTATGTCCTCATCGGTTTTGTGGCCCAGACGATCGACGGGGCGCTGGGCATGGCTTACGGGGTCATCTCCAATACCTTTCTGCTCGGCGCCGGTTTGACGCCGGCCCTGGCCAGCGCCAGCGTTCACACGGCGGAGTTGTTCACCACGCTCATCTCAGGGATCTCCCATCTTCGCTTGCGGAACGTGGACAAGCCGCTCTTTGGCAAACTGCTCATCCCCGGCGTGCTGGGCGGCGTGCTCGGCGCCTACATCCTGACCAGCGTGCCCGGGGAGGCGATCAAGCCGTACATCACGGGCTATCTCGTGATCATGGGCCTTTTGGTCCTGCGCAAGGCCTTCAAGGCGCAAAAGCAGGTGGAGATCGCCAAGGGAGCCGTCCCCCTGGGATTGATCGGGGGATTCTGCGACGCCGTCGGGGGCGGCGGCTGGGGGCCGGTGGTGACCTCCACGCTGATGGCAAAGGGGCTGAATCCCAGGCTGACGATTGGCACCGTCAATTGCGCCGAGTTCTTCGTCACCGCCGCGCAGGCCGCGGCCTTTTTCCTCGCTTTGAGGGCCGTCAACTGGCAGGTGATCCTGGGATTGGCCATCGGCGGCGTCATCGCCGCCCCCCTGGCGGCCATCGCCTGCCGCAGGCTGCCGGCAAAAACCCTCACGATCCTCGTGGGCGTCCTGATCGTGGCCGTCAACGTGAGGGCGCTGGTCTTGATGTTCTAGGGGCGATCCATCGGCTGCAACCTGTTACAAGTCTGATGAGATACGGCGTCCCGACGCCGGTTGAGTCTGTGCTCTTTCTCAAGAGCGCAAGATCGCCGCCAGCATCCCGATCATCCCGAAGACGTTCATGGCGCAGTGCGTGATCATCCCAATATAGATGCTTCGCCACCAGGCCACGTAGACCAGGGGCAACAAGGCCGCGATGCGCGTGAGGTTCTGCCAGGGCGAGAAGAAATGGTAGAGGGAGAATAAGAGGGCGTTGATGGCTGGCGCCCAGGCGGCGAGCTACGGCATTGGGACGGGCCTTTTCAAGAGGTTTCTTCCCCAGTTATTTTGAATCATCTTAACCGTAGACTTGGATTGTTGGAGGGAAGGCATTGGCCGCCATCGAAGCGCAAGATTTGTCCAGGCAATTCACCTATTATCACAAAGAGATCGGGCTGAAAAACTCGCTGAAGAACCTGTTTCACCGGGAACGGCTCATCAAAGATGCGGTGCAGGGGATATCCTTCACGATCGAAGAGGGGGAGATGGTCGGTTTCCTGGGTCCCAACGGCGCCGGGAAAACCACCACCCTGAAGATGCTCTCCGGCATCCTTTATCCGACCGCCGGGCAAGCAACGGTACTGGGTTTCATTCCCTGGGAGCGCAAGAAGGAATTGAAGATGCGATTCTCCATCGTCATGGGCCAAAAAAGCCAGCTATGGTGGGACCTACCAGCCAACGAATCCTTGTATCTCAATAAATGTATCTATGAAATCGACGACCGGGCCTACGACGAGTCCTTGACGGAACTGGCGGAACTGCTCGACGTGCGGGATCTGCTGAAGGTTCAGGTACGGCGCCTCTCCCTGGGTGAAAGGATGAAGATGGAGCTAATCGCGGCGCTGATCCACCGGCCCAGGGTGCTGTTTCTAGACGAGCCGACGATCGGCCTCGACCTGATGTCACAGCGCAAGATCAGGCAGTTTTTCAAACATCATAATCAGCAGTACAAAACGACGGTCATTCTGACCAGCCATTACCTGAACGACATCGAGGATCTCTGCAAGAGGACGATCGTTATCAACCAGGGGCGGATCATCTACGACGGCGAACTCGCGAAAATAAACGCGGTATTCGGCAGCAAGAAACTGATCAAATTGCATCTTTCCAAGGCGGTGGCCAGGGAAAGCCTGGCGGGACTGGGCGAATTAAAGGAGTACGACGGGTATAACGCCACGATCGAGGTGGACAAAAAGCTGTTGAAGGATCGCTCGCAGATGATCCTGGAAGGCATGCCCGTGGTGGACTTCAACGTGGAGGATATTCCGGTGGAAGAGGGCATCGCCTTGCTGTACCGCCAAACGGAGGCTGTTTCGTGAAAAGCGCTGAAAAATACCTGCGGGCCTTCCTCCTGGGCCTGCAAAACGCGATGGAATACCGGGCTAATTTCGTGCTGCTGATCCTCAGCACCGTTTCTCCCATCTTCATACAGGTGTTCCTGTGGATCGGCATCTTTCAGGGTTCGGGCGGAACCCCGGTATTCGGCTATACCTTCCGGCAGATGATCGCCTATACGGTAATGGCCAATATAATAGGGCGGTTGGTGCGAACCGGTTTCGAATACGAGATGAACGACGATATCAAGAACGGGGGTCTGAACAAGTATATCGTCCGTCCCATCGGCTATTTCTCCTATCGGTTGAGCTGTTTCTTAGGGCAAAAGGCATTTCAATCCGCCATTATGCTGGTAATTTTAATCGGAGTGACGATCTATCTGAGCATCGTCATGGGACTGCCGATCGGAACCGGAAGGACCGCCCTGTTTTGTCTGGCTTTGTCGTTGGCCTTCGTGCTCAACTACATCATCTTTTTTTGCGTGGGCACCACGGCCTTCTGGCTTCTGGAAATCGGTTTTCTCTTTGAGGCCGTCAGGATAGTATTCATCGCCATGTCCGGAGGAATTTTCCCCCTGGATGTCTTCGGGCCGGGGGTGAGGCGGATCCTGGACCTGCTGCCCTTCAAATACACCGTGCAGTATCCGGTGAATATCCTCACCGGCCGTCTGGATATCGGCGCGGTCTGGCAAGGAATCGGCATCCAGGTTCTATGGGTCGTCGCCGGTTCATTGGCGGCGCGATGGCTTTGGCGGAAAGGGACCCGCCGTTACGTGGCGGTGGGGGGGTGAGCGGTATGACCGGCGCCCGCGAGGGCCGGACCGTGCCCGGCCGGTTCTGGAAAGAGTTGCGCAAGCATGTTCTGCTCTATTTCCTCCTGCTCCGGAACTGCCTGGCCTCCCAACTGGAGTACAGGGTCAACTTCCTGACCGGAATCGCCATGGAAGCCGGCTATTTGCTGGTCAAACTATTGTACGTGATCGTGATCTACCGGACGGGAGTAACGATCCGGGGATTGCGGCCGGACGAAATGCTGTTGTTCGCGGGGACATTCATTCTCATCAGCGGCCTTTACGCCGGACTATTCATGATGAACAACTTTCAACTCGGCAGGCTGATCAGGGACGGTTCGCTGGATCTGCTGATCACCAAGCCGGTCTCCCTGCAATTCCTGGCCACCCTGAGCCGGACCGATCTGGGGCTGCTCTTGACCGATTTCATCGCCGGAGCCGTCATGATCGTTATCGGCTGGAGCCGTTTGGGGCTGCCGGTCACCCCGGTCAATGTAGCCGGTTTCGCTTGGTTCACGCTGGGCGGAGCGATGGTGGGTTACAGCTTGTTTCTCTTGCCGCAGCTCCTCTCTTTCCGGTTCGTCAACGTCAGCGCCATCGCCGAGGTAGGGGATTCGTTCTGGGATTTCAACAATATGCCCATGCAGATGTACAATCGAGCGATCCAGCAAATCGGGGTCTTCGTCCTGCCGATCTTCGTGATCACCAATTTCCCCGCACTGTTTATCCTACGAAGGATGAGCACGGCCTATTTCATTTGGGGCATTGCGGCGCCAATCATCATGCTGGCGTTGGTGCGACTGTTTTGGCGGACTGCGATCCGCAATTACAGCAGCGCCAGTAGCTAAAGTCCAGTGGAAAGATTGATTTTATCGACAAGTTTATCTAGCGAAATTATATCCATCCGTTGGTTTTATACCATTCATACGTCAGCCTTAATCCAGTATCGATACTATATCTGCAGGAAAACCCAAAATCTTTCTTGGCGTTTTTATTTGAAAGAATCCAATATTTTGGTTTCGCTAACAGTACTTTATTTAAATTTACCAAAGCTGATCTTCTTGTGATGATTGAATATAATGACCCAAAAACAGATGCACAAAGAATCAAGTGATACGGAATATAAATATTAATTTTACTCTTGCCAGCAATCTGAAATACTCTTTCTTGAATTTGATTCCATGTTACTGGTGCATCGTTGCAAAGGAAATACTTCTTGTTTATCGTGTTCTCTGACATAGCGGCATCAGCAATTCCTTTGGTGAGATCATCGATATATATGAGAGAAAAATATTTTCCTCTATTCCCCGCATAAAGATTAATACCATAATCAGTCATCTTGAAAATTCCGTAGAAATCAACGTCGCCCGGACCAAAAATGCTGGAGGGACTAATAATCGTGAAAGGAATGATGTTGCCGTATTCTTTAACCAGCCTTTCTCCCTCGAGTTTGCTTCGTCCATATAATTCAACAGGATCCTCGTCTTCATTCTCAGCCTTATAATGATGTATCTCACTGGATGGACCGCTTGCTGACTGAGAAGAAACGTAGATAAATCGCCTAAGTTTTATTTCTTTAATCCGTATTGTTTCTAAAATGTTTTTAGTAGGAATTACATTACCTTCCCAGAATGCCTTTTTAGTGGCCGCTTTGGTGATACCGGCGACATGAAATAGATAATCAGCGCCATAAAAAGCCTCAGAGTCGAGCAGTGAATCAATATTAAGATAATCAATCGGGAAGAATCGGACTCCCGTGTTTTCGTTTGGTTTGTTTTGGTTTCTAGCCAAACAGTTTATCTGAGCCTCGGGAAATCGATGGTGCAATTCCCTTAAGAGGTTCCGGCCAACAAAACCGCTTGAGCCTGTCATAAGTATTTTCATAGCCTACAAGCCGTTCGACGGCAGGCGGACTTAGTCCTTCCACTTTCAGGTGGGTGAAGAACGGGCGGACTACGCCGCTCGCTACCGTCTCCTGGCGTGAAATCTATCCCGGCAAAAGGACATGGCCCGCTCTTTAGCCTGCCTGGCCCTTGGCCAGGGGGGCGAAAACAAGCCCGGTGGCTGCTTGAGCTTGATGCCGCCGGGCTTGCTGTCCTGGTATTTCCTTATTCGGCTTCCGCGATCGGGAGTGCGATGTATGAAGGATGCGCTTGATCTCTCAGTATCCGGAGCTTCGGCGCCGGGGAGACGGTCGGCGTTTCGAAGTTGTCGGCGTCCGCGCAAACGATGGTGACGCGGAGGCGGCTCCCCTTATGGAACCTGTACGAGGTCGGCAGGATGTCGAAGAGCAATTCCACGGGTTTACCGGCCGGTATCGGCGCAAGATCGGTCCGGAAATGGGAGTGGTAGGGCAGACCGAGATTTTTGAAGGGCGCCCGGCCGAGCTTACGATGGAGCCAATGGTCGAACCAGCGTCGCGCTTCCGCCCCGTAGTCCAGGTCATAGCTGGATTTCTCGGCGCCGCTGTGGTCCAGCGGGCGCACGGTCAGCCGCTTCGGCACGGTGAGATTGTCGTACCACAAAAAGGCGTCTTTCGTGAAGACATCATACCAGCCGACGGAGAGATAAACCGGCACACCGGCGCGATTGATGCGGTCGATGAAGGGATAGAGGTCCATGTGGTCGATCCAAAGATTCTCACCGTCCGGCAATAGGCTGTCCATGAACGGCGCCTGCCTGGCGCTCTCATACGGCCAAGCCAGCATGCCGCCGGTTAGGCTGTACATCTCGGCAAATCCGGCCTTCCGCAACAGCCTCGCCGCCTTGGCGCTGCGCCGGCCGCGCAGGCAGATGGCGACGATGGGCCGATCCTTGGGCAGTCCAGCCAAGCTGTTCCCGATACCGCTCAAAGGCATTAGAACGGCGCCCGGAATGTGGCTCCGCTCGAATTCATCCGGCTCGCGCACGTCGACCATCAGGGCTTTCTCCTGGTCCAGCCATTCTCTTAGTTTGGCAGGGGTAATCGCTCCGCCCCGTTCGGGCCGCCTCAGTCATCGCAAGATATCACCTTGGTCGCCGCGAACCAGGGGTCTTCATGACACTAGATCTTCCCGGCCATTTCCCCGGCCCAGGCCTCGATGGCCTTCCAGTCGCGGAAGTCGCCCTCGCCCATTTCCTTGTTCTTGTCCTTGTTCC
>JBLNBS010000051.1:0-26543 GCA_050260175.1 Patescibacteria group bacterium | reverse complement strand
TGGGTCTATAATACCTGACCCAAGAAAACCCCGGCGCAGGCACGGATGCCGAGCCACACGGCATGCTCGCTCGGTGCCATCCTTGGCATTCGCGGCTCTTGGGCCATCCTGGCCCTGGGATCGCCGGATGCGATCAGCCGTTGGCTTCGAAGCCCATCGGAGTATTGAGAGACGCAGAGAAGGACGGAAAGAGGTTCATTCACCATGACTAACGACCTGTTGGATCCTTCCCCGGCGGCAGCCAATCCGGCCGGGCCGGAGAAACCGGGGGGGCCGTGCATCCTGCGCAAGGGGGACCGCCTGCTCCTCTTGGGGGACTCGATCACCGAGGCCCGGCGGTACACGCGCATGCTCGAGACCTATCTCACGGTCTGCCTGCCCGGACTGGAGGTCGAGGTCCGCAACCTCGGCAAGGGCGGCGAGACGGCCGCCGGTTTCCTCGGCCGCATCGAAGCGGAATGCCTGAACCACGGGCCGGCCGCCGCCACGGTCTGTTACGGCATGAACGACTCGGGCTACGTGAACGACAACCGCGAGGCCGCGGCGGAGTATAGCGCGGCCATCGGCGCGATCGTGGGAAAGCTCAAGGCAGCGGGCGCGCGCGTGGTCCTGGGTTCGCCGGGCTGTGTGGGCAGGCTCCCGCCGTGGCCGTTCGTGGAGGAACTCGGCTGCACGCTGGACGGCATCAACAGGAGCCTCATGTACATCCGCGACGAGGCGGCGGCCGTGGCTGGGGCCGAGGCATTGCCGTTCGTGGATCATTTCTCGGGTCTCTACCGGGCCCGCCTGCTCTCCGCCGAAAAATACGGCGACGGGTATGCGGTCTGCGGCGCGGATGACGGCGTCCACCCCTCCTGGGCCGGGCATGTCGTGATGGCCTATGGCTTCTTCCAGGCGCTCGGCTTTGATGGTGACCTGGGAACCTTTGCCATTGATCTGGCCGGCGGGTGGGCCAAGGCAAGCCCCGGCCACGCGTTCGCGGGGGAAAAGGAAGGGGTCTACACTTTCGAGAGCGCGCGGTATCCATTTTGCGCCGAGGGCCCGGTAGACAGGGATTGGTCTATCCGCTCGGGCATGACGCTCGTCCCCTTCAACCGCGATTTCAACCGTATGAGCCTGAGAGTCACGGGCGCCGCGGCACCGCGGTACCGGGTGGCCTGGACGGACCGGTGGAACGCGCTCGAGGAGTGGCATGTCTACACCGCTCAAGAACTGGCGGCAGGCGTCAACCTGGCCGAGGACTTTCAGCTCAATCCCTTTTCCGCCCCTTTCCGCCGCATCGACGACCTGATCATGCAAAAACAGGCCGTCGAGGCGGAGGAGACCTGGCATGTCTGGGAGCGGGAAGGAATACCGGCGGCCGAGGGCCTGGCGGCCTGCGAGGAAAGACGCGATGAGCTGCGCAGGGCGATCGGGCGCGCCTTCGTCCCGGTGGTGCACAATATCCGCCTCGAGCCGCTGGCGTGAGGATCGTCCGGGAACAATGGGATGAACTGCATGCTTCCCTGCAAGGTACTACCCGCCTCGCGCGGTAGGGAGGGTTGTTCAAGATGCAAAAGCAGTCTTTCGATCGGGCCTGGCGGTTCCACCGCATCCACGAGACGCTCAAGGTCGGCTGGGGTGCGAAAACCGATCCGGAGATCGAGGTCGATCTGCCCCACGACTGGAGCATCGGCCTACCCCTGGATCCGGACGAGCCGGCCGGCCCCTCGGGCGGTTTCTTCCCCACGGGCAGCGGGCTTTACACCAAGACGCTGTACGCTCCCGAGGCGTGGCGGGGCATGAGAGTCTTCCTTGAATTCGAGGGCGTCTACATGCACGCCGTGGTCATGCTCAACGAGCACGTCCTGGCGCGCCGGCCGTACGGTTACTCCACCTTCCTCTGCGAGCTGACTCCCTGCCTCGAGCTGGGACGGGACAACAAGCTGGAGGTCCTCGTCACGAATCCCGCGCCCAATTCGCGCTGGTACACGGGTTCGGGAATCTACCGCCACGTCTGGCTCATGGTCGCGCCGCCCGTCCATCTCGCGCATTGGGGTGTCTGCGTCACGACTCCCGGCGTGGCGCCGGAAAGGTCTCTCGTGCGCGTGGCCACGACGGTGGAGAACACCGCGGCCCCCGTCTCGGGCTTTGTACGCACGACGGTGATCGACGCCGGAGGCGGCGCCGTGGCGGCGGCGGAAACCCCTGTCGATCTGGCCGGGGGACGGAACGAGGTCGCGCAGGAACTGGCGGTCGCCCCGGCCCGGCTATGGTCGGTGGAGGATCCTTATCTCTACCGCTTAAAAAGCGAGCTGGTCCTGGCCGGGGAAACTGTGGATACGGCCGAAACCGCGTTTGGCATCCGTTCCATCGAGATCGACGCCGCGCACGGCCTGCGCCTGAACGGCCGGCCCTTGAAGCTGCGCGGAGGCTGCCTGCACCATGACTGCGGCCTGCTCGGCGCCGCGGCTCATGACCGGGCCGAGGAACGCAAGGTGGAACTCCTGAAGGCGTCCGGGTACAACGCCGTGCGCACGGCCCACAACCCCCCCTCCCCGGCATTCCTCGACGCCTGCGACCGGCTGGGGATGCTCGTCATGGACGAGGCTTTCGACGATTGGCGGCACCCCGCCCTTCCCAACGGCTATCACCTCTACTTCGACGATTGGGCGGAAAAGGACCTTACGGACATGATCCTGCGCGACCGCAACCACCCCAGCGTCATCTTCTGGTCCACGGGGAACGAGATCCACGATCGCACGGGCATCTGCGGGGGTTACGAGACCGCGCGGCGCCTGGCCGATCTCGTTCGTTCCCTGGACCCGACCCGGCCGGTCACCAATGCCGTCAATACGGTGCGGGTCGACGGGCAGGACAGGACCGAGGAGATGACGCGGGCTTTCATCGAGCCCCTGGACGTGGTGGGCTACAACTACCGCCACCAATACTACGACGAGTATGCCGTCAAAGCCCCCGGCCGCGTCATCGTCGGCACCGAGTCAGCCCCCCGCCTCTGTTTCGAAGTCTGGGAGGCCGTCAACCGGCACCCGGCCGTGCTGGGGGATTTTGTCTGGACGGCCTGGGATTACCTGGGCGAGGCCGGCATCGGCCGGGTGCGCGTGGAGGAGCACGATCCGCAGCAATTCTGGGGCGAATTCCCCTGGCACCAGGCCTTCTGCGGCGACCTCGACATCTGCGGTTTCAAGCGGCTCCAGTCGCATTACCGGGACATCCTCTGGGGCGTCAGGGACACGCCCTGCCTCGCCGTGCATGTCCCCCGCCCCGCCCACGAGCGCACCGAGCTCATGTACTGGGCCTGGCACGATGTGGCCGGCCACTGGAACTGGCCGGGTCATGAGGGCAGGGATCTCGCCGTGGACGTTTATGCGGACGCGGATGAGGTGGAGCTTTTTCTCAACGGGCGCTCCCTTGGCAGGCGGCCGGCGGGCAGGGCCGCCGGGCTCATCGCCTCCTTTTCCGCGCCGTACGAGCCCGGCGAGCTGCGCGCCGCGGCAATCAAGGGCGGCGCGGTCCGCGAGTGCGTCCTGCGGACCGCGGGTCCGCCCGCCGCGCTCAGGCTCACGCCCGACCGCGACAGGCTCCGGGCCGCCGCGGGCGATCTCTCCTTCGTAGCGGTCGAGCTCCTGGATGCGCGCGGCGTGCGTGTACCCGCCGACGACCGCGAGATCACGTTTTCCGTGTGCGGCGCGGGCAGACTGTTAGCCGTGGGGAGCGGCGATCCGCGCTCGACCGAGCGGTACACGGGCAACCGCCGCCGGACTTTTGAGGGGCGATGCATGGCGGTGGTCGGGACCACCGGGGAGGGCGGCGCCATCTCGCTCACCGCCGTCGCCGACGGCCTGCCGGCCGCCGTGGCCGCCTTGTGGGCCGAATAGGAGCGGTGCGATGATCCTGACGATCACGCTGAACCCGGCCGTGGACACGGTCTATGCCGTGGATCATTTCGCCGTGGGCGGCGTCTTTCGCCCGCGCGACCTGACCAGGACGGCCGGGGGCAAGGGGCTGAACGTCACCAGGGTGGCGCGCCTCCTCGGCCGCGAGGTGACGGCGACCGGCTTCATCGGCGGCAGCGCCGGCGCTTTCATCGACGCGGAGGTCCGCGCCCTGGGCGCCCGGAGCAGGTTCGTGGAGATCGGGGGCGAGACCCGCACCTGCATCGCCATTGCGGATCGGGCCGGGGGGACGTCCACCGAGCTGCTCGAGCCGGGTCCCGCCATCGGCCCCGCCGAGGCGGAAGCGTTCATGGCGATCTACGCCGAGCTTTTGCCCGGCTGCCGGGTCGTGGCGGCCTGCGGGAGCCTGCCCCGGGGCCTGCCCGACGATTTCTACCGCCGCCTGTGCGAGCTGGCCCGCGCCGCCGGCAAGCCTTTTATCCTCGATACGAGCGGCGCCCCCCTGGCCCTGGGGATAGAGGGCTTGCCCCACATGATCAAACCCAACCGGGAGGAACTCGTGGCGTTACTGGGCCGGCCGGTCGAGGACCTGTCCGGGATGGGCCGGGCGCTCCGCGAGCTTTCAAAGCGGGGGATCGCCCTGCCCTGCGCCACCCTGGGCCGGGACGGCTGCCTCGCCGCGCTGGCGGACGGGGTCTACCACTACACGGCGCCGCCCGTCGAGGCGGTCAATACGGTCGGCTCGGGCGACGCCTTCGTCGCGGGCTGCGCGGCGATCCTCTCGGACGGCGGGGAGGCCGACGAGGCCATCCGTCTGGGCATGGCTTGCGGCCTGGCCAATACGCAGTTCTTTCAGACCGGGATGATCTCCCGGGAACTGGTGGACAAGTTCCACGCCTCGGTCGTCCGGGAGAGGATCGCGGGGCTGTAGAAGCGCTGTGAAAAAACGTTCTTGGACCGATAAACACGTAAAACAGGGAACGACATCACATGATTTACATGATTAATGGGATTAACAAGATTAAGGTCATTAATAAAGATAATCTAATAGACAAATAATCCGTGTAAATCCCGAAAATCATGTTAAACACCGTTGGTTTGGAGGCGCGTCATGGTCCCCCTTGCCCCCGTCCGCCGGCATCTCGTGGTGAGCCTGGCCCTGGCGTCACGCACGAACGAACCGCCCGCGGCGCTCGTCAAGCGCCTCGAGGCGGTCCAGGTCGATCCCGTCAACCTCCTGGCCAGAAACCACGAATTGGTCCTCTTCGCGCGCCTTTTAGGCAGGAGGGCCGGGGCGGCCGATTACTACCTGGGCGGGGACGGCCTCTTTGAGTACATCGCCGGCAACCGCGCCCTCATCCCCATCGCGGATCTGCCGCTCTTCATCCCCTTTATGCGCCGGCGCGAGGAACTCCTCCGCGAGACGCTGACCTCTCTGGCGGGGCCGGTGCGGCGGGTGCTCCGGGAGATCGAGGCGAACGGCCCCTTGGCCTCGCGCCGCATCGCCTGCCCCGAGCGCACGCGCGGCTATTGGGACGGGGCCGAGCCCCGCACCAAGGAGACGACCCTCGCCCTGCAGCTTCTCTGGGAGGCCGGCCGCCTCACGGTCGTGGGCCGCAGCGGCTCCGAAAGCCTCTACGACCTCGCGGAGCGGGCCTTCCCCGCCGCCCTGGTGCGGGCGGGGGAGAGGATGACGCTCGCGGAGGCAGGCCGCCGCCTCTTGGAAAAGTACTACCGCGCCATGGTGGTCTTCGACGCGGGGAGCCCCTTCTTTGGCTGGCAGCGCATGTCCGCCGCGGAGCGGGCCGGCGCGCTGGAGGCAGACGAAAAGCGAGGCATCATCGAACCGCTGCCCCTGGCCGGGGTCAAGCGCCGCTACTGGGCCTGTGCCGGCACGCGGGAGGCCCTGGCGGACCCGGACGGCGACGGCGCCAAACCGGAGGCGAGGTTCCTGCCGCCCCTGGACAACCTGCTCTGGCGGCGGGAACGCCTGGCCGACATCTTCGGTTTTGACTACCGCTGGGAGATCTATACCCCGCCCGCGAAAAGGACGGGCGGGCCGTACACCATGCCCATCCTGTACGGCGACCGCCTCGTCGGGCGGCTGGACGCGCGGCTGGACCGCAAGGCATCGGCCCTGATCGTGGACGCCCTCCGCTACGAGCCGGGCGTAAAGCCCGGGAGGGATCTCAGGCGCGCGGTGGGGGACGAGCTCGAAAGGCTCGGGGAGTTCTGCGGGGCGGGGGAGATATGCAGGCGTGATGTTCCCGCCAAGCCATTTGTCAATCTCGGCAGGGGTTGTCGCTTTAGTGTCAAAAAGCCAGTTTTGGCAAGATGACCGCCGACCGGACCGAAAGGTCTTTCGAGGCGGCATGCAGGGGAGGCATGGCTGATGCCGGGGTCACCAAACTGGAGGACTCCAATACCGGATGATACCAGGGCACTTGCCTACCATCGCGATCTGCCCGTCCGCTACACGGCGGACATCCTGGTCGCGGGCGGCGGGCCGGCCGGTGTGGCGGCGGCGCTGGCAGCCGCGCGCCAGGGGTGCGGCGCGCGGCTGATCGAGGCGCACAGCTGCCTCGGGGGCATGGGCACGGCGGGCATGGTCCCCGCCTTCATGCAGTTCACGGACGGCGTCAATTTCCTGGCGGGCGGCATCGGCCGGGAGATCCTGCAACGGCTGGAGGAGGCCGGCGGCACGGTGCCGGGCAGCGAGATCGGCATCCGGGCCGAGGCGCTCAAGCTCGTCTACGACCGGCTCCTGGCCGGGGCTGGCGTTCCGTTC
This sequence comes from Patescibacteria group bacterium, assembly GCA_050260175.1. Lineage (GTDB taxonomy): Bacteria > Bacillota > UBA4882 > JAAYXC01 > JAAYXC01 > JBLNBS01. The sequence goes on along the minus strand of JBLNBS010000051.1, from coordinate 19,859 downwards.
ACGTTTCATACCCAACTCGTGGACGTCGTGAAGGACGGAGAAGAAGTCACCCATGCCGTCTGCGCCGGCAAGGGCGGATTATTCGCGATCGCGGCGCGGATCTTCGTGGACTGCACGGGTGATGGCGATCTGGCCTTTTTGGCCGGCGCGCCGTACGAAAAGGGCGACGACGCAGGGCGCATGATGCCCGGCACCCTGTGCAGCCTCTGGGCGGGGATCGACTGGGAGGCGGTGCGCGCCTCTGGCCTCGGCGCGGCGGGGAGCCGCCTCGAACAGGCCCTGGGCGACGGCGTCTTTACCCTCGAGGACCGGCACCTGCCCGGCATGTGGCGCGTGGGCGCCACCCTGGGCGGCGGGAATATCGGCCATACCTTTGACCTGGACGGGACGGACGAGGAGTCGCTGACCCGGGCTTACCTCTGGGCCAGGGAAAAGCTCGGGGAATACGAGCGCTACTACAAAAGGTATCTCAAGGGATTCGAGGCCATGGAACTCGCCGCCACCGGTTCACTGATGGGCGTGCGCGAGACCCGGCGCATCCTGGGCGACTACGTGCTGAACCTGGAAGATTTTCAAAACCGCGCCGTCTTTGCCGACGAGATCGGCCGTTACTCCTATCCCGTGGACATCCACGTGGCGCGGCCGGACAGGGAGAGTTACGAGCGGTTCAAGCGGGACTTCGACCGGTTCCAGCTCGGCAGGGGGGAGAGTTACGGCATCCCCTACCGGATCCTCACGCCAAGGGGCCTGGCCAACGTACTCACCGCGGGGCGCTGCGTCAGCACGGACCGGAGCGTGCAAGCCTCGATCCGGGTCATGCCGGCCTGCTACATCACGGGGCAGGCGGCCGGCGTCGCGGCCGCCATGGCGGTGGAAAAACGGACCGATACGCGCGGGATCGACGTGCGCGAGCTCCAGGCCCGGCTCAAGGCCGTGGGGGCGTACCTGCCGCACGCCGGTCTCGATCGTTGACCCTCGAATTAACCCGGATTTCGAAGAGCCGGACCGGTTCAACCATAGGGACGCTTTCCTCCCGAACGCCGCCGCCAAATGGCATCTCTTCCTCGTCTACGCACTCTGGGGGATCATCACGGCTTACATCGCCCGCCGGTACGCGGAGATCAGGATCATCCACCTGTCCCGCCGCCCCCGCCGGTAAGAGTGTCAATCCGCGCTTCACACAAAGGAAAATGGACGTCAGGCGGAGAACGTACCGGAAATCACGTTGCCTTCGTGTGGGGTGAAATCGGCCATGGAAGACTGTCCTCTTTGCTTTTTCAGCCGCCAGGACATGGCTCTGTCCAACACACACTGCCTTTTTATGCCCAATCGGGAGCAGGATGTGCTCATCGGGTCCGGGATCATCCTCCCGCGCAAGCACCGCGAGACCGTTTTCGACCTCACCCCGGAGGAATGGGCGGGCACCTACGATCTCCTCCTCAGGGTCAAGCGGCATCTCGAGAGGCTCTTTCATCCCCAGGGGTTCAATATCGGCTGGAATGTCGGCCAGACCGCGGGCCAGGAAATCTTCCACGCGCACCTGCATGTGATCCCTAGATACAGCGACGAGCCCCTGGCGGGCAAGGGCATCAGGTACTGGCTCAAGCAGGAGGAGAACAGGCGGAGCTTTGCGGCGCGTCAATGAAGAAGAGGGGAAGTGCATCCTCCTTGCGCCCCTTCCTCCTCATCGACTTTGGTAGCACGTATACAAAGGTCGCGGCCGTGGACGCGGACGCGGCCGCGCTCCTCGGCACGGCCCAGGCCCCGACGACGGTCAGGACCGGGCTCTCGCACGGTCTGGGGGAAGCGCTGGAAAAGCTCTGGCAAAAGACCGGGCCGCTCGATTTCGCGCGCCGCCTGGCCTGCAGCAGCGCGGCGGGCGGCCTGCGCATGGCCGCCGTGGGATTGGTGCCGGAGCTGACCGTGGAAGCGGCCCGCCGGGCCGCCCTGGGCGCGGGCGCGAGGCTCCTGGCCGCCTATGGCTACAAGCTGAGCCGCGTGGAGATAGCGCGGCTCGAGGAGCTGAGCCCCGACCTGATCCTGCTCGCCGGCGGGACGGACGGCGGCAACGAGGAGGTCGTCCTGGCCAACGCGGCCCTGCTGGCCGGGGCCAGGTTCGAGGCGCCCCTGATCGTGGCGTGCAACAAGAGCGTCGCGGAGCGGGTCGCGGAGATGCTCCGGCGGGGGGGCAAGACGGCCGTGGTCACGGCCAACGTCCTGCCGGAACTGGGCCGGGTGGAGACCGAGCCGGCCCGGGCCGAGATCAGGCGGCTCTTTCTCGAACGCATCGTCAGGGCAAAGGGCCTCGACGAGGTGGCCGCGATGATCGACGGCATCCTCATGCCCACGCCCGCCGCGGCCCTGCGCGCGGCGGAGCTCCTGGCCCAAGGCCCCGGGGGCGAACCCGGCTGGGGCGAACTCGTCCTCGTGGACCTGGGCGGCGCCACCACCGACATGCACTCCCTGGCCGCGGGGACCCCGAGCAGGCCGGAGATGCTCTGGAAGGGCTTGCCGGAACCCTTTGCCAAGCGCACGGTGGAGGGGGATCTCGGCATGCGCTACAGCGCCACCGCTCTGATCGAAGCCTGCGGCCTGGAGCGCGCGGCCGCGGCGGCCGGCCTCGAGCCCGGCCGGGTCAGGGCGGGCGTCGAGGCCCGCGCGGGCGACGCCGCCTTTCTGCCCGCCTCGGATGAAGAGCGGAGGATCGAGGAGGCCTTGGCGATCTTGGCCGTCTCGACGGCGGTCAAGCGCCACGCCGGCGTGCTCGAGACCCTCCACACCCCCTTTGGCGCCTCCCACATTTTACGCGGCAAAGACCTCACGCCGGTCGGGCGGGTCATCGGCAGCGGCGGCGTCTTCCTGGCAAGTTCTGACCCGGCGCGCCTCCTGGCGGGGGCAGCCTTTGACCCCGGCGAGCCGGATGTCCTGAAACCCATGCACCCCGAGTATTACCTGGACCGCGACTACATCATGCCAGCCATGGGCCTCCTCGCCGCCGAAGCGCCCGGAGCGGCGTACAGGCTCATGAACGAGCACGTGGTAAAGGTGGGTTAAAGCCGTAAAGCACTACCGAACCCCCGCAGGGGTTTGAGATCGATCTTGTCCCAGCCCGGGAATTCATTCCTGGGCGGAAATATCCGCATCCTGTTCTTGGAGGCGCGCGCCATGCCGAAGTATGCCAGGGGTTTTTACCTCACGATCCTCCTGATCGCCCTGCTCTCCGCCTGGACAGCCGCGGCGGAAGCTTGCCGCGTGACCATTACCACCGTACCGGCGGGCGCGGAAGTGATCGTCGAGGGCCGCGAGGGGGCATTGCGTTCGCCGGTGACCCTGACCGCGGCCGGGAACAGCCTGTCCATAGCCGTGCGCAAACAGGGCTATAAGGAGTACCGGGCCGCGCTCACCCTGGCGCCGGGTATGAACCACGTCTTCGTCCGGCTCTCGCCCGAGGGGTCCCGCTTCAGCTTCCTCAAGCAGTTCAAGAGCGGCTGGCGGCCAAAGGACCTGCTCTTTTCCCCCGACGGCAGGCACCTCATGATCTCCCTGCTCGGCGACAGGGGGCTCCAGATCTACGACATGGCCACCGGGGAGTTGAAGAAGATCCTCCTCACCGGGTTCACCAAGACGCCCTGCGTGGTCGAGGGGGTTTTCACCCCCGACGGGCGGGAGTTCTGGTTCAACCAGATGAGCACGGCGGGCATGGTGTACGTCCTCGATATGGCGGATTTCAGGATCAAAAAGGCCATCCCCACGCGGGGCAACTGGTCCAAGGTGGGGGAGTTCTCGCCCGACGGCCTGACCTACTACGTCACGAATTGGCTCTCGAACGACGTCTCGGTCATCGATGCCCTGTCATACAGCTTCCTGCGCAAGATCAAGACCCCGGGCAGGGCCCCGCGGGGCCTGGGTTTCAGCGAGGACGGCCGCTACCTCTACGTCGTCTTTTACGACTCCGGGGAGATCATGAAGTTCGATCTGCGCGATAAAGACCGGTTGCTGGTACGCGTCAAAAACGGGGGCACCAACGGCCGTTTCCGCATCGACCGCACCCGCCAAATCGCTTACATCAACAACATGCGCCTGCGCAAGGTCTTCATCTACGACCTCGCCGCGGACAAGATCAGGGGCGAGATCAGGACCTGGGTCAATCCCAACAACGTGCAGCTTTCGCCGGATCTCCGGTACCTCTATGTTTCGAACCGCGGCCCGAACGGGCCCAAGGGCTACCTCCACCCGAGCCCGGTGGACGGGAGGATCCAGGTCTTTGACGCGGAGGCGGACTTCCGGCTCGTGGAAGAGCTGCCGGTCGGCAATCAGCCCATCGGTATCGCCATCACGCCGGACGGCGGCACGCTCGCCATCTCGAACTACATGGACAATACGGTGGAGTTGTATCGGATTGAACTTTAAACTTGAATTTCGACGACCGCTTTAGAAACACCAGCATGAGCTATAATTGAAGCTCGTTTGGGCCAAGGGTGCAGCATGCTGCACCCCTACACAGGAACGAGAGGCCGTGGCTACGTGTTCGTCGGTCCTGTGCGGGATAATGTGGTTTTTCGGAGCTCTTCCAAACGACGTGATTTTTCTCGAGAGCGAGGGCCGGCGTGATGCCTCAAGGATTGGTTCTCCTTTTGGCGGGCCTGGCGGCTATGGCCGCGGGCGCGGTGAACGCCCTGGCCGGGGGCGGGACCCTCATCACTTTTCCGGCCCTGATCGCGTTGGGGCTCCCGGCCGTCACGGCCAGCGTCACCAATACGGTGGCGCTCTGCCCCGGGTACCTCGGCGCCACGCTCGCCCAGGCAAGGGATCTACGGGGGCAGGCCGGGCGGCTCCTCTGGTTTCTGCCCGCCGGCGTCCTGGGCGGCGTCATCGGCGGCTTCCTGCTCCTGCACACGGGTGAGCGGGCTTTTCGCGCGCTGGTGCCGTTCCTGATCCTTTTGGCCGCCGTGCTCCTGGCCCTGCAGGATCCCTTGCGGGCCCTGCTCCTGCGGCGCACCGGGGGTAAAGGCTTGGCCGCATGCTGGGCCGCGCTCCCGATTGGCCTGGCGGGGATTTACGGCGGTTATTTCGGCGCGGGCCTGAGCGTGATCGTCCTGGCCGCGCTGGGCCTACTGCTCGAGGACTCGCTGACGCGGCTCAACGCGGTCAAGCAAGCCGTCGCGCTCGGTGTCAATGTCGCCGCCGCGGTTTTCTTCGTCTTTTCCAGCCGGGTGGCCTGGCCGGTGGCCTTGGCGATGGCCGCGGGCGCCATGCTCGGGGGGGCGGCCGGCGGCCGCCTCTCCGGGCGGATCAGGCCCGCCGCGCTGCGCCGGGTCGTGGTGGGGATCGGCCTCGCGGTCGCGATCGTCTATCTCGTGAGGATGTGATGAGGCTAGTTCAGAGAAACGACTGACTTGGGAGTCAGGGTCGTAGAATCGGCCTTATGACGTGATGGCTGTAACTTTGCCCTCCCTCTCTTGCCAAAGGCAGGCTAAGGCCTGCGAAGCCCATAGTATGTCAGAACAAGTCGCGCCTCCCGGGATCCTCACGACCCGGTATACTGCCCAATCCGGGAGCACCCCAGGATGGGGTGCTGCTCACAGTAGCAGGATGCTGGCAACCGCGCCGGGTGCGCCGGATTCAACTTCTTCGATTCTGCTTGCGGCCTCAGGAGCAAGCAGTTCAAGGAACGAGGGCGTGAGGAGCGCAGGCGTACTCAATGTACGCCGAGCACCGCAACGACGAAGTGACGCGGAAATGCGCAGCTCATCAGGCCGCACCGGCGCACCCGGCGCCGTTTTGTCCTTGCCATAAGGCCGATTATCCGATTCGGATCGTCGCATTTGCCCGCAATGTCCATCACCCGTTCCATGCCGCCACGATCAGGTCGTCCCGCTCGCTCCAGCCCAGGCGGCGGTAGAACTCGCGGGCGCGCGTGTTTGTGCCGAAGACGCAGAGCCGGATGCGAGCGCAACCAAACTTCTTGAACTCCTCGACGGCCCGCCCCACCAGGGCCTTGCCGTACCCCTTGCCCTGCAGATCCTGTCGGACGGCCAGGTGGTAGAGGTATCCGCGCCGGCCGTCGTAACCCCCGAGCACGCTGCCGACGAGAGCGTTTCCCTCGCATGCGCCGAGGCAGGTCGTGGGATTGCGCGCCATAAAGGCTGCTAGCCTCTCGGGGACGTCGTCCGGGCTGAGCCCGAGGCCCGGAAGGCTCTGCCAGAGGGCGAGGAGCGCGGGGATGTCATTTGGCGTCAGGGGCCTGATCTCCATGGGAGGCGCCTCCCTTCCATAGCCGGCGGCCTGGCGCATGTCGAGACCGGCGACGAGGATTGAGGAGTAAACGATCGGTGAAATCGATTATGCCGTCAAGACATCATCCAGCACGATGATGTTCAATTCTTGCATGCGTTGCAGCCGCCGGTCGTTGGTCACGAAAAAGGAGCACTGCTTGTGCAGGGCCGCCGCCAGTTGCAGGGCGTCCGGCGTGCGAAATCCGTAGACTCCGCGCAAATGAGCGGCATGCCTGGCGATGGTCTCATCGATCTCGACAAACTGCAGATGATCGATACCGCGCAATGCCAGTGAATACGCCCGCACCAAATCCGCCTGTTTGTTCTGCTCGGGCTTGGCCAGCACTTCAGTCAAGGTGATCACGGAGGTGATCGCCGTTATTTCCCCTTGGTGCACCGCTTTCAGGAACGGCTGCACCGCCTCCGCATATGGAGCGCGGTCCGCCAGCAAGTAAATGAACAGGCACGAATCGATCCCGCAGATGCTGTCGCGCGGGACTATCCGGTTCAGCGGCCCCATGAATCCCGCTCCTTGTCCAAGTAGGCGCCGATGTCCTCGTCTTTCCACAGATCCGCGCCCAATCCGCGCATAAAAGCCACGGGGTCCGCAGGTTTGGGATAGATGAACACGCCGTTGGCCGTATTCTCGTAAATCATCTCGTCTCCCTCGCGCAGAGCCAGCCGTTTGCGGACATCACGCGGGATGACCACCTGGTATTTTCGGCCGATTCTCATAACTCCAGACAACCCGCATCAGCCTCCGACGATTCGCCATTGATTAGGATGATCCGATTTTCTGTAAGATATTATATCATGCCGGCTGATGATCCGGAAGTCCGCTATGGTATACCTAGATCTATTACACCTGCGATACGGGTTTCGGCGCCGGGGCGATTCTGGATGGCCGCCTTTATACTGGTGAAAAAGGCATGGCGGGCGAGATCCGGCACGTGTGTCCGGTCCCGCAAGGCCTGGTGCGGGAACGTGAGGGCGTCCATGGCCAGCGGCCTGGCGCATGTCGAGACCGGCGGCGACGATCAGGCTTCCTCGCCAAGGACGAGGCCGTCATCCCTGACCGCGATGCGGTGGCCCGGCGGCACCACGACGAAGTCCTCGTCCCAGTCGCCTGCAAAAAGTCGGGAGAGGAGGCCGAGATCGCCTGTGCGCAGCTCGAACTCCCAGCCGCGGCGGCGCGCCTCCTCCCTGGTTTCCTCGATATGGCGGCGCTCGTCGCAGATCCCCATCTCGAGGTAGAGGAACTTGCTGTAGTTTTTTGTCCAGTCGCCGAGCGTCTCCAGGATATAGGCCGCGTTCTCCGCGCCGTACTTGGCGATCAGTTCCTGCGGGGAATCCGTGAGGCCCAGGCCGGCCATGACGCCCTCGCGTCCGTAGGCGGGACGGGCGTAGTTCCCCCCGTCGGCCGTGTTCCGCTCGGCCCAGCCGCTCGTCATGTAGTAGGTGCCGGGATGGGCGTCGAAGTACGCCTGGTACGCTCCGCGCGAACCGAAAAAGAACGTGATGCAGTCGTGCGCCCGGGGGATGACGAGCGGCAGATCCCTGGCCGTGACGCCCGCCAGGCCGTTGTTGCAGCGTGCGTACCCCAAGAGGATCGCCTCGTACCCCCGGGCAGGGTCCACGCTGTCGACCGCCTGCTGGATCAGGGCGCGCATATCCTCCGTCCTGAGGTCGTGCAGGCCTTTGCGGAGGAACTCCACATCCACCTGGTGCGGGCTCACGGCCGCCAGGTAGCAGGCCTCGCGGTAGATGATCTCGCAGCCCAGGAACTTGAAACGGCGCTGTTGGTCTCCGGTCATGGCGCGACTCCCTTCGCGGCACGCGGCGTGATGCGGCCGGGACTCATTTCGCGGGGCGGGCCGCAATTCCTGCCGGAAAAGACCAGGTAAAACTAGACCTCAGCCAGCATCCGCTCGAGTTCCCCCAGATCCGGCGGCTTGGCCAGGTGCCGGTCAAAGCCGGCGCCGGCGGCGCGTTGCAGGTCCTCGGGCTGCGCGTAACCGGTCAAGGCCACGAGGTAGACACCCTTGAGCGCCTCGTCCGCGTGAAAAGCCCTGGCGACCTCGTAGCCGTCCATGCCCGGCAGCCCGATGTCGCAGAGCAGGATCTCGGGCTGGAACTCGCGCGCCAGGGCCAATCCCTCGGGCCCGCTGTAGGCGATCGCGACCTCGTGGCCGTCGAGCTCGAGCAGCTCGCGCAGGCTCTCGGCCAGGTCGACATTGTCCTCGATGATGAGCACCCGCCGGATGCAGCGGGTAATCTCCTTTTGCGGTTCACCCGGTTCCTCCGGGGGGGGCTGATCCAGGGGCAGGCTCACCGTGAATTCCGCACCCTTGCCTATCCCTTCGCTCCGGGCGCTGATCTCGCCGCCGTGCAGTTCGACGAGGCCCCTGGAGAGCGCCAACCCCAGCCCCAGGCCCCCGCGGCTCCTGTCAAGGGTCGTGTCCGCCTGCATGAAGGGCTGGAACAACCGCGGGAGCACCTCGGGCGATATGCCGACACCCGTGTCGGCGACGCGCACGACAGCCCGCCCGCCAGGATCGCGGGCCACGGAGACCGTGACGCAGCCCTCCCTGGGCGTGAATTTGACCGCGTTCTGGAGCAGGTTCCCGATCACCTGCGCCAGGCGCGCCGTGTCGGCGTTCACAAAGAGCGGGGAGGGCGGCAGCTCGGAGCTTAGGAGCACGCCATGCTTTTCAAAGAGCGCGCGGTGATCGTCCAGCGCCCGCCGGACGAGATCGCAAAGCTCGATCCGCTTCCGCTGCAGCTTGATCTTGTTCTGGTTGATGCGCGTCACGTCCAGCAGGTCGTCGACGAGATGAGCGAGTTGCTCCACCTGTCGGTCGATGACGGCCATGGCCCGCTTGGCCTGCTCCCCGCCGGGCACGGCGCGGTCGAGGATATGAAGGCTGTTATGGATGGAGGCAAGGGGATTGCGCAGCTCGTGGGAGAGGACGGCCATGAACTCGTTCTTGTGCCGGTCGGCCTCGCGCAGTTCCTGGTAGGTGGAGTTCAGCTCCTCGGTCTGGGCCTGCATTTCTTCGTTGAGGGCGATCAACTGTTCCTGATGCGCCTGGAGCTCTTCGTTGGCCGCGGCCAATTCATCCCGCTTTTTCATCAGAGCCTCCTCGGCCTGCTTGCGCTCGATGATCTCCGTCTGCAGCCGCGCATTGACCGCTGCCAGCTCGCGGGTGCGCTCCATGACCAGGTCCTCGAGATGCGCGCGGTATTTTTCCAGCTCGCCCATGGCCCGCTTGCTTTCGGTAATGTCGATGCCCACCTCCAGAATGAGCGTGGACCCGTCATCCTCGGTGAAAGGAAAATCGTAGATGTGGTAGAAGCGGCCGTCCGGGCCGGTCCATTCCCACTCGTGGGGCGCCATGGTTTGCAGAACGGTATAGGATTCGCAGTTCTCGCAGGGTTCGTCCCGGTTGAAAAGATATTCATAACAGCGCCGGTCGTGGGACTCGCCGAACCGTTCACGAAAGAAGCGGTTGGTGAAAGGCACGTGGTAATCCGGCGTCAGAAGGAGCAGATATGCCGGGAGAGTCTCGAGAACGTTATAAAGACGCTGGCGCTCCGACTCGATGGTCTGCTCAGCCCGTTCACGCTCGGCTATTTCCCGGCTCAATTCCTCATTGACCCTGAGGAGTTCCGCGGTTCGATTGCGGATGCGATCTTCCAATTCATCATTCAAGTTTTGGAGCATTTTTTGGTTATGTTGTTGAATCTCCTCAGCCTTTTTGCGGTCAGAGACATCGCGAAATACCAATACTATACCAATTAGATTTCCTTGATCATCTTTAATAGGGGCGGCACTGTCATCTATCGGAATTTCCTGGCCGGATCGCGTGATCAAGACAGTATGATTGGCCATACCAACGATGGCGCCGTGCTCGATCACCTTGGATACCGGATTCCTAACCGGCTCGCGTGAGTGACAATTGATAATATGAAAGATTTCGAGTAAATTCTTGCTTTTTGCTTCATCGAGACGCCATCCCGTAAGTTTTTCGGCAATTGCATTCATGAACAAGATAGCCCCTGACTTGTCGGTGGCGATCACGGCATCGCCGATGCTTTTCAGCGTGGTGGATAACCATTTTTCGCTCTCCTTGAGTTTCCGTTCCATGTCGTGCTTGTATAACGCCATATCAATGGCGATATGTAACTCTCTCTCCTGGAAAGGCTTGACTATATAGCCGTATGGTTCGGTTACTTTGGCTCGTTGCAAGGTGATCTCGTCCGCATAGGCCGTGAGATAGATGATGGGGATATTGTAACGGAGGCGAATCTGTTCGGCCGCCGTGATACCATCGAGCTCTCCGTGCAGCATGATATCCATCAGAACTAGATCGGGCGATAATTCCTCCACCCGTTGCAGGGCCTCTTGCCCGTTCGTCGCGATATCCGGCACATAATAGCCGAGATTCTTCAATCTGTATTGTATATCCAGCGCTTCGACGCCCTCATCTTCAACAATCAGGACTGTCGCACTAGATGGCATTGACCATCCTCCTGTCTCTTCGTTTCTCTGCAAAGGTAATAGTAAATTCTGTCTTGCCATCTGTGTTCAAGCTGATAGTGCCGTTCAACTGTCTGACAAGTACGCTGACTAATTTTAATCCGAGCGATTCACATGCTTGTAAATTAAAATTAGGCGGCATACCATGGCCGTTATCACAAACAGTGAGAATATATTTACCCTCAATGCCATGACAAATACTGATTACGATCTGTCCCTTGAAATCAGAGGAGAAACGATGGTCCTTAAAAGCGTGCCCTAGAGAGTTAGAGACTAGTTCATTGATGATTAGAGCACAAGGAATAACAGTATCGATATTTAGTGTAATATTTTCAACATTTATCAGCGGCTTGATCAACATATCACTCGCGCCATAAGAGTAAAACAAATTGGTAATCAAGTCTTGGATATAACCTGGGAGATCGATCCTTGACAGTGATTCCGATTGATATAGTTTCTCATGGATTAAGGCCATTGAATAGACACGATTTCTACTTTCCTTGAATAATTCAATTGATTGTTCATCTTTAATGTACGATAGTTGAAGATTCAGGATGCTGTGTACGATTTGTAAGTTATTTTTTACCCGGTGATGTATTTCTGTGAGTAGCACCTCCTTTTCCCTGAGTGATTCCTTGACCTTTTCCTCGGCTTCTTTCATCTTGCCTATATCCACGGAGTGCTCCACGAATCCACGGATATGCCCCGCTGCATCGCGATCCGGTGAATAAGTGGTTTCCACCCACCGGGCACCGATCTCGTTGAAGAATAACTCCCGCTGGTAGGTGACCTGTTCTCCGGCCAGGGCCCGTTCCATATACGGACGTACAGCCTGCCAGGACGCCTCCCCCAGGACATCGCAGACGCGGCGCCCCCGGATTTCATCGGTGGCCTTGCCGATCCATCGTTCGTAACTCTTGTTCACCCGGCAATACCGGCAATCCGAATCCACGTACGAGATCAGCGCCGGCATGGTGTCCATAATCAACCGCAGTTCATATTCCCGATCGCGCAACGCCTGTTCGGTTTGTTTCTGTTTCGTGAATAAAATGGCATTATCAAGTGAGATTGCTGCTTGAAATGTTAATAATTCGGTGATCTGTATCCTCTGATCGGTAAAAACTGAGTCAGCGAGGCGATTTTCCAGATATAATACACCAATTGTGTGCGATTGTTTTACCACTGGGATACAGAGTACGGAACGAAGCCCCAAATATTGTACCTCAAGATTGTCTTTAAAAACCCCATCTTCAGAGGCATTATTTAGGATCAGTCTTTCACCTGTGCGAAACACATAGCGAACGATCGCTTTACAGATGTCATTTGCTTCCTCGAGTTTTCGATCCAGTGTCTTGATGATGGATTGATCGCTGACATGGCTCTCGGCGCGAATGAACAGGCCCGATTCATCAGCGATCAGGAGGTAACCATGTTGTGCTCCGGAACTCTCGATCACTATGTTCATGATTCTTTCCAGCAAGGCATCCTGCTCAATCTCTGCCGAGATGGCCAAGGCGGATCTCATGAGGTATTCGATGTCAAGATCGGGAAGAGTGGAGAGACTTGCTGTCGTTATCTCTTGTTGCGGGAATGATGCTTTTTTGCCGGCAAAAAACTCCGGATATTTACCGATGAGATCCAATTCCTTGCGTTCGGCACGACAGTTCCGATATAATTGCGCGGCCTCTTTGAGAAAAATGCGCGCGGAAGACCTGCCGGGCCGGTGGAGCTGTTCACCAAGGCATTCGTGCAGGTAACCCTCGAGAAAAACGTAATTCTGTGCATGCGCGCGGTCAATCGCCTCGAGATATAGACCCATGGCCGCGTTGAAATCCCCTGTCACCCTCTTGAGTTCGGCGGATAAAAAGGCGAGATACGGCCCTAACAATGGCCCCAATTCAGCCCAGGTTTTGATCTTGTCGATTAATGGTAAAATTTCTTGCAAAATCTTTGTTTTTGTCTTTTTACGGGTTGTCATTTCATATAGTTTCAGTGTGTTTAAGCAGAGAAAAATGTGCCATTGTCGCTTCAAGACATTATCGGTTAAACCGGAGAGGTATTTCTTTGCCAAGAGCAAATAATCTTGTGCTGTTTTGTATTCTCCAAAGTAATAATGGGTCAATGCCATATGCACATAGTAACTTCCAACCGACGCGATGTGATTGTCGCGTTCCCATTGGGCGATTTTTTCGTCCATGGGGACGGGGGTGTACTCCTTCTTCATGGGTTCGACCCAGCTGGCCAGCATGGCTTCGGCGAGCCCCACGGAAAAGGACAGGTGGTACCGGTGGGAAAACTGGAGGCATTCCCTGGCATACTCCTCGATGGCGGACATATCCGTCCCCATGACCTGAAGATTCCACATCAGGGGCCCGTACGAAAGCCCCGCGTTATACAGGTCGCCGCAGTTCTTCCCGGACTGGATCGATTTGCGGCAGTATGCCACGATCTCACGCGGGTGGCTCCGCGAATGCATGTTGCACCAGACAATCCCGTTCATGCCGCGCGTGGCGCCGAATGTGTTGGGGTACTTGGCTGACAGGTCGCGGGCCAAGTCCTCGTACTTGAATGCCCGCGCGAAATCCCCCTCCTCCCCGAGCTGCAGCCCCATGATGCTGAACGAGTAGATCACGGATTCATCCATGCCGCGCGCGAGGCAATGCCGGGTCGATTGCGCCGCGGAGAGATAGAGCTGCGGCACAAGCCCCGACATATAGAGATCGGGAATGAGCTCGCTGTAGAACGCCAGCTCGATCGCGCTCTTGCGGTCCGTGGTAAAAGGCATGTTCAGGATGGTTTCCCAGACATCGATCCCCATCGCGTCGATCTCCGCCATCAGCTCACGCCGTCTTTTGTCCGCCTCCTCAGGATCGGCCGGAATGGCCTTGCCGAAATAGGCAAGACCCCGATTGGCGGTCTCGATGGCCTTGATGAAGTTGCCGATGGACGAGAGCGAGGTCGTCTGCTCGGCCAGGCACTCCGCCTTGTCCAGATCGGTCTTGGCGTGGTCCAGCAGGTAATCTAGGAGTTTTTCCGATCGCTCGTAGTTACCGCACATCAGCTCCGTCTTGGCGGCCTTTTGAAATATCCTGAAAGTGCGCTCGTAATGCGCCTCCTCCCAGCAATCGTCCGGCAGCAACACCCGGCTGAGATTGTAGTACTCGTTCGCCGCCTCCGTGGCCAGGGAGTCCAGGGCCTTGTTGCCGGCATAGTAGTTCATGTCCGAGAGCAGGTAGGCCGTTTCCGCGTCAGGATTGTCTTCCCTGCCCAGATTGAGGTGCGAGACGATCGTGAACAGGTTGTCCAGTTTTTCGAGATCCCCGTGGCTTTTCGGCGCGGCGGCGAGGAGGTGGCTGCCCACCTGCCAGTGGATGCTGCGGCGCTTTTCCGCCGGGATGGCGGACAGCACCGCCTCCTGGACGCGATCGTGAATGAATTGCAGCCGGCCCTTGTTTTCCATCAACAGCCCCTGCTCGAGGGCCGGTTTCAAGATCGCGAAAGTTTCGCGCAGCGTAAACCCCCTGATGGCGCTGAGTTCGGCGGGTGAAAAGGTATTGCCCAGGCAGGCACAGTATTCAAGCATCTCGATCAGATCAGGCGAAAGCTTGCGGATTTTGGCGCTGAACAGGGCGACCACCGTGGTCGGCATCCGGGACTGCCGGATTTTGTCGAGGTCCCATCGCCATTGCCGGTCGTCGTCAAAAAAAAGCAGGTTCTCATGATGGAGATAGGACAGGCTCTCGCTGACAAAGAGCGGATTCCCCTCGCTCAACGTGCTGATGAAATCCGATAGAGTCTTTGTCTCCGCGAGAGTTGAATCGAGGATGTACGAGACCATCTCGTGGCGGTGTTCGGGCTCTAGGGGTTCCAGCCGGATCTCCTTCAACGGCTGGCCGTTTTCGCCGGCGTTCCGGATGAGCTTGGCCAGGGGATGGCTTGCGTCCACCTCGTTATGGCGGTATGCTCCCAAAAGGAAAAGGTAGCGGTGATCCTGATAGTTGGCAAAGATATTGGTCAAAAAATCAAAGGAAGCCGTATCGCACCACTGGAGATCGTCGATGAACAGGGTCAGGGGGTTTTCTTCGCTCGCCAGGCAGGTCAGGAATCGATTAAAGAGATCATGGAATCGGTTCAACGATTCGACTGGTGGAAGTTGTTTTACTTCAGGCTGCGGACCTATCAAGACTTCTAACTCGGGGATGACATCCGTCAAGACCTTCCCGTTTTTGCCCACAGCATTTATGATTTTTCTTTTCCATACAGCGACCTTATCGTCACTTTCTGTTAAAAAAGTGCGCATCAAATTGCGAAAAGCCTGGATTAAAGAACTATAAGGGATATTCTTTTGATAAACATCAAATTTTCCTGAAGTAAAATAACCTTTATGCTCCACAATCGGTTTTTGTAATTCCTGTATAAGACGTGTCTTGCCGATGCCCGATAACCCGGAAATGAAAAGTGAGCGAAACTTACCCTCGGCAACCTGTGCGAATTCGTTCAGGATGATCTTCGTTTCCTTGTCGCGGCCGACCATCTTGGAGATGAATGTGATCCTATGAGGGCTGACGCTCTTTTCCAGAGGAAATTCTTTTATTTCGCCTGTGGCGTTATACTCATCACTGCATCGTTTGAGGTCGGAAAAGAGGCCTTCGCTGCTGTGATAACGTTTTTCAGGTGCTTTTAGTAATAACTTGGCGACGATATTGCTCAATACCATGGGTATATCTGGGTACAATTCATGAACACCAACAGGTTCTTTGGCAAGATGCGCATGGATCAATTCAAGAGGGTCATAGGTGGAAAAAGGCAGACAATTAGTCAGCATTTCGTATAAAATCACGCCGAGAGAATAAAGATCTGTGGCAAATGTAACCCTGTGATTTATACGTCCGGTCTGTTCTGGCGAGGTATATGCCAAGGTATTCTCAATGAATGAGCGATCATAGATGAAATGGCTCACATCTCTTACATCAATCGCGCTGATAAAATCTATGATGCGAATATCAAGCGTTTCTGGATCGATGAGCACGTTATGTGGTTTGATTCCACCATGGATAATACCTGCTCTGTGGATACTATTCAATGCCTCGGCTAGTTTACGGGCGATAGTGAAGAAATTCAATAATGGTATTTTTGCATGTTCCCTTACCAGATGACTAAGTGGCTCACCCTCAAAATAATTCTGCGTTATATAATACAAATCGTTTATCACATTGAACTCAATGGGTGTAATGACCAAGGGGCTGTTTAATATCTTGAGATGCTCAATTCTTTGATATATCTGAGAGATTTTATAGTTATGGAGAAAAACCGGCTTCAAGACTTTGAGCGTCAGCGGCTGCCTGGGGTTCCTGTTGTGGTACGCCTTGTAGATGATGGCCTGATTGCTCTCGGCTATCCGGTTTACTATCTCATAATTCGGGATTCTCACGACAACCATCTCCGGCGCAGGATGGTCAGGGCACTTATCTCCGCCCAAATGGTTGCAGCGGCACGTTCTGAGAGCCTGTGCGCGTAATACCACGGACCACTAGATACATTGGTACCGCTTGGCACTTGATACCAGAGTTTGTGCTCTGAATGCGATGAATCAGGTTAGTCGCACAAACTCCCGGGGCAACCGTCGTCCGCACTCGGGGCCGGCCGGAAATACAATCCGTAAACCTATTCGCTCATGCCCGTCCATTTCCTGCCGCTGGATCGGGCGCTGGCCGCTTGACCGGGAAATAGACGGTGTACACCTCGCGGCCGATCTCGTAAAGCGGCTTGAACCGCCAGCCCACGGGCTGGCCCGTGGTCCGCCAGCCGCTCTTCCAGAACGTCCATTGCCGCTCGTCGTCCGGGATCAACATGGTGGCGGGATCGTTCACGTCGCCGTAGAGCAGCCTCTCCTCGCCCACCAGACCCGCCAGCACGACCGGCCCATCCATAAAGGCTACGATATCGGGCCGGTCGTGCTGGGGCCAGCAGGTCAGGCCCTTGGCCAGGATCACGCGCACTTCGTCCTCTTCCCATCGGCAGCGGAGGAGGGCAAAGCCCTTGCCGTCGTCGTCCCACGCCGCTTCCCTCCCGTTGACGAGGCACTTGAATTCGGCCTTCAGCCACCAGGGCCGGCGCAGCTTGAGAGATCCCGTCCCCGCCAGTACCCCTGGGCGAAGATGCCGTTGTAGAGGTTGCGTTCCCAGTAATCCTATAGGCCATCTCGACGAGCCCGGCCTCGAGGTAATGGGAGAGGAGCAGGTTCTCCGGGGCCAGACGCATGAGGTAGGCGCGGTTGCGGTCGCGCCGCGTCATGGGTTCGCCGGGCAGGAGATGGACGGCATGCGCGAGGGGTGTCAAGGCGGGTTGCATATCTTGCGCTCCTTTTCCGGATCGAGGTGATGCCATGAGTATTCATCCTATCACGCCATTTCCCTGCCGGGGCTGTTCTGTTGATTGGATGACAGATCTGTGGTATTATAAGTATACTAATCTGTAGACTAAGAGGTTTTACGGAGGTGTCGATTTTGAGCGGTACCACGACGATCAGAATAAGCAGAGAGGTCTACGACACCGTCAAATCAATGGCCCGGCAGCAACGCGGAAGCATGCAGGAGATCATCGAGCAAGCTGTAAAAGATTATGGCAAGAAGAGATTCTTCGCTGATTTGAACTCGGCCTACCTGCGGCTAAAGGCCGATCCCAAGGCCTGGGCGGAGGAAGAGAAGGAAAGGGAAGCGTGGGACGGAGTGTCGGGGGATGGATTGGAGGACGATCGATGACCGTCAATCGCGGTGAAGTATGGCTGGTGGATCTGAATCCGGTCATCGGGCACGAACAAGCCGGCACCCGGCCGGCCCTGGTCGTTTCGGATGATATGTTCAATCACAGTCTGGCGGAAATGGTGATAATAGTCCCATTAACAAGTAGGTATAAAGGCATTCCGACGCATATTGAGGTTAACAATGACTTTCTGGCGCAAAAAAGTTATATTAAAACCGAGGATATTCGCTCAATATCGATCAAAAGACTCGTCAAGAAACTTGGCGATGTAGATGAAAATATCATGGTCCTTGTCTCGGAACGGATAAAGCTGTTGCTCGGCTTTGCATAGACAACCGGCAAGCAGTCCCGGGCCGATTCCGGTTACAAGGAGGTCTTTGCCATGGCTCACACACCCGCGCCGGCATCCGGCGACACAGCCTGGTTCGTCCGCGACCGTTTCGGGCTTTTCATCCACTGGGGGCTCTATGCCCTGCCGGCGCGGCACGAGTGGGTCAAGAGCCACGAGCGCATGGATGACGCGGCGTACGATAGGTATTTCCGGCATTTCGACCCGGATCTCTTCAATCCTGAGCAGTGGGCGCAGGCCGCCGCGGACGCGGGCATGAGATATTTCGTCATCACCACCAAGCACCACGAGGGCTTTTGCCTCTGGGACAGCGCGCTCACGGACTACAAGGCGCCGAACACGCCCGCCGGGCGGGATCTCCTGCGGCCCGTGGTGGAGGCCTTCCGCGCCCGCGGGTTGAGGGTGGGCTTCTACCATTCCCTGCTCGACTGGCATCACCCCGACTACACCACGGACCAGCACCATCCCGGGCGCGGCGACGCGGGCCGCGCGGCGGCCGACGGCCGGCGCGACATGAAGAGGTATATCGATTACCTCTTCGGCCAGACGAGGGAGCTTTTGACGGGCTACGGCCCGATCGACATCCTCTGGTACGACTTTTCCTTTGCGCCCGGCGGCGGCTTCCCCGGCAAGGGCGAGGAGACCTGGCGCGCCGGGGAGCTGATCGCGCTCGTCCGGAGCCTCCAGCCCGGCATCATCCTGAACGACCGGCTCGGGATCGGCGGGGACATCAGGACGCCCGAGCAGTTCCAGCCGCGCGTGGGGCTCACGGTGAACGGCCGGCCGGTGGTCTGGGAGGCATGCCATACCTTCAGCGGTTCGTGGGGCTATCACCGCGACGAGGAGTCGTGGAAGAGCGTGGACCAGCTCGTGAGGATGCTCGTCGACACGGTGAGCAAGGGCGGCAACCTGCTCCTGAATGTGGGCCCGAACGGCCGCGGCGAGCTGGATGGCCGGGCCCTGGAGCGGCTGGCGGGCATCGGCCGCTGGATGCGCCAGCACGGCCGGTCGATCTACGGCTGCACCCAGGCGCCGCCGGAGTTTGTCTGCCCGGAGGACTGCCGCCTGACCTACAATCCCGAAAAGAAGCGGCTCTATCTCCACGTCTTCAGCTGGCCGTTCAGACACATCCACCTCGCGGGCATGGCCGGGCGGGTGGAATACGCGCAGCTCCTGAACGACGCCTCGGAGATCCGCATGCTGCAAAGCGTCCCCGAGGCATCTTACGGCGCCATGCGCGAGGAGCGGGAGGAAGACCTGCTCACGCTGGAGCTGCCGGTCAAGAAACCGGAGGTGACGGTGCCGGTGATCGAGATGTATTTGAAAGAACGGTAGGAACCTCCGCCCAGGAATGAATTCCTGGGCTAGGTATCAAAACATTCTGAAATTCCTGCGGGGATTCGGTGGTGCTTCGAAGACAATTCACTTTACACGGCGGGTCCTGAGGTGCCTCTTTCTGATTCGCGTCAGCTGCTTCCGAATCCATCGTATCACAATAATTTCGCCTTTTCCATCCGTTCCCACCTCTTCCTTCCCCGGCAGGGATCCCCCTCCTGTACGGCGTAATGATGTGGCAAACACGAGCGCCGGCGCCCAGCTTGTTCACGGTGACCTCTCTTTCACAAAGGCTTTGTTCCGAAATCTTGTGGGCGATTAATCTGGCCAACGGTGCCCTAAAGGACACCGCTACACTAGATCAGGCAAGCCATCCCTGGCTTTGGGGGTAAAGGTTCCAAATCAGGGCCTTCAGGCCCTTGCCGGGTTTTGTGTAGCGGCAGGCTATTAGCCTGCGTCGGCTTCGGGAGTGATCCTCATGCCCTTCCTCGCCGATCTGCACATCCACTCCCATTTTTCCCGCGCCACGAGCGGCGAGTGCCGGCCCGGGCCGCTGGCGGCCGTGGCGGCGCGCAAGGGTTTGACCGTGGTGGGCACG
>JBLNBS010000050.1:0-34888 GCA_050260175.1 Patescibacteria group bacterium | reverse complement strand
CTTCAGCACCAGTTGACGGAGTTGAGCAGCCGCACCGCGGACCTGGAGGGGCAGTTGAACATCTGGAAGTATATCGCGGCCGGGTTGGCGTTTTTGGTGGTGTTCTCGAACTGATCCCAGTTTTCGGGGGCCGTGTTCCATCCTTCATTCTTGTAGCCAAAGATCTTGTATGGGCTATACACGCCCGCGATGTCCACACCCAATGTTTGCTAACACATCATCTTCAACAAAACCAAGGATCTGAAACGGTTCATGAACGTGTACGGGTTTATGGGGCAATCCAAGCGCCAGGCGAAGTTTTGCCAGCGCACTTGCGGTGTCTCGCTCTTTCATCCCGATTTTGAGATCGGAAGAAAAATACCCGCGAAAGACGGGGCGCACTACGTGGCAAAAGCGCGTGAAAGGTGATATAATTGACATAGCTATTTAGATCGATTGGCGCGGTCAGTTTTTTGGAGGATTCTTTCATGAGGATCGATCTCAGGAGCGACACGGTGACCAAGCCCACGCCGGCCATGCGCGCGGCCATGGCCCGGGCCGAGGTGGGCGACGACGTCTATGGCGAGGATCCCACGGTCAGGGAGCTCGAGGAGCTTGGCGCGGCCATGATGGGCAAGGAGGCCGCGCTCTTTGTGGCGAGCGGCACCATGGGGAACCAGGTGGCGGTCATGACGCACGCGGGGCGCGGCGAGGAGATCATCGTCGAGGCCGAGGCCCATCTCTATTACTACGAGGCGGGCGCCCTGGCCGTCCTGGCCGGGGTGCAGGTCTGGCCGATCCGCGGCGAGCGTGGCTTTCTGCCACCCGCTCTCATCGCGGCCGGTATCAGGGGCGACAACCTGCATTTTCCCCGCACCGCCCTACTGTGCCTGGAAAACACCCATAACCGCCACGGCGGCGCGGTCCTGACCGCCGCGCGTACCGAAGCCATGGCGCTCGAGGCCCACAGGCGGGGCGTCCCCGTGCACCTGGACGGCGCGCGCATCTTCAACGCCGCGGCCGCCTTGGGCGTGCCCGCCGCGGAACTGGCGGCCCCCGCGGACTCGGTCATGTTCTGCCTCTCAAAGGGCCTGTGCGCCCCGGTGGGATCGCTCCTGGCGGGCGGCAGGGCTTTCATCGACAAGGCCCGGCGCCATCGCAAGCAACTCGGGGGTGGTATGCGGCAGGCGGGCATCCTGGCCGCCGCCGGTATCCTGGCCTTGCGCGAGATGACGGGCAGGCTCGCGGAGGATCACGCCAACGCGCGGATTCTGGCCGAGGGCCTGGCGGCGATCAGGGGCATCGGCCTGGACCCGGACAATGTCCAGACGAACATCGTGGTCTTTGATGTCGCCCCTCTCGGACTGACCAGCGAGGCCTTCCTGGCCGAACTCGAGCGGCGCGGGGTGGCGGGCGTGGGCTTCGGCCCCACCCTGGTGCGCTTTGTCACCCATCACGGCGTGGACAGGGGCCAGATCGAGGCGGCCCTCAAGGCCGTGGCGGAGGTGGCCCGCGAAGCCGCCGGGAGGTGATGCCGTGGCGGGCGAGACGGTGGTGCTGGGCGTGATCGGCGCCGACGTGCACGCCATCGGCAACAGGATCCTGGAGTACGCCCTGCGCGAGGCGGGTTTCAACCCGGTCAACCTGGGCGTGCTGGCGAGCCAGGAGGAATTCGTCCACGCGGCCGTCGAGACGGGGGCGCGGGCGATCTGGGTTTCCTCGCTGTACGGCCACGGCGAGCTGGACTGCCTCGGCTTTCGCGACAAGCTGATCGAGGCCGGCCTGGGCGGCATCCTGCTCTACATCGGCGGTTACCTCGTGGTCGGCCGGAGCGATTGGCCGTCCGTGGAAACCCGCTTCAAGGCGATGGGCTTTGACCGTGTCTACCCGCCGGGGACGCTGCCCGGGGCCGCGATCGCGGATCTCCGGGCGGACCTGGGAGCTCAGGCAGCGCCTTGCGGTGATGCCCGGGCGGATAAATAAATCGTTGCCTTTGTGTGGAAATCGTGGTATCATAGACATGTTATCTGACAGTTTGCGACTGAGAAGGCGCCGACTTGGATGGCGCCTTCTTTATTGCCCATGCCGCGCAACGAGCGGTTAAGGCCGGCAACGGCGTAAAAGCGGGAGATACTATAGCCGACCCGCCAAGGCGACCCTTGATCTGGTGGCGACGAGCGGTAACTTTTTAGAGTAATGGCGGATCGCGCGTTCAAACAGGCGTGACGGGCGAGCCGGGGGCGGGCGGGCGCATGAGCGTTCGCTCTACCGGAACCCCGCAGTAATACAGGGAAAAGTGAGGAGAACTACCGTGGCGTCAAAGAGTCTGTACGTGGGCAACCTGTCCTATCAGTCCTCGGAGGAGGACGTGCGGCACCTTTTCGCAGCCTATGAGCCGAGCGATGTGCGTATCATTCCCGACAAGGGCTTCGGTTTCGTGGACGTTCCCGAGGAAAAGGCGGCCGATGCCATCGCCGCCACGAACGGCGTGGAATTCCAGGGCCGGAACATCATCGTCAACGAGGCCAGGCCCCGCGGCGAGCGCACGGGCGGCGGTTACGGCGGCGGCCGGGGAAGACGGTTCTAGATCCCCCCTCGAGCCTGATTTCGCGAAAGACCGGGCGCCAACGGCCGCGCCTCCGGCGCTGATCCGCGACGCCTCTTGGCTCCTGATTGCCGATGCAAAGCTGGTAAAATGAAGAGCCACCTCACGGCGAGGGCTCTTCTTTTTTATCTGCGCTGCTTACGATCCGACCGCGCCCGCCTTTGGGAGGAGCGGATCGCGCCCATGACGAACTGTTCTCCACGAGGGCCGGCCGGAGCGCCGGTTTTCGGCCTGGAGGTGGTTTGAATGCAGGCGAGGCCCGGTTTGCGCGACCGGTTGCGCCGCGGGGAATTATTGCTCGGCACGCTCCTCACCCTGGCCTCCCCCGAGGCGGCCGAATTGTTGGGGGAGGCGGGCTTTGACTGGCTCTTTGTCGACGCGGAGCACGGCGCCTTTGACCCGCGGTCGATCCAGGCCGTCCTGCAGGGGGCGGGCCGCGCCGTGGACTGCCTGGTCCGCGTGGCCGGGCTCGATGAGGGCGCGATCAAGCAGGCGCTCGACGCCGGCGCGGCGGGTGTCATCGTGCCCCAGGTCGAAACGGCCGAGCAGGCGGAGCTTGCCGCGCGCTGGACGCGCTATCCCCCGGACGGCGCGCGGAGCCTGGGCATCGCGCGGGCACAGGGCTACGGCATGCAGCTCCGGGAATACCTCGCTTTTGCCAACGACGGCCTGGCGCTGGTGGTCCAGGCCGAGACCGCCGCGGCCGTACGGAACATCGAGGCCATCGTCCGGGTCCCTGGCGTGGACGCCGTCTTCATCGGGCCGTACGATCTCTCCGGCAGCCTGGGATACCCGGGCGAGCCGGATCACGCGGAGGTTAGACAGGCCGTTGAGCATATCGCCCAAACTTGCCGCGGCGCGGGTATGCCGCTCGGCATCTTCGGCCTTGCGCCGGAGGACGTCATACCGTATATCCGGCAAGGCTTTACCCTCATCGCCGCCGGCGCGGACACGGTGATGCTTGGCAGGGCGGCGCGGGAGATGCTCGGCCGGCTAAGGGTGGAGCGGTGAGCGGAGGCGCCTACGGCGCTGGCTCGAGGAACCGGCGGCCAGGGAGTACGTCCGGTACGAGATCCTGCTCAAGCTCTTCTTTGGCAGTCTGGTCGCCAAGGAGCGAAACCTGGAGACCATCCGGGCCTTTCGCGCGCGCTACGCCGCGGAACTCGAAACCCTCGGAAAATACGGCGAGGATCTGCGGAGAGTGATGGCGGGCGAGAGGGATCATCTCTACTACTACCTGACGGTCCTCTTTGGCCAGCATGTCTACGGCGCCTATCTGGCCTGGGCCGATGAGGCAGAGGCGCTGATCAAGGGCGAGGCTTCAAATAAAGGAGGCGTCGGGGTTGGGGGTGCGCATCACCATCCATCGCCGCGCCATAATTGAATTTGTTGCATATGCCTAATTTGTGTAATATCTGCGTTTACGGTCCCAAACGGGTCTTCGCAACACTTTTGGCGAAGCGCGTGAGAGGAGCAAAAACCATGCAAAGACAGAGAGTCCGCAAGGCCATGATCCTGGTTTCGTTCCTTCTTTTCCCCGTGGTTCTGAATTATCTCTCCCCGGCCCTGATCATCATGGGGGCCTCCGAGGGCCTCGTCTCAGGCAGCTTCCTCTTCTTCGCCCTGCTCTTCGCGGGCTCCCTCTTTCTGGGCCGCGCTTTTTGCGGCTGGGTTTGTCCCGCCGCCGGGTTGCAGGAGGCCTGTTTCGCCGCGCGCGACAGGCGGGTGAAGGGCGGCGACTGGATCAAGTACCTCATCTGGGTACCATGGCTCGCCACCATCGCCCTTGCCGCCATGGGCGCCGGCGGTTTCAAACGGATCGCCCCGCTATACTTGACCGAAAAAGGCATCTCCGTGGTCGATCCACAGAACTACGTGATCTACTACTTCGTACTCGCGCTCGTGGCCACCCTGGCCCTGGCCGTGGGCAAGCGCTCGTTCTGCCATCACGTCTGCTGGATGGCGCCCTTTATGATCGCCGGGCGCAAGCTGCGCAACCTCCTGGGCTGGCCTGCCCTTGGACTGAGAGCCCAGCAGGATAACTGCAAGAAATGCGCCCTCTGCACAAGGGAGTGCCCGATGAGCCTGGATGTCCAGGGCATGGTGGCGGCCGGGCGCATGGAACGCGCCGAGTGCATCCTCTGCGGGAGCTGCGTGGACGCGTGCAAGAACGGGGCTATCTGTTATACCTGGCGAGCGGGCAGGGGCACCGCGCCCGGCGCGCCGGGCCGGCGGATCGCGGGGTAGAGCTACCGCGGGGGCGTTCTTTTTCTTTCGTTTCAGGCGCGCGCGCCTGAAACGCCGGCTAGGCCGATCTCGTACAGCTCGAACGGGGCGCCCGTGGCGTCGTCGAACTCGGCGGCCGCCTCGAGTCCTGCCTGGGCGATCTCCCTCGCGCCGGCGGACGTCTCGTAGATGGCGCGCATGGCGCCCAGCGCGAACTGGAACCCGGTGCCAAAGGCGTTGAACCGCGTGTACTCGTCCACGGACCGGTGGGCATACAGGCCAAAGATCCCGGCGGGATTGGCGATCAGGACGTCGATGCGCGAGGACTCGAACTCGTCCTCCTCGTCCTCCTCCGGCCGCAGGAAATAATCGTCTTTTAAGGATTTGTGCAGATCTCGAAAGGCCTCGAAGATGGCGAGCGGGGTGTCGAGGGGCGGGATCCTTTTCAACCGGCCGAAATAGCTCGGCAGGAGCACGCTGTAGGCGGCGCTGCCCACGTAGGCCAGGTAGTTCTCGCCGAGCTTCAGGATCTTGGAGTGATTGGCGATAAAAGCCGACCTCTGGTAGACATTGCCCCACTTGGTCATGGTGTCGGCGCCGATGACGGCCAGACCGCCCTTCTTGACCACGACGACCGTCGACATGCCCAATCCCCCTCGCCCTCTTTGGTGCTTATCCCCGCGTGTTGCGTTATGCTCTACTATTCTGCGGCCCGGGAGTGGATCCTACCCCATCGACGCGAGGTCCGGCGCGCGCATCGCCCACGGCCCCGGCAGCGCCGCGCTCTTGGGCTGGGTGGGGGATGAGAGGGGACCGGCGGGTGCCGGAGATCGGCATACCGGCGTTGACCCGGGTACGTTCGGCCGGACCGCGGCGGCGGTCAGCCGGGGACGCGGCGCGCCACGCCCCGCGCAAGCCGCGCGAACCTTTCCACCACGTCCTGGATCCCGAATTCCTCTGCGCCCGCGAGATAGGTGCGGATGCGGTCTTCGAACCCTTTGCTCCAGTGCGGTGCGACGCCGCGGGCGCCGGCGATCGCCCCGGCGATGCTCCCGGCCGTGGCGGCGGTGCAGTCGTTGTCCAGCCCCATGGCCACGGTCTGGGAGATGACCTTCGACACGTCGGCGCCGCCGATCGACAGGCCGAACACGGTCAGGCAGGCGTTGTTGATTGTGTGCACGGGGCTCATGCCGGCAAAACGTTCGTCCACCGCCCGCCGGGCGTCCCTGTAGTCCCTCATGTCCCTACATACCGAGAGCGCCCAGGCGATCTCGCGCGCCAGGTCACAATCGCGGGGGATCTCGGTGAGGCCGATGCGCAGCGCCTCGAGGGGATCGGCCGCCGCAAAGGCCGCCGCCCCCGCGGCGGCAAAGAACATCGCGCCGTAGATGCCGTTGCGCCGGTGGCTCAGATACGCGTCGCGATAGGCCATGCCGGCCGCCTCCTCGGGCCGGCCCGGCGCCAGGTACGCCCACGGATCGGCGCGGATATCGGCGCCGATCCACTGGCAGTACGGGTTACCCGCCTCGGCGGCTTCGAGCGCCCCCATCCCGGCTTTGAGGTTGCGGAGCGCCACGTCCTCGGCCGTACAGGCCATGGGCAGGTATTTCAGCCAGGCGCGTCCCACGTCCTCGGTGGTGAAATCCAGCCCGTACTCCTCGGCGATCAGGAGCCCGAGCAGGGTGTAGACGATGTCGTCATCCGCGGGGACGCCGTGCATCCCGCCGCGAGTGTACTCGCGGCAGGCGCTCGTCTCATAACGCAGGCGGGACGGATCCTTGGCGCGCGTCCAGTAATGCAGGGGCGGGAAGGGATCGCCGATCTCCGCGGCCCATTTCTCCATCTCCTCCACCGGCCAGCCCTCGACGACCGCGCCCAGCGTGCAGCCGGCGAGGCGGGCGAGCAGCGCGCCCTCGAGCTTTTCCCGGTAGGCGGCTTGGCCGATGGAGCTCACCATGATGCGCGGCCCGTCCGGCCTGAGCGCGCGGATCGAGGCGAGATCGTCCGGTTCGCGGCGCGCCGCGTCCGCATCGGGCGGCAGGCCCTCCAGGTCGCGCATGATTCCCGCCAGGAGGCTTTCCGCCCGACCCAGGAGGTCCTCCACGCCGCGCGCGCCCCATTCGTGTTTCAACCGGGCATACTCCTCGATCCGCTCCACGAGGGCGCGGAGCGGCGGGATGATTGGATAGGGCATGATCGCTGAACACCTCCGGATCTATATTGGACGCGGTCTTGCTTGTGTACTGGCTTCAAACAGCGAATCAGATCCTTGCTCATCGTGGTGACGCATTGACAATGGCTAGGGGCTGAGCGCCCCAGGCGGGCCATTGTACGAGGACTTTCTCTGTCGAGAGCTGATCTCCTTTTATCGACGGTCATTACCCCGATTGCCTCGCACGGAGGGTGCTAGAATTATGCCACCAGCACATCTTTGCTCTGAAGGATATGCGGATGATGGGGTCGAAAACCAATGACAGGAATTTTAGATTCGGGACGCTACGACCGGATCTTAAACAAGGGGAGTATATATGATCGACGTTAAGCGCCATGAACTTGAAGCCGCCTTCCGCAAAAACTGGAAGGCGTACGATGAGGCCGCTGAAAAGGGTTCGCCTCATCGGCTCATCTTGTTCTATGCGGTTGAATGCGGGCTAAAGGTTTATATCATGAGGAAAAACCCTAGACTGAAGACGACGGCCGACTTTGCCGAGGTGGAGGATCTTGCACAACTTCGCCAGACGCATGACATCAACCTTCTCCTGGCCAAGGCTGGTTACCGTATAGCGACGGTGAAGTCAATTCGGTATCGCGCCCCAGGTTGGCCAAGACTGTATTCACTCGCCTACGCTCACCAGGTACACGAGTTGTGGCGTTATTCGGTTGAGGCAAATGACGAGAACATGCAAGAAGTCGTCCACAGGCTCGAGGAAATTGCAGCTTGGCTGCAGGGGGAGGCCGATTGAATGGGCCGCCGACTCTTCTACGTGTGGTATGACATTGAGGCTGAGTTGTGGGCTCACAGCGATGAGTGGCCTGTCAGTTGGGTTGACGTGGATGTAACCACAGACCAACTCATGATCACCGTATCGAAGGAACCAGGGCCGGAGGTTGAAACGGAAACCTGGCAGTTTCTGAAGAGCATATTCAACGAACGCGCCGATTCGGAGCGTTCCTGCCTCTTGCTGGAGGCCGTTCCTGACCAGGAACGGCTCATGTGGGTGATGCTGGACTTCGCTCCTGGAACGGAGAGGCGCTTCCGTTCGCCTAAGCCTCTCTTCGCCTCGAAGGCAACCAGTCCCGCCGTTGCTGTCGAGAAACCATCCGGTGCTCCACCTATCCTGGCATTCTACTCCTATAAAGGTGGCGTTGGCCGAACCCTCTCGCTCCTCAGTACGGCGCGGGTACTCGTCGGCAAACAACCGGAAAGCAAGAAGGCGCCAACATTGCTGATCATCGATGCCGACTACGAAGCGCCGGGGCTCACGTTGTTGGCGCGGAGCCAGGGCGGGTTTACAGACTTCAGCCAGCTAGATGCGCTCGCACTGGTCCATGCGACGGATGATTGGCGCACGGAAGCGCTGCCGCTCATTATCAGGAAGGTCAAAGAAGAGCGGCTACGATTCCCGGTCGGTGGACGCATGACAGAACACTTCTTCGTGCCGGCTTTCCGTTATGAGCGCCAGTTGCTCAGCCTGCCAGTTCAGCCGAGCGATCTGCTTCAAATGCGCGGTCGTTCGTGGATTGTAGCCGACATGCTTTTTGCACTGGGTGAGAGCCTTGGTGTAGACGTCGTGCTCGTGGACCTGAGGGCAGGGATAAGCGAGCTGTCGGCGCCGCTATTGCTGGACCCACGGGTAGAGAGAATACTTGTCTCCTCCACCTCCGACCAGTCCGTGCAGGGAACGGAACTGATTCTTCAACAGCTCAGCCAGCGTCTGCCAGCTAAGTGCAACAATCCGATCGTGCTGCTTAGTATGGTTCCAACGGACCTGAATCGTGACGTGGTAAGCAAGATTCAGGAACGTTTCCAAACGGCATATGGCATGGGTGAGCCTGATGAGCAAAATGTAGTCGACCTCATGCAGCGGCTGTCGATCACGGAGCTTCCATTCAGCGGCAGCCTGGTGCACCTGGGCGACCTGGGAGACATCGATACAAAGCTGAGCGGAACCGAGATGGAAGCAGCCCTGAGTAAGCTTATCGCGGACACTGTTCAGGAACCCAGAGCCGAGGAGAAAGCTAAAAAGGCCACGAATCGCAGCGAGGCACTACGCCAGCTTCAGAACCTGTGTTCACAGATGGTATACGCCGAGAAGGGCGAGGCTCAAACCTTCCTCCAGACCCTTCCGTTGCGGGCGTTCGCACAGAAATATCAGACTAACCTGCCCGCCACGGTCATAATGGGCAACAAGGGCGCCGGTAAGACGTTCACCTACCTCCAGTTGCTCCGCTCGGAGTCCTGGGACGCCTTCACTGCGCGGGTCCTGAACGACCCGGTCCCCAGTGTAAGCCGTTCACATTGGCTCTTCCCCTTGCTTTCAGCCACAAACCTGGCAGAGCAGGCGAAAGAAACGGTTCGCAGTGCCACCGCCGCGGTGCTGAACCATTTGAACAAGGAATCGGCGCTTCCGGAATCGGTGGGGGACGCTGCCCAGCACGCACGGCAAACAGGTGCAGACGGTGATCCGTACTGGCGGGATTTCTGGCTGCAGCAAATGGCCCTGTCGCTTGGCCTCAAGGTTCCGGGCTCGGAAGCCCTGTCTGCAATACAAGCGCTCCTGGAGAAGAAGAATACCAGCTTGACATTCGTTGTCGATGGGCTTGAGGATCACTTCATGAATGCACACGACAATAAAGTCGAGCAAGCAGCTATACGTGCCCTCTGCCAGGGAGTCGTCTCACGGTTGCAAGATTTGCCGCGTAGGCGGCTGGGCTTGGTCGTTTTCATCCGGCGCGACATCGCCACCGCAGCGATCCCCCAGAACTTCGGTCAGTTCGCCGCACTCTATGAACCCTATGAGTTGCGGTGGAGTCCGGATGAGGCGCTACGCTTGGTCCTGTGGATCGCAGGGGAGGCGGGAGTGCCTTTCGTGGGAAACAATGTTAACCTGAACCATCTGTCAGACATTGGACGGCAGGCGGTTGAGTCGGCGCTGTTGCCCTTGTGGGGACTTAAGATGGGACCGCAGAATTCACGAGAAGCGTATACGGCAAGTTGGGTGTTAGCTGCACTTTCTGACCTGCATGGTCGGCTTCAAGCGCGCGATGTAGTCAGATTTCTGCGGTTCGCCGCCCGCTACACTGAAGAGGTCAGAGAAAAAGATCCGGCTTTCAGGACGGATCGACTCCTTCAGGTGCCCGCAATCAAACGTGCCATCGGACCGTGCGGTGAGGAGAAGATTAAGGAGATTGGCGAGGAGATTCCTGCGCTCAAGAGAGTTTTCGAACGCATCCTGATTGCCGATCCCGAGATGCGCAAGATGCCGTTCCAGCGAGAAAACTTCGATCTTAGTTCGGATGAAGTCCGTTTATTGAAGGACCAGGGGGTAGTGTTCGAGGACGAAAAGGATGGATTCTACACGTCCGAGATCTACAGGCAAGGGCTGCAGTTGAAGACGGAGACAGGCGCCCGTCCGAAGGTGGTCGTGCTGCTCCGGAGTGCGCTCTCTTCACGCCTACCATAACCTGAGCCTCCAACCTGGAGGGCAGCAATCATGGGGATAAAACACGCATCCGGTCTGCACCGCGATGCGTGTTTTTTTCACCCATGGTAATAGCTTTTTTATATGGGGTCGAACGGAGAAAGCAATCTAGAAGTGTAGTTCTGGGTGGGGTGTGATGGGAAACCTGTTCATCGGAGGAATATCTTTTTTAGAAGATCTTCTTCGAAAGCGAGATATCCTCCGCCGCCATGGTGCGCAAGAAGGCCTGGACCTGCGCGGGGTCCTGGAACTCCTCCCCGTAGCTCGAGATGACGAGCAGGAACCCCTTGCCGCCCAGCTCCCTCACGATGCGCAGCGCCCCCTCGGGGCTCACGAGGACCTGGCAGAGCTTGCCGCCCGCCCGGATGCGCCGCAGCAGGCCGGGCCACCGGTCCGGCGAGGGCTGCCCGTCGCCCGGGACCCACTGGATGCCGCGGAGGCGGGGCATGGAAAGGAGCATGTCCAGGTGGGGGAGCTCGCCTTTGCCGTCAAGGTGGTAAAAGCCGTGGTCGAGCCGGTCGCAGCAGGCTGACAGGTCGGGCAGGACGAAACGCTCGAACATGGCGGGGGAGATCATGTAGGAAAAGTCGCACTGCAGCATGTAGGTGCGGCCGGAGGACCAGAGCGGGGTCCAGCAGGAGGTGCCCCGGCAGGCTGGCCGGATCAGGGCGTCCAGCTCGTCGTAGTAGCGGAGCCAAAGTCCGGTTATCCTCCGCGCGGCCTCTATGACCTCGTCCGGCTGGTCGATGACGTCGTAGAGCAGTTCCTCCGTGCCCCGGAACGAGGCCAGGATGTCCAGGTTGCCGCCGAGATCGGTGTGGGAGACCTGCAACAGCCCGTCATAACGCCGGATGAAGGCTTCGGCCAGTTCCTTGACCCTGCGCCACCAAACATTCCCCGGGTCATATGCCAGGCTGAGCTCGCTGTAGGATGATGCCGCGGGCGGCGTGAACCAGACGGTTTCCGAAGGTTCGCTGACGCTGTTGACTCTTGCCCCGAGGAAGCCGGCCACGATCCCGGGGCCGAAGTTCAGCCAGACCCAGGGAAAGGCATCGGCGTAAAAGCGGGTTGCCGCGAGGCCGGGGGCGTATCGATCGACCACTTCGTCGGCGGGCATGTCCAGGGGGTAATTGCTCATATAACCGTATGGCTGCGGGCCGGAGGGGGGAGGGGTGACGGCCAGCCAGATCAGGGGACGGGGCAGATCACCGGCCCACCAGGCCATGGTCTCGCGTTCGACGCGGTCCCAATCCTCGCCGGAAAACTGGAGCGGCGGCATGACGGGTCAACTCCTCGCTAAAGATTGAATTGAACTCATCGAACCCTGATTGCAAAAGTGACGCGAATAAAACGGTCCAGGTTTTCGAAATCTGGGTTGAACCGACCTAGGGATTCAGCCCCGGGTGGAAATTCCTTTGGCCATGGTCGTGACCTCGACGCTGTAGACCGGCACGGCCTCGATCGCGCCGATCTCCGCCCCGCCTTCGCCACCTGCGCACCGCGCGGCCGTCGCCTCGTCGGCAAAGACCACCCTGCCCGGGCGGAGCGGGGTGATGTGGATGCTGATGCCTTCCACCGCCGCCCGGGGCATGAAGCGCGAGAGCCCGATCTCCCAGGGCTCGCCGTTGTTGAAATGGTCGGCGATGGGCCGCCCGCCGATGAAGGCGCAGCCGGCATCCCCGCGGTAGGAGATGCGCAGGAGGACATCGGCCAGGCCCGCCAGGGCGCCGGGCGGGATCTCGAGCACAGCCGCGCCGGGCCGGGGCCTTTTTATGCCGAGGGCGATCTCCCGGCGGGGCGCCCTGATCCGGTAGCGGGTAAAGAGGCCGTCAGGCTCGCCCGCGAGACGCTTGCCGCCGGCCTCCAGATCCCCATCCGGGCCGGGAAAGAGCCAGAGGTCCATCTCCTCCCGGCCCGCGCGAAAGAGTTCCAGGCCCTCCGGCCCCGGCAGCACGTAGTCGGCATCCGAGAGCGCGATGCGCGCGCGGCCGCCAAAGTCGAGCTTGTGGAGGCCCAGCGCCCGCTCCCAGGGGAGGGTGCAGATCGCCGTCCGGCGGCCATCCCCTGCGGCAAGCGAGATCGTGCTCCCAAGCCCAGGCGTGACCGTGGCGCGGAGGCACCCATCCTCCCAATGAGCCTCGCCCCCGCTCACCTCCAGCGCGGCGGGGGAAACGCCGGCAAAGCGGTACTCGCAGGCGAATCCCGGCAGGGCATGGAAGAAGTGATAATCCGTCCCTTCGTGGCGCAGCCGCGTGATGGGTTGGGCTGTGGCGTATTTCAGCAGGACACCGCCCAGGGCGAGATTGAAGGGGAGGACGGCCGAGACGCCCCGGCGGAGCGCCAAGCCTTCCCCGCGCGGCAGGAACAGGGTCTCGCCCGGCAGGTCCAGGCGGAAGCGCACGTCCTCATGGTCGAGCATCTCCGCGTGATCCTGATAGTTGTTGAGGAAAAGGAAGCCGGAGCCGCCGCGGGCGCGGGCGGCGTAGCGTACGGAGGCGGTATCGGCGGGTGCGATTGACTCCGCCCCCGCGGGCAGGACCGTGGCCATGGGGCAGAGCCCCTCCCCGAACTCCTCGAGGAAGAGGTGGAGGAGCCGCAGGCGGTGATATGACTCCCGCGCCTGCCCGAACTCGCCGATGGGGGCCTGGAAATCGTAGGAGATCTTCGGCGTCGTGCGCTCGTTCTGGAACGCGCGCATATCCACCGGGTTTGAGCCGCCGTGGTAGATGTAATACCCCAGCCAGTTGCAGCCCCCGGCCAGTTTTTGCACGGCGCCCGCCGGCACGCTCTCGGGGGGGACGACGAACCGGTAACGGTACCAGCACTGCATCCCCCCGCCCAGCTCGCAGCAGACAAAGGGTTGATCCTCAGGCGCGAATGAGGGATCGGCGCCTTCCCGGGGCGCGTCGTTGTCGTGGTAGTTCCGAAAGACGTATTCCCCGGTCGGGGGATGCGCGCGTTCGGTCTCACTGATGATCCAGGGCCAGAAGGCGTACCCGCCCCACATCGGCAGGATCTCGCCGGGCAGGATGGGCGAGCCGCCCCAGCCGGTGCCGGCAAAGAGGGGCGCCTCCAGGCCGGACGCCAGGGCGATCTCCTTCAACTTGCGCATATGGGCTGCGCCGTCGCGGCCGGTGGGCACGAACTCCTCCGTCTGTCCCGTTGTAATTTCCCAGGGCGCCCCGGCGCACATGTACTCGTTCTCGAGCTGGATGCCCACGATCGGCCCGCCGTCCTTGAAAAAAAGCCCAGCCGTCTGACGGCCGATCTCGCCGTAAAAACGGCGGACGTGGCCGAGATAACCCTCATCGTTGGAGCGCACCTCGTACGGGCGGCCGTAGAGCCAGTCGGGCAGGCCTCCGTTGCGGCATTCACCGTGGACGAAGGGGCCGATGCGCAGGAAGACCAGGAGATCCTGCCCGGCGCAGAGGCTGACGAAGCGCCGCAGGTCCCGGTCGCCGGTCCAGTCGTATACGCCCTCCGTCTCCTCGTGGTGGATCCAGAAAAGGTAGGTGGCCACGATCCGGACGCCGCCCGCTCTGACCTTGCGCAGTTCCGTTTCCCAGCAGGACGCGGGATGGCGCGAGAACTGGAACTCGCCCATGACGGGCAGGATCGGCCTGCCGTCACGTTCCAGGTAGTAGTTCGTGAGCCGCAGCTCCGTTCCGGCCGGGTTACGGCCGCCGAAACCGGGGAGGGGGACGATCCTTTTTTTAGGCACTTGCCTGAGATCGAGATGAAGGATCGGCATCTTCTCGGCTCCTGACGTCGGTTTTGAACTCACCCCCGGCGCTGTGGCGCCACCCATCTCTCAACTGAGAGAGGGGGACGGGGGATGAGTTTACTTGCATACTACCGTTAACCGGTCAGATCCTGTACACCCCGCCCGAAACCCCCGGCAGTCGCAGCAGCCAGCCCTCGCCCGCGCGGGTGAAGGCTCCCTCCGCACCGTAGAGGACCTCCGGCGGTGCGCCCATGATCCCGCCGGGCAGCATGACCTCGGCCGGCCGTTGCGCCGGATTGAGGGCCACGACGATCTCCTCGTCCGCGCGAAAGCGGCGGTAGACGAAGGGCAGCCCGCCCCCCTCGGCGTGGATGGGCGCGAAACCGCCGCCGGCCTGGAGCGCCGGGTGGCTCTTGCGCAGGGCCAGCAGGCGGCGGACGCGGTTCAGGAGCGAGCCGGGATCGCGTTGCTGGCCGGCCACGTTCGGCCGGCCCGGCCCGGGTTCCACGGGCAGGTAGAGCCTGTCCGCCGGCGCGGAAGAGAAACCGGCGTTCGCCGTATCGTCCCACTGCATGGGCGTGCGGCAGCCCGTGCGGCCGAAACCGCCCTCCTTGGAAGCCAGGCTGTCCACGCCCCGCATGCCGATCTCGTCGCCGTAGTAGATAAAGGGCG
The DNA here is from genome assembly GCA_050260175.1 of Patescibacteria group bacterium. Classification (GTDB taxonomy): domain Bacteria; phylum Bacillota; class UBA4882; order JAAYXC01; family JAAYXC01; genus JBLNBS01. The sequence goes on along the minus strand of JBLNBS010000050.1, from coordinate 19,980 downwards.
TGCCCGGCATGGTCAGGAGAAAGAGGAAGATGAGGGCTATGTCGTCGGCATCCCGGCCCTTGCCCAGCCTGGGGTTGATGTCGTGGTTGCCGCTGGGGATGGCGAGGTATCCGAGGCCCTCCGTTTTTTTCAGCCGCTCCAGGTAGGGATCCAGGAACTCACGGATGTCGCCGCGGCCCGAGCGGTCAAAGAAGCTGCAGCCGTATGGATCCTCGTCGCGCTTGCGAAAGAGCGCCGCGTAACCCGGCGCGCCCCAGCCCATGTAAAAGTCCATGTGGAAGCCGGCGGGGATGGCCACCGTAGGATTGCTCCACTCGGCGACGAGCGCCGCGTCGGGGTAGTCCCGGTCGAGCCAGGCGCGGATCCCGCGCCAGAATTCGGCCGTGGCCCGGCCGCCCGGGTCGCGCTTGACGAGAGAACCCGCCATGTCCACCCTGAAACCGGCCGCGCCCAGGTCCAGCCAATAGCCCATGATCCGCCTGATCTCCTCCCTCACCGCCCGCGGCCCCGGCGCGTCCACGGGCTGTTCCCAGGACCGCGACGGATCGGGCGCGGCAAAGCCGTAATTGAGGGCGGGCTGGCAGTAAAAGAAGTTCGTGACGTAATTGCCGTCGCGTTCGGCATAACCCCGCACAACCTGGAGATCCGGGGGCACGTGCGACCAGACGCCGTCGGTCCAGATGTACCAGTCGCTGTATTTGTTGGGGGCGTGGCGGCAGGACTCGATGAACCAGGGGTGCTGGACGGAGGTGTGGCCGGGCACGAGATCCAGGAAGACGCGGATGCCGCGCCGCGCCGCCTCCTGGAAGAGGCTTTTCAGATCCTCGTTGGTGCCGTAACGCGGGGCGACCGTGTAGTAGTCGCTGACGTCGTAACCAGCATCCTCGAAGGGCGAGACGAAGCACGGATTGAGCCAGAGGGCGTTCACGCCCAGGTCCTGCAGGTAGTCGAGCTTGCGGCTTATCCCGGGCAAGTCGCCGATGCCGTCGGCGTTCGTATCGAAAAAGCTCTGGGGATAGATCTGGTAGAACACGGCCCCATCTAGCCAGGCGGGAAGAGACACTCGACACTCCACCTTTCGCGCTTGCGCTGCAACGGTCTCTCGCCTAATACGCCGCGGCGGTGCTCTTTACCTGCCGGCAGGGATGGGCTTCATCATCGGGGACAAGCTCGGGGCCAGGGTGGCGCCGCCGGGCGTGGAGGACGAGCGGATCTTCGCGGCCGGATTAGCCATTCCTTCAAATTTTCGAACTGCATCACACCCATTGCAGGACCGGGGGCTCATGTTGGATTACAGCCGAGGGCCGGGACAGGGATCCATGCGCTGGTGGAGAAATCCGCAAAACAAAATCGGGGTTATCATCCACACGGGAGGATGGCGACTATGGCGGAGATCCTTGCCCGGTGCGGTTACCGCTGCGATCTGTGCCCGGCGTATGTTGGCAACATCAAGACGTACGAGGACCGGCAACGGGCCAGCGACGGCTGGCACAAGTACTTCGGCTTTCGCGTGCGCCCGGAGGACATCGGCTGCCGCGGGTGCTCGCCCGACTGCCTCGACAAGGACTGCCCCGTACGGCCGTGCGCGGAGGCGAGAGAGATGGAAAACTGCGGTTTGTGCGGGGATTTTCCCTGCGAAAGGATCGAGACCAGATCGGAGTTCATCCCGAGATACCTTTTGGAGCACCCGGATCTCGAGATTCCGCCCGAGGATTACCGGACTTTCTTCACACCCTACGAGAGCCGGGACCGTCTGGCCGAGATCAAAAAGGGCCGGTGAACCAGGTGAATCAATTGTGATTTCTCCTTGACACGAACATTTGTTTGTGATATTCTTGAAACAAACATAGGTTCGAGATGCCGGTCAATGGCCGGCATCGCAGAGGGGGAAGCATTGATGGCGGATGTCAGTAACGGTACCTTCTCGGAAAAAGTAGCCGCGGGGAGCAGGACTTACTTCTTTGACGTCAAGCGGACCAAGGATGGGGCGAACTACCTCGTCATCAGCGAATCCAGGCAGACGGGGGAGAAGCGCGAGTATCAGCGCCTGATGGTTTTCATGGAGAACCTCAAGGCGTTCAGCGCCGGCCTGGCCAAGGCGGCGGCGTTCATGGGCGGGGGCAATTAGGGTCGATTCTGCCCCGGATTCGCAACATCAATGAAAAGCCCCGATTCTCGGGGCTTTTTTCGAGCATTTTATACTAAAAGGGAGTCAATGGTAGGAATGACCTAATGTCTGGTGAATACAGAAATCGCGGAAACCGATGGCGTGAAATGGTCAAGCTGGATTCTTTGACTTGGGATCGCCTGCGTTCCCAATATGTTCGGGCCGGAGACATTCTACGGGATGTGGTTCGTGCGGGGTAATCTCATAAAGGGACTTCGCCGCCCTGAGCAAGACGGAGACTGTGCCTCTGTCAAACCTATCATGCCTGCCCCCTCCATCATGGTGTGCTTGGATATGCGGTCGGTCGTCCACCATATATACAGCAGCTCAACGAACCACGCACAGCTTTGATTGTGTTTATCTGTAGGATTTGTTATAATTTGTATCGTCAAACAAGGGTCCGGCCGTCAGATTGGGTAGAGTGAACGGAGGATCCGGTTGGCGGGTTTCCAGCAAAAGCCTTGGCACGGAAAACGATATGTATTGAGGTGGACGATGGATCGCTTTTCATGGCTCAGGCAGGAAGATGTACAGTTTGAACCGTCCGCGAAGGTCGATCGGCTACATCAGGAGACATTGATCGACCACGCGAACTACTGTCTGCGAAAAAGCCCCTATTATGCCCGACGGTTTAAAGGCTCCATCAAAGAAATAACATCCCCAACTGATCTGCCAAAACTGGGCTTTACGACGAAAGATGATTTATTGGCATACAACGAAGATTTCCTGGCCGTACCCAAGGCCGAGATCGTCGATACCTGCCTCACCTCCGCCACGGTCGGGATAACCCCGGTCAATTTCTATCTAACCAGGAACGACCTGCAGCGCTTGGCGTATAACGAGCGGATCGCCTTTCAGATCTCCGGCTTGCAGAGGGATGATAAGGTCGCGATATGTGTGGCGATGGAGCGCGGATTCATGGCGGGTCTGGCCTACTTTCTCGGCGGAGTCGAGCTTGGGGCCCACATGGTCAGGGTCGGCGCTTCAGCCGGACCGCAACATATCTGGAACCTACTGAAAACCCACCGCCCGTCCGCCATTATCGGCGTGCCATCGGTATTGGCGAATGTCGCCAAATCCGCGCTTGAGGAAGGAGACGATCCCGCCTCACTGAGACTTGATAGAATACTCGCCATCGGCGAATCGTTAAGGGATGAGAAGCTGAATCTCCTTGCCTCGGTCCAACGGATCGAGATGATGTGGCAGGCCCCCCTCTATTCGACCTACGCTTCAACGGAGATGTCCACCTCGTTCGCGGAGTGTCGTGTGCGGCAAGGGGGGCACCTCAGGCCCGAGTTAATCCACGTCGAGATCGTTGATGAGGAAGGAAACGAGGTCAGTGACGGAGAAATTGGCGAAGTTGTCGTGACACCTCTGGGTATCGAAGGTATGCCGCTATTACGGTTCAAAACCGGAGATATGTCGTTCATTATCCATGAGCCGTGTCCCTGCGGCCGGACAACCCGGCGGATCGGCCCCGTCATCGGTAGAAAAGCCCAGTTGCTGAAGTACAAAGGGACAAACGTCTTTCCCAATGCCATCGTATCGATCGTCGAGGCGAACCCCGATTTTCTAGGGTGTTATGTCGAGGCGTACTCCGCCGAGTTCGGGGAAGACCGGATCATCGTCGAAGTGGCGGCCGCCTCTGAGAATTACGATCTCGAAAAGCTTAAGGAGGAATTTCGAGCTGGATTGAGAGTGGTGCCGGAGTTGAAAGTGATCGCGGAAGAGGACTACATCAGGAAGACGCAGCCGGTCGGTAAGAGGAAACGGCAGATTTTCTTTGATATGAGAGAAGGAAGACAGCGTTGAAAGGGCAAGAAGGGACCGTTACCCTTAATGGGGCGCAACTCACGATCGAAGAGATCGTTGCCGTGGGAACCGGCGCGAAGAAGGTGGCACTGGACCCTGATTTACTCGAGAAATGTGAAGCCGCGCGCGCGTTTCTTCTACAGAGAGTGCGCGACGGTGACATTATTTATGGCGTAAACAGCTCGTTCGGCTCGATGTGCAATAAGATCATACCTGACGATCTGATCGAGCGCCTGCAGGAGAACCTGATCCGGAGCCATGCCGCCGGCTTGGGAGAACCGCTCCCCTGTCACGTTGCCCTGGCTGCCGTGGCCGTCAGGCTCAACTCCTTGCTCAAGGGCTACTCCGGTGTGAGCATCGAACTGCTGGAGTTCATGCGCGAGATCATCAACCGCGGGATCGCCCCGTATATTCCCACCCGGGGGAGCGTCGGCGCGTCGGGCGATCTCATCCACCTCGCGCATCTGGCTTTGATGTTGATAGGCGAGGGCCAAGCCTACTATCAGGGCGAATTAATGCGGGCGGAGGAGGCCTTGGGCAGAGCCGCTCTCAAACCGTTCAAACTGGGCATGAAGGAAGGCCTTTCGCTCATCAACGGCACCTCAGTGATGACTGCCATCGCCGCTTTTGCGGTCCACGACGCCAAACAGGTTTTTGCCCTAGAATGCCTCGCTGCCGCTTTTTCCATCGAGATTTTCCACAGTATAACGGATTTTCTCGACGAAAGGCTCCATCAGGTGAAACCTCATACCGGGCAGATCAAGGTCGCCCGGATCCTGAGAGATTTAATCGCGGGATCGCGGAATATCGTCGACCGCTCGGATCTGCACCGCCCGATTCGAGACGAAGCCGACGGGTCCTCGTCAGTCTTTGAGACCCGGTTCTCCATTCAGGACGTCTATTCCATCCGTTGCACGCCTCAGGTTCTATCGCCCGTGCTCGAAGCGATTGAAACCGCGGAGCGAATCGTCACTTTGGAAGCGAACTCAACCAATGACAACCCCGTGATCGTCCCGGATGAGCGGAGAGTGTTCCACGGCGGCAATTTTCACGGTCAAAGCATCGGATATTACATGGACTGCCTGGCGATTGCCCTGGCGACCCTCTCCAATCTCGCCGAGCGAAGACTCAACATGTTGCTCGACAACAGGCTGAACGGAGCACTCCCGGAATATCTGATCGCGGGTATCCGGGGTTTGGATATGGGTTTCATGGGAGCGCAGTATCTGGCCACGTCGACCACGGCCGAGAACCGGCAAATGTCGAACCCGGTGAGCACGAACAGTATCTCGTGCAACGCGTCTAATCAGGACGTGGTGAGCATGGGAACGATCGCGGCGCGCAAGGTTTTTACCCAGGTCAATAACTTGAAATACATACTGACACTTGAGATACTCGCTGATATGCAGGCTCTGTCTTTTAAAGATACCGACAAACTCGGTGCTAAGATTGCTCGATATTACCAGAAACTATCGCAGTATTTTACTGTATATGAAAGTAAGCATGTATTTCACGATCAGTTGGAATATTTCATGGATATTCTCTTTGAGAAGGATATCCTATCGGCAAGAAACCTACTGGTATGACGGAGAGTGAATAGATGAATCTTCCGTGCCCAGTTCTTGCTCTGATTCCGCAGCAAGGGAAGATGGGATTCGACCAATTGCTCCTCAAAACGGAAAATGATGCTGGTGAATCGCAAGTGGTGATCCAGAAAGATAACTTCTTCCTCGATGATCGTGGACAATTATCGAATACCGCCCTGATTGAGTATGTCAACCAGTTAAACGCGGCGGTTTCGGGTTATAACGATCGCCATCATGGCAAACCAGCTAAAAAGGGTCTATTCGTCGGTCTGCAAGACGCGGAGTTCTTGCGCCCGGTTCATGTGGGCGATACCCTCAAGATTGAGGCGGTCAAGCAGGAGGAAGTGGCACAAGTCAATTTCGTCCAGGGAGTGATTTACCGGGGCGCGGTAAAGATTGCGCAGGTCATGACGAAGCTGTATGAAGCAAAGGACCCGTCGGAGTTTGACGCCATCGCGAACCCCGCGCGGATCTTGAAATCCCGGACGAAGGGAAAGAGGGCTCAAGCTCCGGCTTACATTGATTCCAATCTCCAAAGGTTACTCTTCGAGCATTCCTGGGGTATTGCCCCGGCGGAGAGCACGATTTCACTGTGTTTCTCGTTGCCTGAGGAATCCGCCGTATTTGACGGCCATTTCCCCGGAAACCCAATCCTGCCCGGTGTCATTCTCCTGGAGATAGGGATGCTGGCCATGGGGTTGATCGTCAAGAAGACCGTCCGTCTACAATCGATCAAAAAGATGAAGATCAGCAGCGTGGTCGTTCCCGAACAGACCGTGTCGGTCACGGCTGGAATCGAGCGGTTGGACGGTTGCCCCGCTTCATTCTCAGCCGTCCTTGCGGCGGAGGATGGCCGTGAGATCTCGCGATTCCAAGGCAGCCTAGAAGACATGTGATGAAGAAACCGAAGTACAGGCAAGAACGGATTGACGAGCATTGTCATGGGTTCACTTTCGCATGTCTCGCAATATAAGAGATTTTTCACGTCTTTTTTAAGGTAGATATTGATGGCGAACCGGAGATTTGAAGGCTATTTTCCCCCGGACGAGAAACCTCCGCTGATCGCTGAGTGTTTACGGAGAGTTCAATTTGATGAGGTTGATTCGTTACGGATCGTCTGGCATGGGCGGTACATCAGTTATTTTGAGCAAGGAAGGAACGAGTGGGGCCGGAAATTCGGTTTTACCTATCATGATATGATGAAAAATAAATTTATCATGCCGATCGTTCAAGTTAGTTTAGACTACTTTTACCCCCTGTATTATGATGAATTGATCCGGATCAAAACGAGCTGTCATTGGTCGGATGCCGCCAAGATGAACATGAGTTACGAGATATTCACGGAAAACGGTCTCCTGTCGGCAAGAGGGTATACGGTTCAGGTCTATACGGATCTCGCGGGAAAGCCATTGATGTTACGGCCGGAATTCGCCGAACAATTCATGCGAAGATGGGATGAGCTGAGCGCAAGGTGAAACGCGATGTTTATCTGAACCATGCCGCGATCGTTACCGGCCTGGGCGATCTGGATCAGACGTGGAGTTCCTTGTTGGCCAATCGCTCCAGCATCGTGGAGAAAGAACACTTTCCGAACTCGTTGCTTCCCCGGGCGGGATTGTCGTTGTGCCAGAGGGAGTTGTCCGCGCCGGGTGAGGACATCACTCAATCCCTGATGGAAAAGTGCCTGGCGAATCTGCCTAGACTGCCGCGGGACACGTTTCTGATCTGGACCGGCATCAAGAACAATGTCGAAGCCGTCGAGTGCCACCACGGTGAGGCCAAGGCGCCGCGTCTCGCATCCGCCCGCGCCTTTCGCTCCTGGGTGGCGGATCTGCTCGGGGTGCGTAACGGCGGCATGGAGATCAACGCCGCCTGCGCCTCATCGACGGTCGGGGTCGCGATGGCGGCGCAGTTCATCGCCGAAGGGGCGTACGATCATGTCTTCGTGGCGGGCGCCGATATCGTCAGTCGCTTTGTCTATTATGGATTCGCCTCCCTAAAGGCGTTGACCGAGGTGCGATGCATGCCGTTTGACCGGAGTCGGAATGGGCTGTCGTTGGGGGACGGCGCCGTCGGGCTTTTTTTGTCCGCAGAGCGGGACTCCGATATACGCATCGCCGGTTATGGCGTCACCAACGATGCGAACCATATCACCGGCCCATCCATGGACGGTGCTGGATTGGCCATGGCCTTGCGCCAGGCGGTCGCCATGGCCGGAAAAGAACCATCGGCTATCCGGGCATTCTGTTGCCACGGGACGGCGACTCGCTACAATGACGCCATGGAATTGTTGGCGGCTCGTTCCGTATTCGGCGATGCATCCCCCCCGCTTTTCGGCGTCAAGGGGGCGATCGGGCATACGCTGGGAGCGGCTGGCGGAATCGAGATCGCGCTTTGCGGGAAGTGTTTGCAGGAGGGGGTACTTCCTCCCACGGTGGGCTGCACTGATCCCGAATCTCCGCTTGTCACCCTGGAACGGACGGAGTTCTCCGGTGAGAGCATCATCACGAGTAATTCGGGATTCGGCGGTGTGAACGCCGCTGTCGTGATGGAGAGGCTGGCATGAAACACGCGCGGCAATTCCGTGTCTTGGGAAGCGGGTGGATCTCTTCGTCGGGGCATGGCAGATCCGGTACTGTCCCCCGTTTTGCCCGCGGCGAGGCGGAGCTCCAATACCCGGATTTGCTCGCGTACATACCAGAACTGCCGCCCAGGTACGGCCGGTTTGACACGTATACCAACGCGTGTTTCTCCGCCGCTATTCTTGCTCTGTATGACGCCGATCTGCTGCAGAGGGAACGAAAACACATCGGCATCGTGGTCGGCAGTTCCTCCGGGGTCTACGATAATGATCTCGTCTACTACGCCTCGACTCAGGAGGCGGACGGGGCTTTCACCAGCCCGAACCTTTTTACTTACACCCTGCCCAACGTCGCGCTCGGCGAAATCGCGGTCTATGCCCGGTTCACCGGCCCGTCTTTTTGCGTCGGGAACGATCCCGCGCATCCCGGTCTGGAGGCTGCGAGGATCGCAAGATCATTACTGGTGGCCGATCGATGCGAGATCGTCTTGACCGGCTGGGTGGAGGTGGCGCATCGCTTTCCGGGCCATGAGCAATTACCAAAAGGAGCGGCGTTTGCCGTTCTGACACGGGCTCGTTCCGGAGATCCCCATCCGGAGTCGCCGGGTGATGCGGATCCTTTTGCCCGGTGGCTCGAGGCTTGAGACATGGCCAAGCTGTTGATGATCTCGGCGAATCTGACGAACGATCCATATCCCGTCTATCCCTTGGGAGCGAACCTCGTCGTTTCCGCCCTGCGCAGGGAAGGACATGACGCCGAACTCCTGGATCTGCTGATCGATGGAGATGACGGATTGGATGCCGCCCTGGCCGGGTTCAGGCCGGACTATATCGGTGTTTCGCTGCGGAATGTGGATAATGTCAACTATAACGAGCATCGATCCTTCATTTTCCCGTACAAATCTATGCTCGACAGAATCAGGGAGCACAGCAGCGCCCCGATTATCCTGGGCGGGAGCGCGTTCACCATCTTCCCCGTCCAGTTTATGGAGTTTCTCGGAGCTGATTATGGAATCGTCGGCCCAGGGGAGGTCAGTCTGCCCAAGCTGATTCATCGCTTGGAGCATCAGGATCCGCCGACGGATCGGATTCTCAAAGGTGAGACCGGCGGCTTTGGCGAGAATCGCGATTTTCTCGCCCGCGAGCACCGGTTGACCGCGTTCTACCGCCACAAGGGCGGCATGCTGAACCTGTATACGAAGCGGGGTTGTCCCCACCGGTGCCTGTATTGTTCGTACCCCAGTCTGGAAGGGAACCGTTACCTCTTTAGGGAGCCGGAAGCGGTCGTCGATGAGATCGCGTATCTCATCAACGGACATGGAGCGGATTTTCTCTTCTTTACGGATTCGGTGTTTAATGACGATGACCATCGATATCTCCTGATCATCGAGGAGATGGCCCGCCGGGGAATATCGATCCCATGGACCTGTTACATGAGACCGGCGCTTTTCCACCGCGACGAAATCGAGCTGATGCGCGGGACCGGGCTACACGCCGTCGAATGGGGAACCGATTGCGCGAGCGACCATACGCTTATCGGCATGGGGAAGAGTTTCAATTGGGAACTCGTCAGGCGGGCCAATAATCTCTTTGCCGAGTACGGGATCCCGGGGTTGCACTTCATCATCTTCGGAGGACCGGGCGAGACGCGCGAAACCGTACAGGAAGGAATCGAGAACCTGGCGGGATTGAACCTCAGCGTCGTTTTCGGAGGTATGGGTATCCGGGTTCTGCCCAATACCGGCATCTACGAATTGGCGAAAAAAATGGGTCTTGTTCGGGATGAGAATGATTTATTCCACCGGGAAGTGTACTATCATTCCCCCGACATCGATCCCCGATGGCTTAATGACTATCTCACGGAAGCCTTCCGTGAGAGGCCGAACTGGGTCTTCCCCTGGGCGGGTGTCGCCGAGCGCAATCAGTTTCTCCATGACTCCGGTTTGCGAGGTCCATTATGGGATCTATTGTTGAAAACAAGAAAGACATGAAGCACGGGAACGCCCAGGCCGTAAGGTATAAGAGTTATGGGAGCAAACTTGGCTATTCTATTTTTCATTGGATCACGAAGTATTTCGGGCTCAAATGGGCATATAGTCTGCTTTTATTGGTGGTTCCGTACTATGTACTTTTTCGGCCGGATATTTATCAGCGGACGAAACCGTATTTAAAAAGACGTTTTCCTCATGATTCATTTATTGTGCGATATTTACGCCTTTTCAAGTACATCTTTGTCTTTGGCCAGAACCTGGTCGATCAGTACGCGATTGGTTTGATGGGCGTAAGCAGTCTCGAATTGGTTTTCGAACATGAGGAGGAAGTTCTGGAACTGCTTGAGCATCGACCGGTGATTTTCCTCATGTCTCATGTTGGTTTCTGGGAGGCCTCCATGGCCGGGTCGATACGGTTCAAGAAAAAGATGAACGTAATGGTCAGCCAGGCGTTTGATAAAGACAAGAGGAAAAGTTTTTATGATCTCCAGCATTTCAACTTCAAATTGATCGATGTCTCGGATCCGTATGGAGGAATGATCGAGGCTACCAATGCCTTGCTCCGGGGAGAGGTCGTCGGGGTGACCGGAGATCGGGCTGACAGGTGGCGTTCTAAAACCGTCTCCTTTTTGGGCTCTCCGGCGAAGTTTCCCATTATCGCCCAGCAGTTGGCGGTCGCGACCGGCGCCTCGGTTATCGCTTTGTTCGCCGCCAAAAAAGGGAAAAAACTCCAGATTACATGGAAAGATATTTCGCTAGATGAGTTGTCGGGGAGAGATTTAACAAAAGAAGAGAAAATTGACATAATGTTGGAGAATTATGTTAATGAATTGGAGAGCTATTTAGATAATGAACCGTATTTATGGTTCAATTTTTTCGATTTTTGGCAGACATGAGCTCGTTTACGACTAGGAGGATGATCATGGACACCGCCGCCAAGCTCAAGGAACTCCTCGCCAAGGAACTGAATCTCAAGATCAAACCCGAGGATATCAGCGATGATATGCCGTTGTTCGGCGAAGGCCTGGGCTTGGATTCGCTGGATGCCGTGGAGATCGTCGTGATCCTCAAAAAACACCTGGGAGTGACGATCGCCGACAGCGAACAAGCCAAGAAGGTCTTTACCACTATAAAAACGCTCGCCGCTTTTGTCGAGGAACAACTGGGGAGAGCATAGATGCGCGGGCGGACGCTTATCACGGGCCTGGGGTGCATCAGCGGAGCGGGTAAGGATCTCCGGGAGACGATGGCCTCTTTCTATGCCGGCCGGCGAAGCCCGAAGCCGCCCGGGAGGATATCCCATCGGCTGGAGAAGAATTACCCCGTATACGAGGTGCCCGGGTTTGAAGGAGAAGCGTACGATCTCAGCGTCCGGTTTGCGGAGATCGCGATTCAGGAAGCCCTGGCCCAGGCCGGTATCGACCAGGGGAACCTGCGTGCGTCCCGGGTCGGCGTTTTTTTGGGCTCCACCGCGGGTTGTTTCTTCAACCGCGAAGAGGATTATCGCAGGTTACGCGGTGGGGAGGACGGCGACCTGTCCGCCATTACCCGCGCCCTCTTGCAGGGGAGCATTGCGCACCAGGTCGCAAAGAAACTAGGCTTGGTCGGCCCTGCCGTGACGCTGTCAAATGCTTGCGCCTCGGGCACGGATGCGATTGGGCTCGCTGCCGGCATGATCGAAAAGGGCGTATGTGAGATTGCCCTAGCGGGCGGGTGCGACGAGATCGTCCGCATGGTCTATCTCGGTTTCATTTCTCTCATGAATACCTCCGACGAACCGTGCGCGCCGTTTTCGCGGCGCAGGAAAGGGCTGAATCTAGGCGAGGGCGCCGGGGTGTGTGTCCTGGAGAGCAGGGACTCCGCCGAGCGGAGGGGGGTTACGCCCCTCGGGTCCATCGAAGGGTATGCCACCGTTGCGGATGCTTACCACGTGACGCTCCCCGAACCGTCGGGGAGGGGGCTGAGAACGGCTTTTCGCCTCGCTCTGAGCCGGGCTGAGATCGGGCCGGAGGAGGTCGCTTTTGTCAACACCCACGGCACGGGCACGATCGACAACGATCGTGTTGAGGGACAGGTGATCGCCGGGATGTTCGGCGCCGAGCTTCCGGTGACGGCGACGAAAGCTTATACGGGGCACGCGTTGGGCGCGGCGGGGGGGCTCGAGGCCGTCTTTACAGCCCGTTTCCTGGCCGACCGGCAGATACCGGGCGCTCCCGATTACGAGGATTTTGACGCGGATTGCGGCGTCAGCCCGCATCGGGGCCTCCGGCCGGTCTCCGGCAATTACGCGTGTTCGTCTTCGCTGGCATTCGGCGGGGTTAATTCCGTGCTTGTCATCGGGAGAGCATCATGAGGCTTGGGATTGACGGCCTGGGCATCATCTCGAGGATCGGGCGTGTCCGGGATTTGGAGCGGTTGTTGCGGCAGAGCGAGATCACCCCGGGCGACCTGGGCTCCGTTACGGCCGGGTCAGTCGATCTCGACGGCCACGACCTTCCGCCGCAACTGTCGCGGCGGATGAGCCACTTTGCCCGGCTATCCCTGGCCTCCGCCTGCGAGGCGGTGGCTGATTCCGGCCTCGATATCCGCGGCCGATCCGTCGGCATCATTCAGGGATCCGTCTATGGGCCGATCATCTCAGGCTTGCAGGCCTTGGACGATCTGATCGATTACGGCGACAACCAGCTCTCGCCCGCCCATTTCACGGGATCAGTCTACAATACATCCGCCACCTACCTCTCTCTGGCCTTGGGCCTCCAGGGCCCGACCCTGTCCCATACCGGTGGGCTGGATACACTGTACAACTCGCTTTTGGCCGCTTTCCTCTGGCTGGCGGAGGGCGGTGTCGACGCCGTGATCGTCGGCGTCGGCGACGAGTACGCCCCGTTCTTTGCCGGACGGACCGCGGAGGTGGATCGGCGGACCGGTCTGGGGCCGACCGCTGAAGGTTGGGTGACCCTGATCGTCAGCCAGAGCGGACAGCCGAAATACGGGACGATCCGGTGCGAAACCCTGAATGCGCTCCCGAAACCGGATGATCGAAAGACGATCTATTCTGACTGGCACGAAGCGGCCGCGGCCGAAGAGTTTGCCGCACATGCCGGCAAGAACCGGGCGTGTTTCCCGGTTTGGCTGCGGGGATCATACCCGACCGCCTGCGCGTTCGATCTGGCCCTGGCTCTCATCGCCGTCAAAACGGGAAGGTTTCCCGTGCAATGCGCAACCGATGGGACCTATGCCATTCAGGCACTGGAGCATGGCGAACGGGTGATCTGTTACAGCGGATCGGAGGATGGCGGCCTGTTCTCGTACGAAGCGCAGGGTTAGAATCTCGGGCAGATTCGACACGCTCTGGGCGGATCCGGGCCGAGCATGGCGGCGCGATGCTCGTTGAATGCCTCGCCCCGCCAGATCTCGGAAAACGGCTGGAGCAACAGATTGCCGACCGGAGAATCCGGTTGACAGTCGCAGAGGGTGATCCCGCCCTCCACACCAACCGGGATTGTCTGCCAGGGCGACAGGCACCAGGCGTGTTTCTGCGAACGTTCGCACAGTTGCTCCGGGGGGATTAAAAGAAACGGATGATATCTCAGATCGAGCCCGAACTCTTCCAGACCGCGGACAGACAGGACCGGTAAATGCTTGGCGAACGCGCGGGAAACGGCATTTCTGACCGCCTCCTCCAGCGGAGCGGCGCGATTTTGCCAGAGCGTATGGCGGAGATTTACCTGGAAATTGAGATCCGTCAGCATGAGCGCATCGACACCGAGCTCGGCAACACGATCGATCAGATCAGGCAAGCGCGAGACCGTATGGACGGACACGGCGGAGAAGACGGCTGTGGAAACGGCCCGTGTGTCGCTGGATAGCGCGAGAAATCCTTTGATATTGCGGATGACCAGCTCAAAGTCAGTCCCCTGCCTGACGTTTTTTGATGACTCGGCATCGAACCCGTCGATGCTGAAGGTGATCGCATCCAGACCGGCTTCGAGCAGACGGCGGGATAGTTCCGCGTGGAGAAGCATCCCGTTGGTCACGAGCCCGACTTTTCTCTTTTGCGCTTTGGCGAATTGGATCAACTCGATCAGCTGCGGATGGAGCAGGGGCTCTCCCAGGCCCACCAGGACGATCTTGTAGGTATTGGGCAACAGGGCCAGTATATCGCGGAACCGCTGGAGAGGCATGTGTTCGTTACGCTTCCGCAGCCGGGAGCGGGCGCAGAACCGGCACCCCAGGTTGCAGCAGGTCGTGATCTCGATATTCGCGATCGCGGGATCGTTTTCAACCTTCGGCAAGAGAGCCGGTTTCCCCCCCATGACCCTTTGCACGCCCGGCGCCAAGGACAGATGCCGCCCGGCGTAGGGCGCAGCCTGTAGAAACCCTGGTAGCCCGGGCTCGATTGCTTTCAGGGCCTCGACAGCCTCCCGAGTGTAATCATCCCGGTCCGCAAGATCTGCAATGGATCTCCGGATAACGTCGATCGCGAAACGGCTGCCCGCACCATGGAAGACATCGTGACTCGCGCGCGGTATGGTTACCACGCGGGCGCTCCCTGGAAAACCATCCGCTTCCCACGCACGGGATTCCTGGCACAAGACCAGTTCATCCTCCTCGCCGTGGACGATCAGCACCGGAAAGCTTGTTTCCCATCGTTTTCGGCCCGTAGTGTTGATGAGGCGAATCATCATCGCCAGATCGGATAGGGAGAGCCGCTCCTTGCCGCGCCGGTGGGCCTCCCAGCGGTCCTGACAAGCGGGATCGATCTTTTTGGGCACGGAGACCAGGATCAACAGATCGGGCAGGAGCGAAAACCGGTCGAGTGCCGCCAGGGCCAGGTTACCCCCGGTGGAATGGCCAACCACGACCGTCCGCTTTTTGCTCTCGATATGGAAGCGGATCGCGCGGCCGATCGTTCCGATAAACAACTCCTCGGCGAACTCCGGCGTCCTTTGCCCGTCATGACCCGGAAGCGCGAGGTCGATCACCGCGTCTTGGCCGAATACCGCCGTGAGTTCGGCGGCCAAAGGGGTTAGATTTTGTCTGGAGCCGCTGTATCCGTGTACCAGGATAATGCCCAATGCCATATCTACTTCTCCCCGAGCAATCTTGCCAGTATGTCCGCACCCTGGTACCGGTCGATCGCATCCCTTATCCGCTTCAGGTTCTTTCGCGTCTCACCGTTTTCCAGCACTCTGTTGATACACGCCTTGATCTCCACATCCGACTGCCGGTTGAAGACTTTGACGTAATCTTCGGAAAAACCGGTGAAGATGGTTGACGGGATGAGCCGGCTGCCGCAGCCGATTCTCTCCAGGCAGACGCCGTTGTGCGCCTGTTCGGGTTGGAAAGGCATAACAAAAACGGGAACCTCGTTTTGGAGCGCCTCAAACACCGTCATCTGACCTCCGTGGGTCACGAGTAGGGAGGCGTGGGGTAGAATCTCGCCTAGCGGGGCAAAACGCATGAGAACGACCCTGGGGTCTGCCGGGCGGATATCCAGCATCTCCTGTTGTCCACCGGCGGCAACGATTACCTTGTAACGCAACTGGAGCAAGAGGTGGATCATCCGGTGGACGATGGCGCGATCCGTTACGCATGTGCCAAAGGAAAGCACGGCGATTGGGTAATGTGTGTCGAGGATGTTTTTGAGGTCGATCTGATCATACGGCCATCGGCGCGACAGCAGGGGACCGAGATGAGTCGTGCGGGGATGGGGCGGGACCGGCATGAATTCCGGAAAGTCCCAGAGGAAGGTCCGTTCGCCTTGCAAGGTATGGCGTATGTCATCGATTCCCTCGAGGCCGAATTTCCGCATGGCCAGACCAAGCTTTTGCCCCGCGAACCGATAGAAGCTCTCCAGGTAGACACGTTGGTGCTCCCGCCCTTCGTCACGCTCCGTAAAACCTAGAACCTCACGGGACTGGGGCATCATGCATCCACAGATCAGAGAATCAAAGGGTACCCCCGCGATCTGCGCCGAGGCGAAGAGCGTAAATCGAAAGACCCCCAAGACCCTGTCGGGGCGAATCCGATCGATCAGCGCAACCTCTTTCCGGATACAGTCCACGATCGTTTCGACGCTTGAAAACCACTTGAATGAGGGGAAACCGCCGTGATCGGTCTCCTGAATATCGGGCAGCACATGATGAGTGATACCCAGGCGGTTCAAGAAACCGGCATGCTTTATTCCAGCGGCAAGATGGACTTCATGGCCGATGGATTCGAGAAGTTCCATCAGAGTAATACACTTTGCGATATGGGATAGAGAGTTGTTTTCGGGGATGAGAAGAAATTTCATCCGATCTATATCCCTATCTTTTCATTGGGTTGCTTTATCGCAATGCATTATACAGTTAAAAGCCAAACTTGCAGAGAGTATCTACAAGTTTGGCTCTGCCATAGGAAATTTGGGTTTTAATTCTAATTGATAATTTCTTTGACCATATCATTCTCGAAAACAACCAAGAATGTATTGTAACGACTCTGCCAGTATCGCCATTGATTAGACTCCAGGCTGGGTGTTTTATGTTTGGGTGGATAACCGAGCGCAATGAGGACAGCGGATTTTCTCATACCGATCTTTACCGAACCGGACATGATTGCTTCCTGCTCACTTTCCGTGAATAACCAGAGGTCGACAGGTTCTTTGCTGAAAGTACGCTTGAAAATACCCTTGATATTCTCCCCGGAGAACTCCGCGACGTTTTCCACGGAGAGTTCCAATCCATCGGGGAGGGTGACGAAGATCCGGCGATCGGTCATTTTGACGAATTTAACTGCGGTATTGACCGGAATTAAAATGCCTTTACGATAATTCGTGGTCAAATATCGTCCTTTCTCATGGAAAAAACTGAATTGAGTATAAATTACTTGGCCCTTGAGTACGATCTCCGTGGAACCAGCAGCATGAATCGAGGGAAATAACCAAAAAATCGTAAATAAAGTTGTAAAAACAAGGAAAAAAGAGAGCATCCGATGACGACGAAATCTCACTGACAATCCCTCCTGATAATTGGTATAATAGCGCCACCGGGACTTTACCCATCCCCGCGAAAGACGGGAAAAACTGCTCTTGGTTTGATCTTGCCGGGATGATCAAATCTTATATATACTGGATCTGACCGGGAAATCCTGCATGAAATTGAAAAAATTATCGCCCGAATGCGTCCTGCCCTGAGCCGAAATCAGTCTATCAGGCGATTCCCTTTCGGGACCAGATGGAATGGCAAGGAGGTTTTTCGATGTCGGCCGAGCTCAATTTCGGCGTGATCATCCCGACTTTCAACAACGATCGCACGCTGGAGAAGGTCCTCCTGTCCACCTTGGAATACACCGCCAACATTATCGTGGTCAATGACGGGAGCACCGATCGTACCGGGGCGATCCTTGAACGTTATCGGGGAAAGATCGATATTCTCACCCACGCCAGGAATCTGGGCAAGGGAGCGGCCCTGAGAAGCGGCTTGAAGCGGGCTGAAGAACTGGGATATGAGTTTGCTATCACCCTTGACTCGGACGGCCAGCATTTTCCCGCCGATATCCCAAAGTTCCTGGAAAAGGCGATTTCCGGCCGAGATATTCTGGTGATCGGCAACCGGAATATGACTGCCGAAAGCATTCCGAAGAGCAGTAAATTCGGCCGGAAATTTTCCAACTTCTGGGTTAAGCTAGAGACCGGGCGGGAACTGATGGATACACAGTCCGGATACAGGCTTTATACCGTAAGTAAGATCAACCGGTTCCGTTTCTTTACCGTAAAATACGATTTCGAGTTGGAATCGCTTATCCGGTGGGTATGGCGTGATTACCCCGTGGAAATTGTCCCGGTGGATGTTTGTTACCCCACTCAGGAGGAGAGGGTAAGCCATTTCCGGAGATTTGAAGATAATCTCAGGATTAGTCTGTTGAATACCGTTTTGGTGACGCTTTCCCTGTTTTATTTTTGGCCCGGTCATCTCATCAGAGTTGCTTTTCGTAAAATCAAGAAAGCATCACGCGAAATGCGTTCGAATCGCGTGGGTCACGGGAATGGCGATCGAGCCAGGCTGACCCGGGCCGGGGATTGACGCGCCGCCGGGCCGTGGAGCCTAGGAGTTTGTGCGACTAACCCGCTTTACGACCACCGGAGCACAAACTCTGGTATCATATGCCGCACGGTTACACGATATATGGGGGCCGGTGGCATTACGCGGACAGACTCCTAGGCATGTCCGGCCGGCGTAGTGATTCGCTTCAATCTTGCCGAGGCCTCGCACCATCCAGTGCCGACGTTCATGGCGGCTAGAATCGCGGGCACAAGAGGTGCTTTCGAAATACGGGATAGATGGCGATGCGTGCGGAAGTGGTGGTGGCGGATCAATTGACAGGCCTGAATGGCAAATGTTACAATAGTTTCCTGGAGAGCATGTACAGGGCGAATGAGGAAGGCGACGGGGTGATTCACCAAGACCCACCCTTGCAACCATGATCTGCTTGGCTGTGCTGCCACACGCATGATTTGGTCTCTGAAATCACCGGTGGCGAAGGATCGAATCGATGGCGACAAGTTTAGTCAAGGTAAAAAGAAACCGGATTCTCCTTGTCCATCCGCGCGGGTTCAACTGGCTGAAAGGTCGGAGGGACATTGTCACAGCGTTTAACCGCATCATCCCGCACGGGATTCTCTCGATAGCGGCCTGGCTCAAGCATGAGGGCCACGAGGTCTTCGTGCACGATTGTTTAGGTCCTTGCGCGCCCTCCGGGTTTGAGGCAAACGTGGCGGAGATCCTTCGGTACGACGCCGATATCATCGGTTTTTCGGCGACCACATCCTCTTTTCCTGATGCCGCCAGGATGGCGTCCGCAATTAAAATATCTCGACCGGATGTGACAACGGTCTGCGGCGGAGTCCATGTTTCAGCCTTGGGAGCCCCACTGCTACGCGATTATCCGGCTTTTGACCTGTTCGTTATGGGCGAAGGCGAAATTACCTTTGCGGAACTGGCCCGTGGGCGTGATCCGGCTATTGTGCCCGGGGTTGTCTGGCGCGACGGCGACGGGATCATAAAAAACGCTCCGCGCGAATTGATTGCAAATCTGGACGACTTGCCTTTTCCCGCCTACGAAGCGCTGAAAGGATTTCCACGCGGTTACAATCTCCCCCTCTTTAGCTATATCGATACCCCGGGCTGTTCCATGGTCACCAGCCGCGGGTGTTTGTATCAATGCTCATATTGCGATCGATCCGTCTTTAAAAAGGGTTTTCGCTACAATTCCGCCAAGTATATAGATGAGCATCTGCGGTGGCTTCACAACCGATTCGGGATTCGACACGTCAATATCTATGACGATCTCTTCACCACGGACGAGGGACGAATCTTGGAGTTCTGTGACAGGCTTGCCAGAAATCCCCTCGATCTGCGGTTCAACTGCGCGGTTCGCGTCGGATACGCCTCGGACAAGCTCCTCAAGATGCTCAAGCGCGCGGGTTGTCTCATGGTATCCCTGGGTATCGAATCGGCCGATCCGGAGATCCTGGCGAAACATAAAGCAGGAGTGTCTCCGGCGGAGATACGGGATACGGTCGCCAGGATCCAGGCCGCCGGGCTCCGCGCCAAGGGGCTGTTCATGATGGGGTTGCCCGGTGAGACGGAGGAATCGATCCGAAGAACCAGCGATTTCGCCATCTCGCTTGGGCTGGATGATATGAATATGGCAAAATTCACCCCTTTTCCCGGAGCGCCCGTCTGGAGGACCATCCGGAACGAAGGGGTGTTTGAGGAAGATTGGGAACAGATGAACTGTCTGAATTTCGTATTTGTTCCCCATAGTATCGGCTCCAAAGAGAAGCTCGAGCGATTATAC